>JANXZN010000385.1 GCA_025355545.1 Rhizobacter sp.
CCCGGCCGGCCGGATCAGGTCCCAGCGCACACAGCGCCCCTTGTCGAAGACGATGCGCAGCTCGGCGCCCGATGCGTCGGTCCAGGCCCAGGTCTCGGGCGTGTCGCCGAGGTGGCGGCCCAGGCTCTTGGTCAGCTTCACGATCTGCAGCATCGGCAACCCGACGCGCAGCTTCGAGTGCAGCATCACCGCGCTCGGCACCGCGCCGACCGGCGACTCCGCCGCCTCGCGCATCACGCGCACCGAGCGGTTGAACTGGATCAGCAGCCAGAACACGACCACCGAGAACGCGAGCGCCAGCCCGGGCCAGCCATAGCCGAGCCAGCCGGCGGCGACCGCGATGGCCGCCAGGCCCCAGCCGATCCACGGGTTCATGCGCAATCTCCTTCGAAACGGTCACGTGGGCGCGGTTGTACCCGATGCGCGGCGCCCCGGGCCGGATCGGGCGGGCTCACAGGCCGCGCGCGATCTCGATCGCGTGCTCGATGCGCTCGACCGCGTGGATCGTCAGGCCCTCGATGGCCTTCTTCGGCGCGTTCGCCTTCGGCACGATCGCGACCGAGAAGCCGAGCTTCGCCGCCTCCTTCAGGCGCTCCTGGCCGCGCGGCGCCGGGCGCACCTCGCCGGCCAGGCCGACCTCGCCGAACGCGATGAAGCCGCGCGGCAGCGCGCGCGCGCGCAGGCTGCTCTGGATCGCCAGCATCACCGCGAGGTCGGCGGCCGGCTCGCTGATGCGCACGCCGCCGACCGCGTTGACGAACACGTCCTGGTCGAACGAGGCAATGCCGGCATGGCGGTGCAGCACCGCAAGCATCATCGCCAGCCGGTCGCGCTCGATGCCCACGCTGAGGCGCCGTGGGCTGGGGCCGCCGGAATCGACCAGCGCCTGGATCTCGACCAGCAACGGCCGCGTGCCTTCGAGCGTGACCAGCACGCACGAGCCCGCGACCGGCTCGCCGTGCGTCGACAGGAAGATCGCGCTCGGGTTCGACACGCCCTTCAGCCCCTTCTCGGTCATCGCGAACACGCCGATCTCGTTGACCGCGCCGAAGCGGTTCTTGATTGCGCGCACGAGCCGGAAGCTCGAATGCGTGTCGCCCTCGAAGTACAGCACCGTGTCGACGATGTGTTCGAGCACGCGCGGGCCGGCCAGCGCACCCTCCTTCGTGACGTGGCCGACGAGGACGATCGTGACGCCGCTGCTCTTCGCCAGGCGCGTCAGCTGCGCCGCGCACTCGCGCACCTGCGCGACCGAGCCGGGCGCGGACGACAGCTGCTCGCTGTACATGGTCTGGATCGAATCGATCACGCAGACGGCGGGTCGCTCGTGCTCCAGCGTCGCCACGATCTTCTCGAGCTGGATCTCGGCCAGCACGCGCACCTGCGAGCCGTTCAGGCCGAGCCGGCGCGAGCGCAGCGCAACCTGCGCGCCGCTTTCCTCGCCGGTCACGTAGAGCGTCTTCAGGTTGCGCGAGAGGCTATCGAGCGCCTGCAGCAGCAAGGTCGACTTGCCGATGCCCGGGTCGCCGCCGATCAGCACGACGCCACCGGCAACGATGCCGCCGCCGAGCACGCGGTCGAGTTCGTCGATGCCGGTGGGCTGGCGGTCGACGTCGCTGGCTTCGATCTCCGCGAGAGTGGCTACCGGTTGGCTCGCGACCAGCCCGCGCGAGGGCGCGCCGTAGCGGTTCCTGGACGGGCCCTCCTCGACGCCCTCGACCAGCGTGTTCCAGGCGCCGCAGCTCGGGCACTTGCCCAGCCACTTCGCGGACGTGCCGCCGCATTCGGTGCAGATGTAGATCGACTTGTCTTTCGCCATGCGCGGATTGTCGCGGCAAGCCGGCGCGAGAATGCTGTCCTTGCCAATCAGGGAGCCACGCATGGCCCGCCAGCTGATCAGTTCCGGATCGAGCTTCGAGGCCGAGATCGGCTACTCGCGCGCCGTCGTCGACGGCGACTGGGTGTTCGTCTCCGGCACCACCGGCTTCGACTATTCGACGATGACAATTTCCGACGACCTGGTCGCGCAGACCGAGCAGTGCCTGAAGAACATAGTGGCCGCGCTCGCCCTGGCCCAGGCGAGCCTCGCCGACGTGGTTCGGGTCACCTACGTGCTGCCGCCCGGCAACGACTTCAGCGCCTGCTGGCCGACCCTGCGCCACTGCTTCGGCGAGGTGCGCCCGGCCGCGACGATGATCGCCGCCGGCCTGGCCGACCCGCGCATCCGCATCGAGATCGAGGTGACGGCGCGGCGCCGGGCGCTGCCGTGATCGCGCTGTCGCGCCACCGCAGTATCCCGATGGCGCAGCCGCCCCACCCGCGTTAGGCTCGCCGCTGCGCTTACCGGCGCAGGAGGAACGCGGATGGCGTCATCGCAAATGCAAGGGCAACCCCTTCGCTTGCATGTGCCGGAGCCCAGCGGGCGGCCCGGCCAACACACTGATTTTTCGTACCTGCACCTGTCGGAGGCCGGCGCGGTGCGGCGCCCGGCCATCGACGTGGCGCCGGCCGACACCGGCGACCTCGCGACCGCGCTGGTGCGCGTGCTCGCCGACGACGGCCGCGCGCTCGGGCCGTGGGCGCCGCAGCTCGCGCCCGAGGTGCTGGTGCGGGGGCTGCGTGCGATGCTGAAGACGCGCATCTTCGACGCCCGCATGCTGATCGCGCAGCGCCAGAAGAAGATGTCGTTCTACATGCAGAGCCTGGGCGAAGAGGCGATCGCCTGCGCCCACGCGCTCGCGCTGGTCGACGGCGACATGTGCTTCCCGACCTACCGCCAGCAAGGCCTGCTGCTGGCGCGCGACGACGTGCCGCTGGTGCCGCTGATCTGCCAGCTGCTGTCGAACGAGCGCGACCCGCTGAAGGGCCGGCAGCTGCCGGTGATGTACTCGATGAAGCGCGCCGGCTTCTTCTCGATCAGCGGCAACCTCGCGACCCAGTTCATCCAGGCGGTGGGCTGGGCGATGGCGTCGGCGATCAAGGGCGACACCAGGATCGCCTCGGCCTGGATCGGCGACGGCGCCACCGCCGAGGCCGACTTCCACACCGCGCTGACCTTCGCCCACGTGTACCGTGCGCCGGTGATCCTGAACGTCGTCAACAACCAGTGGGCGATCTCGACCTTCCAGGCGATCGCCGGCGGCGAGGGCACGACCTTCGCCGGCCGCGGCGTGGGCTGCGGCATCGCCTCACTGCGCGTCGACGGCAACGACTTCCTCGCCGTGCATGCGGCATCGACCTGGGCCGCCGAGCGCGCGCGCAGCAACCTCGGGCCGACCTTGATCGAATGGATCAGCTACCGCGCCGGCCCGCACTCTACCTCGGACGATCCGTCGAAGTACCGCCCCGCCGACGACGCGGCGCGCTTCCCGCTCGGCGACCCGATCGCGCGCCTCAAGCAACACCTGATCAGGCTCGGCGTCTGGTCCGACGCGCAGCACACGGCACTGCACGGCGAGCTGACGGCCGAGATCGGCGCGGCCCAGAAAGAAGCCGAGCGCTTCGGCACGCTCGTCGACGGCCACGCGCCGCCGCTCGAATCGATGTTCGAGGATGTCTACCGCGAGATGCCGGCGCACCTGCAGGCGCAGCTGCGGCAACTGCAAGCGACGAAGGGCTGAGCATGGCGTTGATGACGATGATCCAGGCGCTGCGCTCGGCGATGGACGTGATGCTGGAGCGCGACCCGAACGTGGTCGTGTTCGGCCAGGACGTGGGCTACTTCGGCGGCGTGTTCCGCTGCACCGAAGGCCTGCAGGCCAAGCACGGCAGCGCGCGCGTGTTCGACACGCCGATCTCCGAGGGCGGCATCGTCGGCGCGGCGGTCGGCATGGGCGCGTACGGGCTGCGCCCGGTGGCCGAAATCCAGTTCGCCGACTACTTCTACCCGGCCTCGGACCAGATCGTCTCCGAGGCGGCGCGGCTGCGCTACCGCTCGGTCGGCGATTTCACCGCGCCGATCACGATCCGCATGCCCTGCGGCGGCGGCATCTACGGAGGCCAGACCCACAGCCAGAGCCCGGAGGCGCTGTTCACGCACGTCTGCGGGCTGCGCACGCTGATGCCGTCGAACCCGTACGACGCGAAGGGGCTGCTGATTTCGGCGATCGAGTGCGACGACCCGGTGATCTTTCTCGAACCCAAGCGCCTGTACAACGGGCCCTTCGACGGCCACCACGACCGCCCCGTCGTGCCCTGGACCCGGCACGCGCTGGCCGAGGTGCCCGAGGGCCACTACCGCGTGCCGCTCGAATCGGCCACGGTGTTTCGCGCCGGGCAAGCGCTGACGGTGCTGACCTACGGCACGATGGTGTTCGTCAGCGAGGCCGCGGCGAACGAGACCGGCATCGACGCCGAGATCATCGACCTGCGCAGCCTGTGGCCGCTGGACCTGCCGGCGATCGTGAACTCGGTGAAGAAGACCGGGCGCTGCGTGATCGTGCACGAGGCCACGCGCACCTGCGGCCTCGGCGCCGAGCTCGCGTCGCTGGTGCAGGAGCACTGCTTCTACCACCTCGAGGCACCGATCGAACGCGTGACCGGCTGGGACACGCCCTACCCGCATGCGCTCGAATGGGACTACTTCCCCGGCCCGGCGCGCGTGGCCGCCGCGCTGCAACGCGCGATGGAGGCATGATGGGTATTCACGTGATCAGGATGCCCGACATCGGCGAAGGCATCGCCGAGGTCGAACTCGTGGCCTGGCGTGTGCAGCCGGGCGAAGTGGTTGCCGAGGACCAGATCCTCGCCGACGTGATGACCGACAAGGCGACCGTCGAGATCCCGTCGCCGGTGGTCGGCACGGTGCTGGCGCTGGGCGGCGAGGTCGGGCAGGTGCTGGCGGTGGGTGCGGAGCTGATCCGCATCGAGGTCGCCGACGCGGGGGGTGCGGTGGCCGGGAAAGCGCCCGCGAAGGCGCCTGCACTTGTGCCCGCGCCGATGGCAGCGGCGCCCGCGCTCGCGGCTGCACCCCGTGCCGTCGCGCCGGCGGTGGCCTCGGCCCCACCGGCCGGCGAGCGGCCGATCGCGTCGCCGGCACTGCGCCGGCGTGCCTGGGAGCTCGGCATCGATCTGCACGCGGTCGCGGGCAGCGGTCCGGGCGGCCGCATCATGCAGGCCGATCTCGACGCTCAGCCCGCGCGCGCGACGCCTGCGCGTGCTCCCGCCCAGGCCGCCGCAGTGGCGCCGGCGCGCGCCGACGAGCAGATCCGCATCACCGGGCTGCGGCGCCGGATCGCGCAGAAGATGCAGGAGTCCAAGCGCCGCATCCCGCACTACACCTATGTCGAAGAGATCGACGTCACCGAGCTCGAGGCGCTGCGCGCACGCCTGAACGACAAGCACGGCGCCACGTGCGGGCGCCTGACGCTGTTGCCGCTGCTGGCGCGCGCGATCGTGCTCGCGGTCGGCGAGTTCCCGCAGATCAACGCGCGCTTCGACGACGAGGCCGGCATCGTCACCCGCGTGGCTGCGGTGCACCTGGGCATCGCGACCCAGACCGGCGCCGGGCTGATGGTGCCGGTGCTGCGCGATGCCGGCGCGCGCGACCTGTGGGCCAACGCCACCGAGATCGCGCGCCTGGCCGAGGCGGCCCGTTCCGGCAAGGTGCTGCGCGACGAACTGACCGGCTCCACCATCACGCTGACCAGCCTGGGCGCGCTCGGCGGCATCGTCTCGACGCCGGTGATCAACCACCCGGAGGTCGCGATCGTCGGCGTCAACCGCATCGTCGCGCGCCCGGTGATCCGCGACGGCGCGATCGTGGCGCGGCAGATGATGAACCTGTCGTCGTCCTTCGATCACCGCGTCGTCGACGGCGTGCACGCGGCGCAGTTCGTGCAGGCGCTGCGCAGCGTGCTCGAGTGCCCGGCGCTGCTGTTCGTCGACTGAGCGCGCGCGTAGTCGCTACTCGCGGACCTTGCCGCGCCCGGCCTTGATGACGGCGCGGATGCCCTTGCCCTCGAGGCGGCGCTGCTTCGAGCCGTAGGTCGGCTTGGTAGCGCGCCGCGGCTTCGGCGGCAGCGCGACGGCGTCGACCAGCGCCTGCAGCCGCTGCAGCGCGTCGGCGCGGTTCATGTCCTGGCTGCGGCTGGTCTGCGCCTTGATCACGACCACGCCCTCGCCGGTGATGCGCTGGTCGTTCAGCGCGAGCAGCCTTTCCTTGATCTCGTCGGGCAACGACGAGGCGCGGATGTCGAAGCGCAGGTGCACCGCGCTCGAGACCTTGTTGACGTTCTGCCCGCCCGCGCCCTGCGCGCGGATCGCGCTGAACTCGACTTCGTTCTCCGGGATCACGAGCGGGGGAACGACGGGCCCCATCGCGGGCTCAAACCGCGCGCGTCGGCACGCGCGGCGCGAGCGCGCACATCAGCTCGTAGCCGACGGTGCCGGCGGCCTGCGCGATCTCGTCGATCGGGAGCACCGTGCCGCCGGGGCTCACGCCCCACAGCGTCGCGACGCTGCCGGGCCGCGCGTCGGGCGCGGGGGTCAGGTCGATCGTGATCATGTCCATCGAGACGCGGCCGACGAGCCGGGTGCGCGCCTCGCCGATCAGCACCGGCGTGCCATCGGGCACGACGCGCGGGTAGCCGTCGGCGTAGCCGCAAGCGACCACGCCGAGCATCATGTCGCGCTCGGCGGTGAAGCGCCCGCCATAACCGACCTGCTCGCCGGCCTTCAGCGCCTGCGTCGCGATCAGCTGCGCACGCAGGCTCATCGTCGGGCGCAGATCCCAGTCGGCGATGCCGTTCTCGGGAAAGTCGGGCGACGAGCCGTAGACCATGATGCCGGGCCGCACCCAGTCGCCCCGCACTTTCTCGACCGTCGGCGCGAAGCGCAAGGTCGCGGCGCTGTTGGCGAGCGTGCGCTCGCCGGGCAGATCGCGCGTCGCTTCGTCGAACACCGCGAGCTGCTGCGCGACGCCGCGGCTGCCGTCGGCGTCGGACAGGTGCGTCATCAGCGCGATGCTCTCGACCTGCGTCAGCCCGCTCAGGCGCCGCCATGCGGCAGCAAAGGCCGCGGGTCGGAAACCGAGCCGGTTCATGCCGCTGTTCATCTTCAGGAACACGTGGTGCGGCGCATGCGTCTTGTGCGCGGCGAGCCAGTCGATCTGGGCCTCGTGGTGCACCGTGTGCCACAGGTTCAGGCGCGAGCAGAGCTCGAGATCGCGCGCATCGAAGCAGCCTTCGAGCAGCAGTACCGGCCCGCGCCAGCCGAGGGCGCGAATGCGTTCGGCCTCGCGCAGGTCGAGCAGCGCGAAACCGTCGGCGCCCTTCAGCCCGGCATAGGCTTGTTCGATGCCGTGGCCGTAGGCGTTCGCCTTCACGACCGCCCAGACCTTCGCATCGGGCGCCGCGGCGCGCGCGCGTGCCAGGTTGTGGGCCAGCGCCTCGGTGTGGATCAGGGCTTCGACGGGACGCGGCATCGTCCGTGTCCTTCAAGAGGGATGGCGCAGCATGGCGCGATTCTGCCAGCCGCGGCGGCGTCAAACCTGCGTGCCATAGCGCCGTGCGCCGGGGAGATACATGCGCAAACACTGGGCGAGCGGCGCCGCGCGGACGGGCCGATGAAGAAGGGCTTCTCGACAATCGTGGCGGCGCAATTCTTCAGCGCCCTGGCCGACGCCGCGCTCGGCGTGGTCGCGCTGGAGCTGCTCCGCGCCGAGAACATGGCCGCGCGCGTCGCCTGGCTCGCGCCGATGCTGGCACTGTTCTACGTGCTGCTGGCGCCGTTCCTGGGCGCCTTTGCCGATGCGCCGCCCAAGCGCAAGGTGATGCTGGCGGCGAACGGCCTCAAGATGATCGGCTGCCTGCTGATGCTGGCCAGCGTCAACCCGCTGCTCGCCCACGCGGTGGTCGGGCTCGGCGCCGCGGCCTACTCGCCCGCGAAGTACGGCATCGTGATCGAGCTGCTGCCGGCGGCGTTGGGGCTGGTGTACTGCTGGCACCGCTCGAACCGCGTCCGACAGCGTGAAGAGGTCGACCAGCTGCTCGCCGTCGCGCACAGCGGCTCGCACTGAAGCGGCCGGCATCGGCGCATCGAACGCGCCGCCGAGCGACGCTACGCCCGGCGAATGAAGACGGCCTTAAACGGGGCCTGCCGAAGCGCAATAAATCCGATCAGGCGCACACCTCGAAGATCTTGTGATTCGTGTGCCGAATACTTGACCGCGGTCAAGCGCGCCCGGCGATCCAGACGATTGAAATGCGCCCCGCACGCAGCAGATTTTCGCCCGCCGTGCAGGTCCATTTCAAACCCAGTCTGGAGACAGCCATGACATCGAAACTTGCAACGCGTGCGAGAGCCTTCGCACGCAGCCCGTTGGCGCTCGCCTGCGCGATGGCGCTTGCCACCGCGTCGGGAAGTGCCCGCGCCGATCAAGCAGCCGACCTGCAAGCGAAACTGGATGCATTGCAGAAGCAGGTTGCAGAGCTCCAGACGCAAATGAATGCGATGGCCGCCAAGGCGCAGCAGCCGCCTGAGAAGGTGGCTGCTGCGTCAGGCGGTCACGAGTTTCTCGAACGCAAGGCCGGCGACGGACTGACCTTCTTCACACGCGGAGGCGAACTCTCGATCTACGGGAATCTCGACATTTCGGTGGACGACGCGACCAAGGGCCTGGGCGGCATGACGGTCGGTGGTGTCGCGCCGGTCGGCAGGGTCGGATGGATGCCGGACCTCTCGACCAACCTGTCCTATGTCGGCGTGCGCGGGGTTCAGCAGTTGGGCGCATTTCCGGCGAATTTCGTCTACCAATTCGAGACCCAGATCGACGTGTCCGCCGCCTCGGGAACCAGCGCCAGCAACAGCAACACGAGCTCCGTCGTCAAGGGCGGCCTGACCTCCCGCAACAGCTTCATAGGGCTGGCGTCACCGGCATGGGGCGCGCTCAAGATCGGCAAGACCGACGCGCCCTACAAGACATCGACGGCCTCGATGAATGCGTTCTCCGGCATGCTGGGCGACTACGCGGTCATCATGGCCAATACCGGCGGCGACAACCGGGTCGAGTTCGGAACACGGCTCGATCATGCGATCTGGTATGAGTCGCCGAGCATCGGCGGCTTCTTCGTCAATGCGCTGCTGTCCCCGGGGCAGAACCGCGGGTACGACAACAGCAACCTCGCGGCCGGCGAGGGCGATTGCGCCGGCGGCAACGTTCCGGGCAGCGGCGGATTGCCGGTGGCCTGCAACGATGGCGCCTATGGTGCGGCCTACAGCCTGAGTGCCGGGTATCGCAATGGTCCGCTCTATGTGACCGGCGCCTACGAACTGCACAAGGGAGTGAACCGCACCAGCGATCTGCCGGTCTTCGATCCGACCGACGTCGCCAACGAATGGGCGGCAAAGATCGGTGCGCAATACCGGTTCGCGACCGGCACGACCGTCAATGCGATCTATGAAAGACTCAGGCGCAATGTGCCCGAAGCGCTGGCCTATCAGAACGAGCGCAGCCGAAGCGGCTACTGGCTGGCGGTGAGCCAGCAGATCGGCGCCAACGACAGCGCGCACTTCGGCTGGGCCCATGCCGGGCAAGCGCCCGGGGACCCGGGACAGCACAACACGCCGGGCGGGCTCGGCTCCGACAACGCAGCCAACATGTTCACGCTGGCGTGGAAACACCAGGTCGACCGGCAGCTGGGCTTTTACGCGAACTTCGCCGAAACGCTGAACCACGCATCGGCCCACTATGACCTGGGCGCGGGCGGGCGGGGCGTCACGACCGATTGCCATGACGCCTCGAACCCGGACACCACGGGCTTCGATCCGAACGGCAATGGACCACACTGCTGGGCGGGCGGGAAACTGAAAGGCGTCAGCGTCGGCATGAAGTACACGTTCTGACAGGGACTCGACCCGGTCGGCCTCGGCATGCCGGGTCGAACCGATCGCGCGCGGCCGTTGCCTGACCGGCTGCGACGCGGGATACCCCCGCCGGGGAACAGGCTCTGAAAACACCACAACTAAGGGCTAACCCGGCGTCCGGGTGCCGGCCCAAACCGCGTCACGCCAACGGCGACAATGCCGCCATGTTGTGGCGACCCCCCCAGTTTGAAGCCGAGTTGCCGCGCGCATGAAAAAGGGCTTCTACACGATCATGTCGGCGCAGTTCTTCAGCTCGCTGGCCGACAACGCGCTGCTCGTGGCCGCGATCGAGATGCTGAAGACGACGAACGCGCCGTCGTGGACCATCCCGGCACTCGGGCCGATGTTCGCGCTGTTCTACGTGATCCTCGCGCCCTTTCTCGGCGCCTTCGCCGACGCGGTGCCGAAGGGCAAGGTGATGTTCCTGTCGAACGGCATCAAGGTGGCAGGTTGCCTGCTGATGCTGTTCGGCGGCCACCCACTGCTGGCGTACGCGATCGTCGGGCTCGGCGCGGCGGCGTACTCGCCCGCGAAGTACGGCATCCTGACCGAGCTGCTGCCGAACTCGCAGCTGGTCAAGGCGAACGGCTGGATCGAGGGCCTGACGATCATGTCGATCATCCTGGGCATCGCGCTGGGCGGCCAGCTGATCGGCGTGGTGGTGTCGCGCCACCTGCTCGCGATCGACCTGCCGCTTGTCGACACCGGCATCTCGACCGCGCCCGAGTCGGCGATCGCGGTGATCGTGTTCCTGTACCTGATCGCGGCCGCGTTCAACTTGCGCATCCCGCGCACCGAGGCGCCGCTGCAGCCGTTCGCCCACGGCGTGATGGGCCTGATGCGCGACTTCTCGAGCTGCAACGCGAGGCTGTGGTCCGACAAGCTCGGCCAGATCTCGCTGGCGACGACGACGCTGTTCTGGGGTGTCTCGGGCAACCTGCGCATCATCGTGTTCGCGTGGGCGACGGTGGCGCTGGGGTACACCACGACGCAGGCGACCTCGCTGGTGGCGGTGGTCGTGATCGGCACTGCGGCGGGCGCGATCGTCGCGTCGCTGCGCATGCGGCTGGACCAGGCCACCAGCGTGATCCCGCTGGGCATCCTGCTCGGGCTGCTGGTGATCGGGCTGAACGCGATCACCAACGTCTGGGTCGCGGCGCCGTTCCTGATCCTGCTCGGCGCGATCGGCGGCTACATGGTCGTGCCGATGAACGCGTTGCTGCAGCACCGCGGCGCGAACCTGATGGGCGCGGGTCGGTCGATCGCGGTGCAGAACTTCAACGAGCAGGCCTGCATCCTCGGGCTGGGCGCGTTCTACACCGGCATGACTAAGTTCGGGCTGTCGGCGTTCACCGCGATTGCGCTGTTCGGCGGCGTCGTCGCCGGCACGATGTGGTTGATCTACCGCTGGCACAAGTCGAACCGCGTGAACTACCGCGAAGAGCTGAACCACCTGCTCGCGATCGCGCGCAGCGACAAGCATTGAGGGACCGAATGACAGACCGGAAGGCCTTGTGCGTGGCGATCGCGCAGACGCCGATGCAATGGACCATTGAAGCCAACCTGGCGGTCATCGAAACGGCGATGAAGCTCGCGGCGGATCGGGGCGCGGCGATCTGCGTGTTCTCGGAGCTCGCGGTCACCGGGTTTCACCGGCAGATCCGCGCCGAGGCGGTGCCCGGGAAGGTCGATTCCGCGGTTGCGCGCATCAAGGTGCTGTGCCGGGCGCTCGGCCTGGCCTGTGGCGTCGGCGCGCCGACCTTCGCGGCGGCCGGCGGCGCGATCTACAACAGCTACCTGCACATTGACGAGCACGGCGCGCTTGTCGGGCAGGTCGACAAGACCGGCCAGACGCCGGCCGAGGCGACCTTTTTCCACGGCGGGCGCGGGCGACCGGTCTCGATCCTGCAAGGCCGCAAGACCAGCGCCGTGCTGTGCCGCGAGATCGAAGACCTGGCGCTGGTTCGCCAGCACCTGCCGGCAGGTGCGGCAGAGCTGGTGTTCTGGCCCGGTGCGATGGGTCGTGCGCCCGAGAACCGGGACGACCACTGGGTCGACTGCCTGCCGCTCGCGCAGCAGCTGGCGCGGCAATCCAGGGCCTACGTGTTGCAGAACAACTGGCCGAACGCGCTGAACAACCCGCCCGACTCCCCGGACTCGTTGCACCTCGGCGGCAGCAAGGTGTTCGCGCCCGGCGGTGAACTGCTGCTGACGCTGCCGATGCACACGGCCGGCGTCGCGACCTTCGAGCTCGGCGCGGGCGAGTTCGTCTGGGACGCGCTGCCCGATCCGTCCGAGCCCGCTTGAGCCGAAGCTCGAGACCGAGTGGACCGGCCCGCGGCTCGAGCGGCGGTACGATCTCCCCCCACCGCGTCGTTGCGGAGCAACCCCCGGGAGCCACGCCATGGCCAGCACACCCACCAGCATCTACGATTTCGAGGCCCTGTCGATCGACGGCAAGCCGGCGCAGCTCTCGTCTCAGCGCGGCAAGGTGATGCTGATCGTCAACACCGCGAGCGCCTGCGGCTTCACGCCGCAGTTTGCCGGGCTCGAGGAGCTGTGGAAGACGTACCACGACAAGGGACTGGTGGTGCTCGGTTTTCCGAGCAACGAGTTCGGCGGCCAGGACCCGGGCAGCGACGGCGAGATCGCCTCGTTCTGCCAGCTCAACTACGGCGTCAGCTTCCCGATGATGAGCAAGGTCAAGGTCAACGGCGGCGAGGCGCACCCGCTGTGGAAGTGGCTGACCGCCGCGGCCCCCGGCATCCTGGGCAGCAAGTCGGTGAAGTGGAACTTCACGAAGTTCCTGATCGGCCGCGACGGCAAGGTGCTCAAGCGCTACGCGCCGACCGACAAACCCGAATCGCTGAAGGGCGACGTCGAGGCGGCGCTGGCTGCCAAAGACACGATCCATTGAGGCCGGAATCCATGTTCGAACACATCCCGCCATTCGCCGGCGACCCGATCCTGAGCCTGAACGAGGACTTCCAGAAGGACCCGCGGCCGAACAAGATCAACCTGTCGATCGGCATCTACTTCGACGATGCCGGGCGCATCCCAGTGATGGATTCCGTGAAGCGCGCCGAAGCGATCGTCGTCGCCAAGGGCGGCCCGAAACCCTATCTGCCGATCGAGGGTGCGGCGAACTTCCGCAGCGCGGTGCAGGACCTGCTGTTCGGGGCCGACCACGAAGCGGTCACGTCGGAGCGCGTCGCGACGATCCAGTCGGTGGGCTCCAGCGGCGGGCTGAAGGTGGGCGCCGATTTCCTGGCGCGCTACTTCCCGGGCAGCCAGGTCTGGGTCAGCGACCCGACCTGGGACAACCACCGCTCGATGTTCGAAGGCGCGGGCCTGACGGTCAACACCTATCCTTACTACGACCCGGCCAACGGCGGCCTGAAGTTCGACGCGATGCGCGCGGCGCTGCGTGGCCTGCCGGCCAAGAGCATCGTGCTGCTGCACACCTGCTGCCACAACCCGACCGGCGTCGACCTGACGCGTGCGCAGTGGGAGGCGCTGATCCCGGTGCTGCGCGAGCGCGAGCTGATTCCCTACCTCGACCTGGCCTATCAGGGCTTCGGCGACGGCATCCAGCAGGACGCGTTCGCGGTGCGTGCGCTCGCCGCGGCGCGCGTCAGCTTTTTCATCGCGAACTCGTTCTCGAAGAGCATGAGCGTCTACGGCGAGCGTTGCGGCGCGCTCAGCGTGGTCTGCCCCGATGCGCGCCAAGCTGCGCTGGTGCTCGGGCAGATGAAGTTCACGGTGCGCCGCAACTACTCGAGCCCACCGATCCACGGCGGCCAGATCGTCGCGACGGTGCTGACCGAGCCCGAGCTGCGGCGCGACTGGGAGCGTGAGCTCGGCGCGATGCGCGAGCGCATCCTGGCGATGCGCCGCCAGCTGCATGGCGTGCTCGCCGCGAAGGTGCCGGGCCGCAACTTCGACTACTTCCTGACGCAGCGCGGGATGTTCAGCTACACCGGCCTCACGAGCGCGCAGGTCGATGCGCTGCGCGAGACCCACGGCGTCTACATGGTGCGCTCGGGGCGCATCTGCGTGGCGGGCCTGAACAACGCGAACGTCGAGGCCACCGCGGTCGCGATGGCGGCGGTGCTGGGCGCCTGAGCCCGGCCCGGCGTGCACGGTTTCCACGGGGCTGTAAGAACACGGGGCCGAGCCAGACCAACGTCGGCCAGCAGATCGGAGGACGCGCCCAAGAGGCTTGAATCCAGTTTGCGGCGGTTCGCGTATCAACCGCTTCCCTGCTCTCATCAACCTGAAGGAACCATCATGCTGACCAACCTCAAATCCGGTGTCGCTATCGCCACCGCCGCTGCCGCGCTGTTCTCGATGGGCGCCACGCTCTCGACCTCGGTGCAGGCCGCCGACGAAGCCACCGTGCACTGCACCGGCGTCAACAGCTGCAAGGGCACTGCGGACTGCAAGACCGCGAAGAACGACTGCAAGGGCCAGAACAGCTGCAAGGGCATGGGCTGGGTCGGCAAGAAGACGGAAGCCGAGTGCAAGTCCGCCGGCGGCGCCGTCGCCAAGTAAGCGTTTCGTCGCCATCCGAGTGCCATGAGCCAAGCTCTGCAAGGCTTCGGCCTCGGGTTGCGAACCGAACACTACGCCGACTTTCTCGAGACGAAGCCCGCGGTCGACTGGCTCGAGGTCCTCTCCGAGAACTACCTCGTGCCGGGCGGCAAGCCGCTGGCGATGCTCGATGCGATCCGCCGTGATTTTCCGGTGGTGATGCACGGCGTGTCGCTGTCGATCGGCAGCAGCGACGTGCTCGACCTCGGGCACCTGCGCGGCCTGAAGGCGCTGGCGCAGCGCATCGAGCCGGCCTGGATCTCCGATCACCTGTGCTGGACCGGCGTCGACCACCACAACCTGCACGACCTGCTGCCGATGCCCTATACCGAGGCCGCGCTCGATCACCTGGTCGCTCGCGTGCAACAGGTGCAGGAGTTCCTCGGCCGTCGCCTGCTGCTGGAGAACGTCTCGAGCTACGTCAGCTTCGCGGCCGACGAAATGAGCGAATGGGAGTTCATCGCGCAGCTCGCGCGGCGCGCCGACTGCGAGCTGCTGCTGGACGTCAACAACGTCTACGTCAGCAGCCGCAATCATGGCTTCGACGCGCACGCCTTCATCGACGCGATGCCGCGCGATCGCGTGCGCCAGATCCACCTCGCCGGCCACGAGGACCACGGCACGCATGTGATCGACACGCACGACCACCCGGTCTGCGAGGCCGTCTGGGCGCTCTATGCCTACACCGTGCAGCGCCTGGGTGTGGTGCCGACGATGATCGAGCGCGACGACCACATCCCGGCGCTGAGCGAGCTGCTCGTCGAGCTCGACCACGCGCGCGCGGTGCAGGCCGCGGCGCTCGCGGCCCGGGCCGCGCCTGATGAGCCGGCCGGGCCGCCCCAAGGGCCACGTAGTGGCCCTTTCAGGGCCTTGGGCTGATACCGAAGTGCGCAGCACGAAGCTACTCCAATGAGCGCGCTGGCCGCGCAGCAGCGGCAGCTGAAGCAGGCGATCGTGCGTGGCGACGACGCGCCGGGCGCCGCGGTGTCGGGCCGGCTGCACATCTACCGCCAGGCCTACGCGGCCCGGCTCGTCGCGGCGCTGCGCGACAACTTCGGCGCACTGCCGCAGGTGCTGGGCGACGACGCCTTCGACGCGCTGGCGCGGGCCTACATCGAGGCATACCCGTCACGCAAGCCGTCGATCCGCTGGTTCGGCGACCAGTTGACCGCGTTCATGGCGAGCCGCGACGACCTCGTGCCGCATGCCGCGATCACCGACCTGGCGCGCATGGAATGGGCGCTGCGCGCGGCCTTCGACGCCGCCGACGCGAACCCGATCGACGTCGCCGCGCTGGCCGCGGTGGCGGCCGACGCCTGGCCCGCGCTCGTGCTCGTGCCGCTGCCGAGCGTGCAGCTGCTCGACATGGGCTGGTGCGTCGAGCCGATCTGGCGCGCGCTGCAGGGCGTGGCCGTTGGTGACGAGCGGCCCGAGCTGCCGGAACCCGAGGCGTTCGAGCACGGGCTCGTGGTCTGGCGCAGCGGCCTGGCAACGCGCTGGCGCTCGCTCGCCCCGCCGACGAGCGCGTGGCTGCGGGCCGCGATCGACGGCGCGCCGTTTGCCGCGCTGTGCACGCTGGCGGCCGAGCAGGTCGGCGCGTCGCAGGCCGCGCCGCAGGTCGCCGCGGCGCTGCGCGGCTGGGTCGACGACGGCCTGTTCAGCGCCTGGCGCAGCGCGACGACCGGCCCGGCCTAGGGCGCGAACCAGCGCTGCGCGTGCAGGCCCAGGCCGGTCACGACGCTGGCGAAGCGGTCGCCGCGCGCCACCTGCGCCGCCGGAAACGCCGCGGCGATGCGGTCGGCGAGCAGCCGCAGGCCGGT
>JANXZN010000403.1 GCA_025355545.1 Rhizobacter sp.
GGCCTGCGCGCCGACATCGACGCGCTGCCGATGACCGAGCACAACACCTTCGCGCACGCCAGCCAGCACCCCGGCAAGATGCACGCCTGCGGCCACGACGGCCACACCGCGATGCTGCTGGCCGCGGCCAAGCACCTCGCCAAGCACCGCAACTACGACGGCACCGTGTACCTCGTGTTCCAGCCGGCCGAAGAAGGCGGCGGCGGTGCGCGCGAGATGATCAAGGACGGCCTGTTCGACAAGTTCCCGATGGAGGCGATGTTCGGCGCGCACAACTGGCCCGGCATGGCGGTCGGCCAATTCGCGCTGAAGAGCGGGCCGGCCTTTGCCAGCAGCAACGAATTCAAGATCACGATCCACGGCAAGGGCTCGCATGCCGCGATGCCGCACAACGGCGTCGACCCGGTGCCGGTGGCCTGCCAGCTGGTGCAGGCGTTCCAGACCATCATCACGCGCAACAAGCGGCCGATCGACGCCGGCGTGATCTCGGTGACGATGATCCACACCGGCGAGGCGACCAACGTCGTGCCCGACAGCTGCGAGATCCAGGGCACGGTGCGCACCTTCACGCTCGAGGTGCTGGACCTGATCGAAAAGCGCATGAAGGAGATCACCGAGCACACCTGCGCGGCCTTCGACACCAGCTGCGAGTTCGCGTTCAAGCGCAACTACCCGCCCACCATCAACCACCCGGCCGAGACCGAGTTCGTGCGCACGGTGATGAGCGAACTGGTCGGTGCCGACAACGTGCAGGAGTTCGAGCCGACGATGGGCGCCGAAGACTTCAGCTTCTTCCTGCTCGAAAAGCCCGGCTGCTACTTCCTGATCGGCAACGGCGACGGCAGCCACCGCGAAGGCGGCCACGGCATGGGCCCGTGCATGCTGCACAACCCGAGCTACGACTTCAACGACGAGCTGATCCCGCTGGGCGCGACGCTGTGGGTGAACCTGGCCGAGAAGTGGCTGAACACGGCGCGCTGACCCGCATGAGCCCGCTCGGCCGCCCGAAGGGCTCATACCGGAGTGCGCAGCACGAAGGTACTCCGATGAGCAACGACCCCGTCAGCGTCAATTTCTCGCAGACCTACCGCGAGGCACGCAACAAGTTTCTCGCCGAGGCCGATGTCGCCGGGCTCGACGTGCACAGCCACCTGCACCCGATGCTCGGCCGCGACGGCGAGCAGCTCGCGATGGACGTGGTGCGCGACGGCCCGGCAGACGCCGCCGCGCTGCTGATCGTCAGCAGCGCCTGCCACGGTGTCGAAGGCTTCTGCGGTTCGGGCGTGCAGACCACGCTGCTGCAGGACCGTGCATGGCGCGCAGCGGCCACCGATGCACGCGTCGCGGTGCTCTACGTGCACGCGCTGAACCCCTATGGCTTCTCGTGGTGGCGCCGCACCACGCAGGAGAACGTCGACCTGAACCGCAATTTCCACGACTTCGGCGGCGCGCCGCCGCGCAACGACGCCTACGACGAGCTCGCCGCCGCGATCGTGCCGGCGAGCTGGCCGCCGCCCGCCGACGCCGAGGCGGTGCTGGAGCGCTATGCCGCGCAGCACGGCGTGGCGAAGCTGCAGCAGGCGATCTCGGGCGGCCAATACGCGCACCCCGAGGGCCTGTTCTACGGCGGCCGCAACCCGACCTGGAGCCACATCGCCCTGCGTCACGTGCTGCGCGAGCACGCGACGCGCTGTGCGCACCTGGGCTGGATCGACCTGCACACGGGCCTCGGGCCGAGCGGTGTCGGCGAACGCATCTTCGCGTGCCGCGACGACGCCAGCGCGCTGCAACGCGCGCGCGCCTGGTGGGGCGACAAGGTCACCAGCATCTACGACGGCAGCTCGACCTCGGCACCGTTGCAGGGCCTGATGTGGCTCGCTGCCTACGAGGAATGTCCGCAGGCCGAGTACACCAGCATCGCGCTCGAATACGGCACGCTGCCGATCATGGAAATGATCGCTGCGCTGCGTGCCGACCAGTGGATCGAAAACCACCCCGAGGCGCCCGACGCCTTGCGCGCGCAGATAAAGCAGCGCACCCGCGATGCGTTCTACATCGACACCGACGAATGGAAGCAGCGCATCGTCGAGCAGGCGCTCGACGCGGCGCACGGCGCGCTGCGCGGGCTGTCGGTGCGCTGAACCCAGCGCGGCTCAGGTGCGCAGGCGCTTCATCAGGCCGGCGGTCGACGCGTCCAGCCCCTGGACATTGCCCGAGGCGAGCCGCGGCAGCAGGTCGCCGGCGAGTGCCTTGCCGAGCTCCACGCCCCACTGGTCGAAGCTGTTGATGCCCCACAGCGCGCCGCTGACGAACACGCGGTGCTCGTACAGCGCGATCAGCGAGCCCAGCGAACGCGGCGTCAGCTGATCGAGCAGCAAGGTCGTGCTCGGCCGGTTGCCGGGGAAGCTGCGGTGCTTCGCCAGGGTCAGCGGGTCGAGTTCCGTCGACGCGGTCGGCGCGCTCTCGGAGCGCGCCTGATCCGTCGTCTTGCCCTGCATCAGCGCCTGCGACTGCGCCAGGCCGTTGGCGAGCAGCATCTCGTGCTGGCGTTCGAGTTGGTCGAGCAGCGCGCCGTGCAGGTCGTTCAGGCCATGGGTCGCGTGCTTGACGAGGATGAACTCGACCGGGATCACATCGGTCCCCTGGTGCAGCATCTGGAAGTAGGCGTGCTGGCCGTTGGTGCCCGGCTCGCCCCAGACCACCGGGCTGGTCGCGAACGGCAAGGTGTCGCCGGCCAGATCGACGCGCTTGCCGTTGCTTTCCATCTCGAGTTGCTGCAGGTAGGCCGGCAGCCGCTTCAGGCCCTGATGGTAGGGCGCGACGCTGCGGCTCGTGAAGCGATGGAAGTTGCGGTACCAGACGTCGAGCAGCCCGAGCAGCAGCGGCAGGTTCCTGGCCGCCGGCGCCTGCGCGAAATGCCGGTCCATCGCATGCGCACCGGCCAGCAGCGCGCGGAAGTTCTCGGCGCCGATCGCGAGTGCGATCGGCAAGCCGATCGCCGACCACAGCGAGTAGCGCCCGCCGACCCAGTCCCAGAAGCCGAAGGTCGTCGTGATGCCGAACTGCGCTGCGGCGGCCACGTTGGTCGTCGTCGCGACGAAATGCTTCGCGGTCTCGAGGCCGCCGTTCGCTTCGAACCAGGCCTTCGCGGCGTGCGCGTTGGCCATCGTCTCCTGCGTCGTGAAGGACTTGCTGGCGATGATGAACAGCGTGCGCGCCGGCTCGAGCTGGCGCAGCACCGGCACGATGTCGTGGCCGTCGACGTTCGAGACGAAGTGCAGAGTCAGCCTCGGGTGCGCGAACGCGTCGAGCGCCGGCACCACCATCTGGGGCCCCAGGTCGCTGCCGCCGATGCCGATGTTGACGATGTGGCGGATGCCGCTGGCGGCGGTGTCGCGCACCGTCTCGACATACGCGAGCATCGCGTCGAGCACCGCATGCACGTCGGCGCTGAAGGGCGCCCGGTCGCGCGGTGCGCGCAGCGCCGTGTGCAGCACGGCGCGGCCCTCGGTGGTGTTGATCGGGTCGCCGCGCAGCATCGCGTCACGGCGCGCCGCCACACCGCATTCATCGGCGAGGTCGAGCAGAAAGTGCAGCGTCGCGGTGTCGATCAGGTTCTTCGAGAGATCGGCGAAGACCTCGGGCGCCTCGACGCCCATCGCCGCGAAGCGACCCGGATCGCGCGCGAACGCCTCGCGCAGATCGAACTCGCGCCCGTGCGCCTCGAAGTGGCCGGCCAGCGCGGCCCAGGCCTCGGTGCGATCGCAACGGGGCGCGGCCGCGGTCACTTCAGGGCCTCTATCATCTTCTCGAGCTTGCCGGCGTCGACCGCGAACGCGCGGATGCCTTCGGCGAGCTTCTCGGTCGCCATCGCGTCGTCGTTCAGCGCGAAACGGAAGCTCGCCTCGTTGTAGGTGACGGCGTGGATCGGCACCAGCTTCGCGACCTCGGCATCGAGCGCGCGTGTCAGCGGCGCATCGCTGGCCTGCAGTTCGTGCATCAGCTCGGGGCTGATCGTCAGCAGGTCGCAGCCGGCCAGGGCCTGAATCTGGCCGACGTTGCGAAAGCTCGCGCCCATCACCTCGGTCTCGACGCCGAACTTCTTGTAGTAGGTGTAGATCTGTGCGACCGACTTGACGCCCGGGTCGTTCGCACCGGCGCGCTCGACCTCGACCCAGCCGCTGCCGGCGCTCTTCTTGTACCAGTCGTAGATGCGGCCGACGAACGGCGAGATCAGCTTCGCGCCCGCGTCGCCGCTGGCCACCGCCTGGCAGAACGCGAACAGCAGGGTCATGTTGCAGTTGATGCCCTCGTGCTGCAGGATGCGTGCGCCCTGGATGCCCTCCCAGGTCGACGCGAGCTTGATCAGGATGCGTTCGCGTGCGATGCCCGCGGCTTCGTACATCGCGATCAGGCGGTGCGCCTTGGCGACGCTGGCCGCGGTGTCGAAGCTCAGCCGCGCATCGACCTCGGTCGAGACGCGGCCCGGCACGATCTTCAGGATCTCCAGCCCGAAGCGCACCAGCACCTCGTCGACGATGGTCGCGAGCGGCTCGCCGCGGTGCGCCGCGACGGTCTCCTTCAGCAGCGGCGCGTACTCGGGCTTGCCCACCGCCTTCAGGATCAGCGACGGGTTCGTCGTCGCGTCGCGCGGCGCGTACTGCGCCAGTTGCTTGAAGTCGCCGCTGTCGGCAACGACGGTGGTGAACTGCTTGAGCTGGTCGAGTTGGTTCATGGATTGCGTCGCGTAAGAGTTCGAGCTTTCGATTAGACCGCGTCGCCGCGGTTCCTGGCGTCGGACGCCGCCGCTTGTTTACCGAAAGTAACCGAGCGGCGCGTCGGGGAAAGCGCGCCGCGCCGCGCTCAGGTCGCGAGCTTGTCCAGGCTCGCGGCGCACCAGCCCTGATCGGCCGAATCGAGTTCGGCGAACGCCGCTCGCGCCCCCGCCAGCGCCTGCGCGTGGCCGCCCGCGTTGCCGGCGGCGCGCTCGACGAGGCCGAGCGCCTCGCAGCCGAGGAAGCGCTCCAGCGCCGCCCCGTCGTTGGCCGCGACGATCTGCAGGCAGGCCTGCGCATGCTCGCGCGCACGCGCCGGGTCGCCGGCCTGCAGCCAGGTCATCGCGAGACGGTACTCGGCGCGCTCGGTCTCGAGCCAGGTGCCGGCCAGCGCCCAGTAGTGCCGGCCGGTCTGCGCCGCCAGGATCATCAAGGCGCGCTCGTCGGCGGAACGCGCGGCCTTCTGCTCCAGCACCGACGCGAGGTTGTTGCCGGTGACCGCGAGCGCGCGGTTCATCGGGTCGCCGCCCGGCAGTTCGGCGCGCTGCGCGAGCGCGAGCGCGTCCTCGAACAGCCGCGTCGCGCGCGATGTGTCGCGCTCGGCGAGGGCGGCCGCGGCGGTCGCGCCGACACGGATCCGGTCGGACACCGCCATCGCGTCCAGATCGACGCCCGCCCCTTCGCACAGGCGCAGGCTCGCGACGCTGCGCGTGTGCGCCAGGCCGCTCGCCCCGCCGGGCACGAACACGGGCGAGGCCGCGAGCCGCTCGATGAACGCGATGCCGGCCTGCCACTCGCCCAGGTGCTCGCCGTGCACATGGTGGCCGAGGTTCATCAGCTGGTTGAGCTGCGCCTCGTCGCCGACCAGCGCGATGGCGTCGGGCAGGCGCTGCGCGACCGTGCGCGGGCCGGTGGCGTGATCGTCCCAGGCCTGGTTGATGAATGTGTCGAAGTCCATGCGCGCTTCCTCCGTGGCCGCTACCTTAGCGTGATCGCCTCCGCGGGCCAAGGCCGGCGGCGACGTTTGACCGGCGCAAGAAACTTCGGCATCATGAAGCCTGAAACAAAGTTACATCGCGGGCCGCGGCGCGCGACCTCGACCATGTCCTTCGACCTCGTTTTATTCGGCGGCACCGGCGACCTGACCTGGCGCAAGCTGGTGCCCGCGCTGTTTCAGGCTTTCCGCCACGGCAAGCTGCCGCCCGGCGGGCGCATCCTCGCGGTCGCGCGCGACGAACAGACCGACGAGCAATACCACGCATGGATCAAGGAGCGCTTTCAGGACGTCGAAGGCGCGAAGCGCCCGACCGACGAAGAGTTCGCGAGCTTCGCCGAGATGCTGCACTACCGGCGCCTGGACCTGTCGCAGCCCGAGCACTACGAGCGGCTGAAGCAATGGCTGAACCAGCGCCACGCCGACACCGTCGTGCTCTACCTCGCGACCAGCCCGTACCTGTTCCCGCAGATCTGCGCGCAGCTCGGCGTCGTCGGCCTCAACACGGCGCAGATCCGCGTCGTGCTCGAAAAGCCGCTCGGCCACGACCTCGCGAGCGCGCAGGAGATCAACCGCGTCGTGCGTTCGGTGTTCAAGGAGGAGCAGGCCTTTCGCATCGACCACTACCTCGGCAAGCCCTCGGTGCAGAACCTGATGGCGCTGCGCTTCGGCAACGTGCTGTTCGAGCCGCTGTGGCGGCGCGAGAGCATCGCCAACGTGCAGATCACGATCGCCGAAGATTTCGGCGTCGGCACGCGCGGCGACTTCTACGACACCACCGGCGCGCTGCGCGACATGATCCAGAACCACGCGCTGCAGTTGCTGACGATGGTCGCGATGGAGCCGCCGAGCCGCAACGACGCCGACGCGATCCGCGACGAGAAGCTGAAGGTGCTGCGCTCGCTGAAGCCCTTCACCGAAGAGAGCGTCGCGCGCGACGTGGTGCGCGGCCAGTACCGCGCCGGCAACGCGCAGGGCACGAAGGCCGCGGGCTACCTCGAAGAAGCGAAGGTGCCGCGGGGCAGCACGACCGAGACCTTCGTCGCGATCCGCACCGAGGTGCAGAACTGGCGCTGGGCCGGCGTGCCCTTCTACCTGCGCACCGGCAAGCGGCTCGCGTCGCGCGAGGCGCAGATCGTCATCAACTTCCGCGCCACGCCGCACAGCATCTTCGCCGGCGTGAACCAGCCGAACAAGCTGGTGATCAACCTGCAACCGGAAGACGGGCTGGAGCTGCACCTGCTCGCCGCCAAGGGCACCGGCCAGCACGAGCCGCTGTCGCCGGTGTCGCTCGACCTGGACTTCGACAAGGCCTTCGCCGAGAACCGGGTCGGCGCCTACGAGCGCTTGCTGTTGGAGGTGATCGCCGGCCGGCTGAACCTGTTCGTGCGCAGCGACGAGCAGGAGCAGGCCTGGCGCTGGGTCGAGCCAGTGCTGAATGCCTGGGCACGCGACGTGAACGGACCGCGGCCGTATGCGGCCGGCACCTGGGGGCCGGCGGCGGCGAGCGCCCTGGTGGCACGCGACGGCTTCGCGTGGGCCGAAGAGCAATGATGTCTGCCCCTCGCCCCACGCGTACATGGGTCGATCCCCTCGGGCCACGAAGGGGCCTCTGCGTGGCCCACGGATCGGGCCTTGCTCGGGGCGGCCCGGCGCGGCGGCCCGAAGCGCGCGAGACGCAGCGTGCTTGACCGCATCCGCGCCGCCATCCCCGCGCTGCCACCGGCCGAGCAGCGCGTCGCCAAGCTGGTGCTGGCCGACCCGCGCGCATTCGCGACGCTGCCGGTGGTCGAGCTCGCCGAACGCTCGCATGTGAGCAAACCGACCGTCGTGCGTTTTTGCCGCAGCGTCGGCTACGACGGCCTGACCGACTTCAAGCGCAAGCTCGCCGGCACCGTCAACGAGGGCGTGCCCTTCGTGCACCGTTCGGTCGACGAGGACGACAAGAGCGCCGACATCGTCGTCAAGGTGATCGACAACGCCGTCAGCGCGTTCCTGAAGTACCGCAACGACGCGACCACCGGCGCGTTCGAGCGCGCGATCGTCGCGCTCACTGACGCGGGCAAGAACGGCAAGCGCATCGACTTCTACGGCGTCGGCAACTCCGGCATCGTCGCGCAGGACGCGCAACACAAGTTCTTCCGCCTCGGCGTGCGCGCCACGGCGGTCAGCGACGGCCATGTGCAGGTGATGAGCGCGACCATGCTGCGCCCCGGCGACTGCGCGGTGATCATCAGCAACTCGGGCCACAGCCGCGACCTGCTCGACGCGGCCGAGATCGCGCGCAGGAAGGGCGCGACGCTGGTCGTGATCACCGCCAGCGCGTCGCCTCTTGCGCAGCTGACGCTCAGCGGCAACCACATCCTGCTGGCGGTGGACCACCCCGAAGACTACGACCGCTACAGCCCGATGGTCTCGCGCCTGCTGCACCTGATCGTGATCGACATCCTGACGACCGCGGTCGCGCTGCGCCTGCCCGGCGAGCTGCGGCAAATGCTGCAGGAGATCAAGAAGAACCTGCGCGCGAAGCGCTACGCGCGCGTCGATTGAGCGCCCCAAGGACGCCGCCTCGCGGCGCCCGTCCCCGGGTCTTGATGCTCAGTGCGCCGGGGCGTCGGTCACGACGATCTCGATGCCCTCGGTCTGCGCCACGCCCGCGACCTGCAGCCGGCTCGGCGCGAGGCGCTGGCCTGCAAGGTAGTCGCGTGTCGCCAGCGCGCGTTCGCGGGCCAAGTCGAGGCCATGCGCACCGGCGTCGGAGGGCGTGGCGACGCGAAAGGTCGAGGCCGCGTTCAACTGGCTCTTCGCGAGCCGGTCCAGCACCGCACCGAGCGGGCGCTTGACCCGGGCGAGGCCTTGATCGAAACAGTAGCGCAGCGGCACGGTGACGCGCAGGCTGCCGTCGCGCTGTATCGCGAACACCACCGGCGTGCTCTCGAACAGCGCGGACAGGCGGCGCTGTTCGGCGCCGAGCGACGGCGGCGGGGCTGGCGGCGGCTTCGAAGGCGCCGGTGCCACCGGCGCCGCAGGCGGGGAACGGGTGCCGCAGGCGGCGAGGACCGCGAGCAGCGGTGCGGTGATCAGCAGGGTGCGGCGCATCCCGCCATTATTTCGGATCGATGCCCTTGATGGCCGAATCCTTCTTGTCGATGGGCCCGACCTCGACCACCTTGTCTTCGGTCGCGCCCTGCTTGTAGCTGCCGGGCTGCCGTTCGCTCGCCTTCTTCTCGGATTCGTTCAGCGCCTCGCGCTGCTCGGCGTTCGCGGGGGATTGCGGTTTGGTCATGATCGGCTCCAGTCGGTCTTCGAAGCCCTCAGTGGACGCGCCGCGGCGCCGCCGCACGAGCCGGCAAGCGCGCGTTCGGCTGTCGGAGCTCTCCGACAGCCGCCGGGCCGGGTCATGCTTCAGACTCTGGCGCATCACGACCGCCGAGACCGATGAGCACAGAGCCGCGCCCGCCAAGGCATTTCTCGATGATCCGCCGCTTCCATCTCGCCGGCCTGTTCACGCTCGGCAACGCCGCCTGCGGCAACGCGTCGGTGTGGCTGGCGATGCGCTATGTCGGCAGCCATGCGCTGGCAGACTTCCTGTGGGCCGCGGCGCTGGCGCCGGCAGCGTTCGTGTTCGACGTGCTGGACGGCCGGATCGCGCGCTGGCGCCGGACCCATTCGGCGCTGGGCCGGGAACTCGACTCGCTCGCCGACGTGATCTCGTTCGGCCCCGGCCCGGCGGCGCTCGGCTACGCGGCCGGGCTGCGCGGCGGCTGGGACGCGGCCGTGCTGATCTACTTCGTCGGCTGCAGCGTCTCGCGGCTGGCGCGCTACAACGTCAGCGCCGAAGCGCTGTCTGCCGGCGCCGACAAGGTCGCCTACTTCGAAGGCACGCCGATCCCGACCGGCGTGCTCGCCGTCGCCGCATGGCAGGGCCGCATCGACGCACAATTGCCCGGCGGCGAGTGGGTGCTCGGGCCCTGGGTGCTGCACCCGCTGGTGCTGCTGTTTGCCGTGTCCGGCACGCTGATGATCAGCAAGACGCTGCGGATCCCGAAGCTCTAGCCTTTTGGCTCGCCTTCAGTCGCGCCGCGCCGCGCGCGCCAGCGCCTGGCGCGCCAGCTTCTCGGATTCGATCGAGCGCTCCAGCGACGAGCGCGACAGCCCCGACTGCGCGTAGTTCAGGTTCTCGTAGAGCTCGGCCGCGGCCGGGTGGGCGCCGAGCACGGCCCGCAGCGCGTCGTCGGGCATCTCCTGCGACAGCGCCACGCTCAGTTGCCGCACCAGCGCGCGGTACTGGTCGGCGCCGACCGCCACCGGGCTGTGATCGACGCGCTCCAGCAGCCGCGCCAGCGCGATTACGGTTTCCAGGCGGTTCTTCAGGGTTTCGAGTTGGGCGGCGGACATGGTTTGCTCCTGCAACGGGCCCGCCAGTCGCGAACCCATGCACACCACCTTTGGGCGGCGAGGTCAAAGTCAAGTCCGCGACAATCGGTGCACATGCCCACACACCCTGCCAGCAGCGACAACCCACACCCGCCGAACCCGCGCCATGCGCAGCGGCTGCCCGCGCAGCTCGGCAAGGAGCAGTTCAACCGTATCCGCCAGGCCGCGTACACGCTGCCCCAGGTCGTGAAGCCGGGCGACTACCTCGACGAGCGCAGTGCCGGTTTCGAGGATCACCTCGACAAGCTCGGCCTGGTGCTGCTGCAAAAGCCCGTCGCCGGGGCGCGCCCGAGCCGCTGGATCGAGCCGGCGCTGATGGGCAGCGCGCTCGCCCACCTCGACGCCGTCGGCACCGGCCCGGGCGTGCGCCCGCTGATGCTCGAACGCAGCGTCGCGCTCGAGGCGCTCGGCGTGTCGCGCCGCGCCGGCCAGTGGACGCGGCTGATCAGCCACGCGCTGCAACTTTCGGAGGCGGGCTGGCGCGTGCCGGTGCTGTTCCGCGTGGCGGTCGATGCCGACGCGGTCTGGGCCTTCTACCGCAGCGGCGACGCCGACGCGCTGCGCGCCGCGCTCGGCGCGGCGCCGGCCTACCCGCACGCGGCCGAACTGATCGCGCACCTCGAGTTGCTGATCGAGCGCAGCCGCGCGGACAAGCCCCAGCATCTGGCCTCGCTGCTGCCGCGCCTGCAATCCGAATGCGCCGTGCCGCAGGCACTCGATGGCTCGCAGCCCTTCGCCGAGCTGAAAGCAGCCTGCAGCCGCGCGCAGGACCGCTGGGAACACCAGGTCACCGAGCTCGACACGCTGGCCGGGCTGAACAGCGAGCTCGCGTTCCAGGGCTACCCCGACACCTTCCCGAAGGCGCGCCATCTGCAGCGCAGCGTCACGCTGTACGTCGGCCCCCCCAACAGCGGCAAGACCCACGCCGCGTTCGAGCGCCTGGCGCAGGCGCTCGACGGTGCCTACCTCGCGCCGCTGCGCCTGCTCGCGCTCGAAGGCCGCGACCGGCTGGTCGCGCGCGGCGTGCCGACCTCGCTGCTGACCGGTGAGGAGAACGTGCCCGCCGAAGGCGCGCGCGTCGTCAGCAGCACGATCGAGATGGTCGGCACCAACACACCGATCGACGTCGCGGTGATCGACGAGGCGCAGATGATCTTCGACCCGTCGCGCGGCTGGGCCTGGACCCAGGCGATCGTCGCGGTACCGGCCAACGAGGTCATCATCATCTGCTCGGCCTACGCGGTGCCGGCGATCGAGAACCTGCTCGGCCTGTGCGGCGAACGCTGCAGCGTGAAGCACTTCGACCGCAAGCAGCACGTGCAGCTGCTCGCGCAGCCGGTGCCGATCGCGTCGCTCGGTCTCGGCGACGCGATCGTCGCGTTCAGCCGCCGCGACGTGCTGATGCTGCGCGACCAGATCGCCGCCGGCGGTCACCCGGTCTCGGTGATCTACGGCGCGCTGCCGCCGGAAGTGCGGCGGCGCGAGGCCGAGCGCTTCGCGCAGGGCGAGTCGCACATCCTGGTCGCGACCGACGCGATCGGCATGGGGCTGAACTTGCCGATCCGGCGCGTGCTGTTCAGCACGATGAGCAAGTTCGACGGCGTCGGCGACCGGCCGCTGAACGAGTCCGAGGTGCACCAGATCGCCGGCCGTGCCGGCCGCTACGGCATGCACGAGGAAGGCTTCGCCGGCGTGCTCAAAGAGGCCGAGCCCGCGGCCGCGCGGATGCTGAAGGAGCTGCTGCACAAGACGCCGCGCGCGCCCGACGACTTCAAGGCGCCGGTCGCGCCGAACGGCTGGCATGTCGACACGATCGCGTCGCGCCTGCACAAGACCAGGCTGCGCGAGGTGCTGGGCGTGTTCGTCGAGCAGCTCAGGCTCGACGACGCGCACTTCGCGGTTGCCGAACTCGACCAGATGCTCGAGCTCGCCGAGCAGCTCGACCGCGTCGCCGCGAAGCTGACGCTGAAGGAGCGCTTCATCTACGCGCAGGCGCCGGTCGACACGCGTACCGAGACCCAGGTGCAGGCCTACCTCGACTGGAGCGCCAGCCATGCCCTCACCGGCAGGGCCGGCACGCCCTGGTTCCTGGCCGACGTCGACAGCCACAGCCGCCTCGACCGCATGGAACAGGCGCTGCGCGCCTGCACGCTGTGGCTGTGGCTGGACCTGCGCTTCCCCGGCGTCTACGGCCACGTCGAGCGCGTCGTCGCGCTGCGCGGCAGCCTGAACGACGGGATCGAGCGGCAGTTGAAGGGCAAGCGGCCGCTGGCGATGGTCAGGCGCGGCGGGCGGCGCTGACGCCGCCGCGGCCGCGCCGCGCACTCAGGCCGGGCCGAGCCGAGCGACTGGATGATCGCCATGATGTTGCCCTCGCTGTCCTTGAACCACGCGGCCTTCGCGCCGCCGGCGCTGACCGCGCCGCTGGCGCTCCGCTCGCCCGGCATGTCGTAGTCCTCGAACACGACGCCGCGCGCCTTCAGCGCATCGATCTCGCGGTCGACGTCGTCGACTTGCCAGAACGTCTGGCTCGCCTTCGAGCTGCCGGCGTTCGGCGTCGGGTAGAGGAAGCACGCGGTCTGGCCGCCGAACCCGTAGGCCACGCCGCCGGCGATCTCTTCCTTCGGCACGAAGCCGAGCTTGCTCTCGTAGAACTGGCGCGCCCGCGCCACGTCTTGCGCCGGGATGTAGGCGTACATCGGGAATTTCTGCAGCATCGCAATCTCCTTCGGGTCGAGTCGGCGCGAGCGTCGCGCATCGGGGTGGTCCGATCACGACGCGCGAGGCGATGCAGAATCGACATCCCGGCGCCGACCACAGGATGAATTCGATGGGACCCGAACCGCTTTCGCTAGCTCCGGCCGTGATCCGGGCCCTGTCCGGCATCGCGACCGCGACGCTCACGACCGTGCTGCTGAAAAAGGGCCTGCGCAACGTCTGGTTGCGCGGCACGCGGCCGCTCGCGCCGGGCCAGCCGCGCGTCGTCGGCCGTGCCTTCACGCTGCGCTTCGTGCCGGCGCGCGAAGACCTCGCGACGCCGGCATCGTGGGCCGCGCCGATCTCGACCCGCGCCGCGATCGAGGCGATGCCGGCCGGCTGCATCGCGGTCGTCGGCGCGATCGGCGTCACCGACGCCGGCATCTTCGGCGACATCCTGTGCGCGCGCATGAAGATGCGCGGCGTGGCGGGCCTGGTCAGCGACGGGGTCGTGCGCGACCTCGCCGGCGTGCTCGGCACCGGGCTGCCGGTGTGGTGCCAGGGCACGGCCGCGCCGGCCTCGGTGACCGGCTTGACCTTCGTCGGCTGGCAGGAGCCGATCGCCTGCGGCGGCGTCGCGGTGTTCCCGAACGACGTGATCGTGGTCGATGCCGACGGCGCGGTGCTGATCCCCGCGGCGCTGCTGGACGACGTGATCACGGCCAGCGTCGAGCAGGAGCGGCTCGAAGGCTGGATCATGGGCCAGGTCGAGGCCGGCGTGCCCTTGCCGGGCCTGTACCCGCCGAACCCGGAAAACGCCGCGCGCTATCGGGCGTGGGCCGAGGCGAATCCGGCATGAGCGCGGGCACGCGCGTCATCGCGGTCGAGCCCTTGCGCGCCGCGGTCCACGAGCTGATGCAGGGCTTCGGCAGCGCGCCGCGCGAGGTCGAGCTCGTCACCGACAACCTGATTCAGGCCAACCTGACCGGCCACGACTCGCACGGCATCGGCATGCTGCCGCGCTACGCGAACGCATTTCTCGAAGGCGGGCTGAAACCGAACGTTCATGTGGTGACCAGGCTCGATGCCGGCACGCTGCTCGCGCTCGACGGCCAGGCCGGCTTCGGTCAGGTGATCGGCCACGAGACGATGGAGCTCGGCATCGCGCGCGCCAAGGCGCAGGGCAGCTGCATCGTCGCGCTGGCGAACGCGCATCACCTGTGCCGCATCGGGGCGTGGGCCGAGATGGCGGTGGCCCAGGGGCTCGTTTCGGTGCACTTCGTCAACGTAATCTCGCGGCCCATCGTCGCGCCCTGGGGCGGCCGCGACGCGCGCTTCGGCACGAACCCGTTCGCGGTCGGCATCCCGGTGCCGGGGCGCGCGCCGGTGATCCTGGACCTGGCCACCAGCGTTGTCGCGCAGGGCAAGACGCGCGTGGCGCACAACAGGGGCGAGCGGCTCCCGCCCGGCCAGCTGCTCGACGACAGCGGCGAGCCGACCACCGATCCGCGCTTCGGCGTGGTCGAACCGTACGGCGCGCTGCGCACCTTCGGCGAGCACAAGGGCTTCGGCCTGGCGCTGGTGTGCGAGCTGCTCGGCGGCGCGCTCGCCGGCGGCCTGGCGACGCACGGCGCGGCCGACGGCAAGCAGCGTGTGCTGAACGGCATGCTGACGATCCTGTTCGATCCGCAGCGCCTCGGCGACGCGGCGGTCTGGTCGAGCGAGATGCAGGCCTTTCTCAACTGGGTCGTCGCCTCGCCGCCGCAAGCCGGCACCGAACGCGTGCGCGTCGCCGGTGAGCCGGAGCGCGACACCCGCGCGCAGCGGCTTGCGCAGGGCATCCCGGTTGACCCGACGACCTGGATCGAGCTGCTCGCCGCCGCCGCGAAACTCGGCCGCGATCCGGCCCGCGTGCACGCGCTGGCGGGGCTCGCGGCGGCGTAGGCCGGAACGCGCGGCAGCCGGGCGGGCGTTGCACGGCGTCCTCAGACCGGCCCGCAGCGCCGAGTCCTACAGCGCTGCGCCGCGCCGGCTGCTAGGGTTGTGCACAGGGTATGTCGTGTCGGGTTCTCCAGACACGACGCTGTACACACCATGAGCACACTGAAAGCATTCGTCGTCGAGGACAACGCGGTGATCCGGGAGAGTCTGATCGCGGCACTCGAAGAACTGGCGCCGGTCGAGGTGATCGGCACCGCCGAGGACGAACGCAGTGCGGTCGAATGGCTGGGCCAGTGCGGCGACGCGCCGCTGTGCGATCTGGTCATCGTCGACATCTTCCTGAAAGCCGGCTCGGGCCTGGGCGTGCTGCGCGCCGCGCGCGACCGGCATCGGCCGATGACGATGCTGGTGCTGAGCAACTACGCCACCTCCGACATGCAGCGCCGCTGCCTGGCCCTCGGCGCGAGCCGGGTGTTCGACAAGTCGAGCGAGCTCGACGAGTTGATCGGCTACTGCGAGCAGCTGGCCGGCAACGCCCGCGACGGCCACCTCGTCGGGCCAGCCTGAGCGCGGCGGCACCGCTCACATCTGCCGGAACAGGTGCCCGTAGCTGCGGCTGCCGACGAGCCGCTCGCCGCGGCCCGCCCTTCAGGTGCACCTGGACAAAACGCCGGGGGTCGAGTTGTGGTTTACCAAGAGCTTGTTCACCCGAGGTGAAGGAAGACGGAGGTTCTGACGCCGCCAAACTTTCTTCAGGACTCCCCGGCTGAACACTCACAAGAATGCCTCAGCGCCGCCCCGTTCCCAAGCAAGGCCGCTGCCCCCGCGGGGCGCGAATCGCCGAAGGCGATGGGGTTCGAGATGTTCGACATCGAGGCGAAGAACCCGGCCGCCTCGTCGACTCCGCCGTCAGCACGTTGCCGATGCCTTTCCCCGCCAGCTCACCGCCAGGGTCTCGGCGTTGAAGCGCGCGCCGCGGCAGACGGGCATCTCACACTCAACGAGCGACTACCGAGAATCAACTCACCCTTCCGAAGAGCGTTACGGCATCCATCGGACCGGCCGAATATTTCGATGTGGTTGCGCGCGATGGCCAAATCATCCTGACGCCGGTCCGCATCCAGCGCGGCGATGCGGTTCGCGCCAAGTTGGCGGAACTCGATCTGGGCGAAGCCGATATCGCTGCAGCGGTGGCATGGGCTCGCAAGCGGCGCTGAGACCGCGCGATGCCCAAGCCTCTGGCAACACCGCCGGTCGTCGTGCTCGACACGAATCTCGTCCTGTCGGCGCTGGTCTTCGTCAGCGGCCGCCTCGCCGCCTTGGGCACGGCCTGACACAGCGGCCGCTGCATTCCTTTGACTTCGAGGGCAACTGCCTCCGAGTTGATGCGTGTGCCGGGCTACCCGAAGTTCAAGCTCTCGACCGACGACCGACGACCGACGACCGACGACCGACGACCGCGGCGAGCTGATTGCCGACTACCTGCCGTACTGCCGCAGCGTGCGCATCCCTGCCCGGCTGACGAAGCTGCCGCAGTGCCGCGATGCCGGCGACCAGATGTTCATCGAGCTGGCGGCGGTCGGCAAGGCGGACCTTCTGGTGACTGGGGACAAGGATCTGTTGGTGCTGGCGCCGCAATCTGGTGGGCGGATCGTGACGGCGGAGGCGTTTCTCGAGGGCTTGGGTGCGTGGTGACAGTGTCGGCTGGCCGAGTTCAGCGGCACCGGGCTGCCGGCTGCGATCCCAACTGGCGGTCGATACGTCCCGACTGACCGTCAGCGATGCAGCGTCATGCACATATCTGCATGACGCTGCCTATGCGCAGATCGGAACTATGCGCAGGTTTCGTGAGCTGGAACGCTGCGGCCGTTGCCTGGCGCAGTTATCACCCTGATGGGTCAACGTCGAACTGGACATAGTTTCG
>JANXZN010000424.1 GCA_025355545.1 Rhizobacter sp.
GCAGCGCGTCGCGGCTCGCGGCCTCCTGGTGCTTGGAGAAATCGACGCGCGCGCGGTCGAGCATTTTCTCGACCAGCGCCACCAGCTCGTCTTCCTTGAACGGCTTCTCGATGAAGTCTTCAGCGCCTTTTTTCATCGTCGTCACCGCCATCGGCACGTCGCCGTGACCGGTGATGAAGGTGACCGGCAACGGCGACTTGCGTTCGAGGAGCTTGTCCTGCAACTCCAGGCCGCTCATCCCGTCCATGCGGATGTCGGCGATCAGGCAGGCCACCTCGCGTGGGTCAAAGCGCGACAGGAAAGACTCGGCGGAGTCGAAGCACTTGACGCGGTAGTCCTTGCCCTCGAGCAACCATTGCAGCGAGTCGCGCACGGCCTCGTCGTCATCGACAACGTAGACCGTGCCTTTTTTTGGAATCAGACTCATGGAGTGGCAGTCGCTTTCGGGTTGGGAAGAAGCGCGGAAGACGCGTTCGCTACAGGCAGCGTGAACGAAAAACGGCAGCCCACTGCGGCTTCACCATTGTAGAGGTTCTGCGCCTTGATCCGGCCGCGGTGGCTCTCGATGATGGTGCGGCACAGACTGAGTCCGATGCCTAGGCCATCGGGCTTGGTCGAGAAGAAGGCTTCGTACAGTCGGTTAAGCATTTCGGGCTGAAGCCCTGGCCCCATGTAGCTGACGCTGAACTCGATTACGTCGCCTTCTTCGTCGCTGTGGCGCGGCACAACGCGCAGCTCAATGTTGCGGCGCGCCGGCGGCAGCCTGGCGTTGTCGATCGCCTCGGCGGCGTTCTTCAACAGGTTGAGCACGACCTGCTCGATCAGGATCGGGTCGACCATCAGCACCGGCAGGCGTTGCGCCACATAGGTATGGATCGCGACATTGCGCCGGCGCAGCTCGATGCCTGCGAGCTCGACTGCATCCTCGACGATGCTGTGCGCCTGCGACGCGACGCGTTGGGGCTCGCTGCGTTTCACGAAGGCGCGAATGCGATGGATGATCTGGCCGGCGCGCTGGGCTTGACGCGAGGTCTTCTCCAGCGCCGCGATCAGGTCTTCCTTGGTGATCGCGTTGTTGTTGACGCGCGTGATGATGCCGTTGCAGTAGTTCGTGATCGCGGTCAGCGGCTGGTTCAGTTCGTGCGCGACCGACGAGGCCATTTCGCCCATCGTCACGAGACGGCTGGTCACTTGAGCCTTCTCGGCCTGGCTCGCGGCCAGCGATTCGGCGCTGCGGCGCGCGGTGATGTCGGTGGCGATCAGCATCTGCGCGAGGCGCCCGTCGGTCCATTGCAGATAGCGCGCGCGCACCTCGAACCACTTCTGCAGCGGCTCGATGAAGACCTCGCGCGAGTCCGAGCCGGCCTCGGTCAGCTCGTTGGTCGGCAGGCCACCGAAGTTGTCGACCGAATCGTCCAGTTCGGCCAGGAACGGGATGCCGGCCTCGGCACCCGCGAGCAGCGCGTGGCCCTGCGAATCGGCGCCGAACCAGAGGCGGTACGAGCGGTTCGCGAACAGCAGCTCGCCCTGCTGCACCGAAAGCACCGAGACCGCGGCGTCCAGCCCTTCGAGCACGGTCGTAAAGCGCTCGTGCGAAGCCGAGAGCTGGTCGCGGATGCGCTTGGCCTCGGTGATGTTGGTCATCGAGGTCATCCAGCCGGTCTGCACGCCCTTCGGGTCGATCAGCGGCGAGACATACATGCGCGAGTCGAACAGCGAGCCGTCCTTGCGCATCACCTTGACCTCGATGCCGCCGGCCGGGCTGCGACCCTGCAGTTCCTGCTGCAGCAGCCGGGCGTTCTCTTCCGGACGGTCCGGCGGCCAATACGGCAGCGGTGGCGTGCGGCCGACCAGCTCGGCCTCGGAGAAGCCGGTCATCGCGCTGAACGCCGGGTTCACGTAGGAGATGCGGCCGTGCATGTCCATCGCGCGCATGCCGGTCAGCATCGAGTTCTCCATCGCGCGGCGGAAGTTGGTCTCGTGGACCAGCGCGCTTTGCATCTGCAGCCGCCGCCGCATGTGGCGCCAGGTGCCGAGCAGCATCCACACCGTCAGCACCGACAGCGCGACCACCATCCAGAACAGCGTGTTGCTGATCAGCCCGATCGAGCTGCGGTGGCCCTGGCCGCGCAGGATCAGCCCGTTCGCGGCCGGCGCCAGCGGCAGCTGGTAGACGATCGCCGGGCGCGCCGGTTTCGCGCCGGGCATCGGTGTGATCGTGCTGGCGTAGACATGGTCGCTGGCATCGACCAGCGTGATCGTGTGGCGGCGCGAGACCTCGGGCGGCACGTTGCGTCGCATCAGGCCCTCGATCGAGTATTCGGCGATCAAGGTGCCGGCGAACGCGCTGCGCTCGAGCAGCGGCACGTGGACCTGGAACACCGCGTTGCCGAAGGCGTCGACGAAGGCGGTGGAATAGACCGGCTGGCGCTTCGCGCGCGCGGCCATGAACGCGGCTTCGGTCGAGCTGTCCTTGCCCTCGACCGGCAGCGCGGCCGGCGTGTCGTCGGGCGTGGCACCGGCTTCGGGCGGGAAGCTCGTCGCCGAGTAGCTGGCCTTCGGTGCGCGCGCCGCGTTGATCCAGACCAGGTTCGTGATCTCGGGCCGCTCGCGCGTGAAGCTGCCGGCCTGGGCGAGGAACTGGTCGTGGTCGATCGCACGCGTGACGATTTCGCGCGCGACGCGCACGAGTTGCTCCTGGTTCTCGATCAGGTACAGGCGGATCTGCGTCTGCGCGATCTCGGTGTCGCGCTTGACGGACTCCTGTTCCCGCTCGAATTCCTCATTGCGCAGATACCAGAACGCCAAGATGATGGCCGCGAGGAACAGCAGCACCGACGCCAGCGGCCCGAGCGTGGCGTAGCGGTCCTGGCGTGCGGCGGACTGACGACGCCACCAGCGGCCGAACAGTCTTTCGGGCCAGGTGCGCGCAGGGCGGGGCAGCGGTGCGGCCTCGGTGGCGGGTTGCATTGCAGGATTATCAAGGTTGGCGCACGCGCCCAGTCCGCGCGTGCGATTCGGACACGCCTATCAGCGTCCTTGCCGCATGAAAATCATAATATGAAATTGACTCGCACCATTTGGAAAGTGGAACGAGTTGTGCGACACTCCCGCGCAGCCCACGAATTCACCCCAAGGAGACAAGCATGTCAGCACAGCCTGATTCATTCCTCGGTGCCGCCGCCAACGATGCGGATGCGCAGGAAACCCGCGAGTGGCTGGACGCGTTGTCGGGAGTCATCGGCGCCGACGGCGCAGATGACGGAAAGCAGCGCGCCCACTTCCTGCTCGAGACCCTGATCGACCACGCGCGCCAGGCCGGCATCGACGTGCCGTTCTCGGCCAACACCGCGTACGTCAACACGATCCCGGTCGATCAGGAAGAGCGCACGCCCGGCAACATCGAGATCGAGGAACGGCTGCGCACCTACATGCGCTGGAACGCGATGGCGATGGTGGTCAAGGCGAACCGCCTGCATCCGGCCGACGGTGGTGACCTGGGCGGCCACATCTCCAGCTTCGCGTCGCTGGCGACGATGTTCGGCACCGGCTTCAACCACTTCTGGCACGCCGAGAGCGAGGGCCACGGCGGCGACCTGCTGTACATCCAGGGCCACTCGTCGCCCGGCATCTATGCGCGCGCCTTCATGGAGGGCCGCATCAGCGAAGAGCAGTTGCTGAACTTCCGCCAAGAGGTCGACGGCAAAGGTATCTCGAGCTATCCGCACCCGAAGCTGATGCCCGAGTTCTGGCAGTTCCCGACCGTCTCGATGGGCCTCGGGCCGCTGATGGCGATCTACCAGGCGCGCTTCCTCAAGTACCTGCACGCCCGCGGCATCGCCGACACCAGCAAGCGCAAGGTCTGGGTCTTCTGCGGCGACGGCGAGATGGACGAGCCCGAGTCGCTCGGCGCGATCGGCCTGGCGGCGCGCGAGAAGCTCGACAACCTGATCTTCGTCATCAACTGCAACCTGCAGCGGCTGGACGGCCCGGTGCGCGGCAACGGCAAGATCATCCAGGAGCTGGAGGGCGAGTTCCGCGGCGCCGGCTGGAACGTCATCAAGCTGATCTGGGGCAGCTACTGGGATCCGCTGCTCGCGCGCGACAAGGACGAGATCCTGCGCAAGGTCATGATGGACACTGTCGACGGCGACTACCAGGCCTGCAAGGCGAACGACGGCGCGTTCGTGCGCAAGAACTTCTTCGGCAAGCACCCGAAGCTGCTCGAAATGGTCGCGAAGATGAGCGACGACGACATCTGGCGCCTGAACCGCGGCGGCCACGACCCGCAGAAGGTCTATGCGGCGTTCCACAAGGCCGCGAACACCACCGGCCAGCCGACCGTGTTGCTGATCAAGACGGTCAAGGGTTACGGCATGGGCAAGAGCGGCGAGGGCAAGAACACCGCGCACCAGACCAAGAAGCTGATCGACGAGGACGTGAAGGCGTTCCGCGACCGCTTCAACATGCCGATCCCGGACGACCAGCTCGCCGACATCCCGTTCTACAAGCCGGCCGAGGACACGCCCGAGATGCGCTACCTGCACGAGCACCGCCAGGCACTCGGCGGCTACCTGCCGCATCGCCGCACCAGGGCCGACGAGAAGCTCGCGGTGCCGCCGCTCGAAACCTTCAAGGCCGTGCTCGACGCCACTGCCGAAGGCCGTGAGATCTCGACCACTCAAGCCTTCGTGCGCTTCCTGACGCAGCTGCTGCGCGACAAGGAACTCGGGCCGCGCGCGGTGCCGATCCTGGTCGACGAGGCGCGCACCTTCGGCATGGAAGGGCTGTTCCGCCAGATCGGCATCTACAACCCCGCGGGCCAGAACTACACGCCGGTCGACAAGGACCAGGTGATGTACTACCGCGAGGACAAGGCCGGCCAGGTGCTGCAGGAAGGCATCAACGAGCCCGGCGGCATGAGCAGCTGGATCGCCGCGGCGACGAGCTACTCGACCAACAACCGGATCATGATTCCGTTCTACGTCTACTACTCGATGTTCGGCTTCCAGCGCATCGGCGACCTGGCCTGGGCCGCCGGCGACATGCAGGCGCGCGGCTTCCTGCTCGGCGGCACCTCGGGGCGCACGACGCTGAACGGCGAAGGCCTGCAGCACGAGGACGGCCACAGCCACATTCTGGCCAGCACGATCCCGAACTGCATCAGCTACGACCCGAGCTTCGCGCACGAGGTCGGCGTGATCCTGCACCACGGCCTGAAGCGCATGGTCGAGCAGCAGGACAACGTCTACTTCTACATTACGCTGCTGAACGAGAACTACCCGCAGCCGGGCCTGATGGCCGGCACCGAGGCGCAGATCATCAAGGGCATGTACCTGCTGGAAGAGGGCGCAAAGAAGACGCCGAGAGTCAACCTGCTGGGCAGCGGCACGATCCTGCTCGAGAGCGTCGCCGCAAGGGCGCTGCTCGAGGCCGACTGGGGCGTGGCCGCGAACGTCTGGAGCTGCCCGAGCTTCAACGAGCTCGCGCGCGACGGCCAGGACGCCGACCGCTGGAACCTGCTGCACCCGACCGAGAAGAAGCCGCGCGTGCCTTACGTGACCGCGCAGCTCGACAAGCACGCCGGGCCGGTGATCGCGTCGACTGACTACATGAAGAACTACGCCGAGCAGATCCGCGCGTTCATCCCGAAGGGCCGCAGCTACCGCGTGCTCGGCACCGACGGCTTCGGTCGCAGCGACTTCAGAGCCAAGCTGCGCGAGCACTTCGAGGTGAACCGCCACTACATCGTCGTCGCGGCGCTGAAGGCCCTCGCCGACGACGGCACGGTGCCGATGGCGAAGGTCGCCGAGGCGATCAAGAAGTACGGTATCAACGTCGAAAAAATCAATCCGCTGTACGCATAACAAGACCGGACGGAGACAACAAAAATGGCACTGGTTGAAGTCAAGGTTCCGGACATCGGCGACTTCGCGGAGGTGGAAGTCATCGAGCTGCTGGTCAAGCCCGGCGACACGGTGAAGGTCGAGCAGTCGCTGATCACGGTCGAGAGCGACAAGGCCTCGATGGAGATCCCGTCGTCGCACGCCGGCGTCGTCAAGGAGCTGAAGGTCCAGCTCGGCGACAAGGTCAAGGAAGGCTCGCTGCTGCTGTTGCTCGAGGCGGATGGTGCGCCGGCGCCGGCGGCCGCTGCACCGGCGGCTGCTGCGCCAGCGGCAGTGGCAGCGTCCGTTGCGGCGCCGGCCGCCGCGACTGCGCCGGCCGCGAGCGCCGGCCCCGTCGAGGTGGTCGTGCCCGACATCGGCGACTTCGACGAAGTCACGGTGATCGAGGTGATGGTCGCCGCCGGCGACACGATCAAGGTCGAACAGAGCCTGATCACGGTCGAGAGCGACAAGGCCTCGATGGAGATCCCGTCGTCGCATGCCGGCGTCGTGAAGGAGCTAAAGGTCAAGGTCGGCGACAAGGTCTCGAAGGGCAGCCTGGTCGCGGTGGTTCAGGCCAGCGGCGGCGTACCTGCAGCGGCGGCGGCCGCACCCGCCAGCACTGCCGCGACGACTTCCGCGCCGCCACCGGCCGCGCCGGCGCCGGCCGAGAAAACCGTGCCGACCGCGGCCCTGCCCGCCCACGAGCCGAGTGCGCCGAAGGGCGCGCTGCCGCACGCGTCGCCGACGGTCCGCAAGCTCGCACGCGAACTCGGCGTGCCGCTGGCCGAGGTGATGGGCACCGGCCCGAAAGGCCGCATCACGCAAGAGGACCTGCAGGGCTTCGTCAAGGGCGTGCTAAGCGGCAGCACGCAGACGCTGGCGCAGAAGGCGAAGGCCCCCGCAGCGGCGGCGGCCGGCGGCGGCATTCCCGGCCTGCTGCCGTGGCCGAACGTCGACTTCACCAAGTTCGGCCCGGTCGAGCGCAAGGACCTGTCGCGCATCAAGAAGCTCAGCGGCGCGAACCTGCACCGCAACTGGGTGATGATCCCGCACGTCACGAACAACGACGACGCCGACATCACCGAGCTCGAGGCCTTCCGTGTCGCGACGAACCAGGAGAACGAGAAGTCCGGCAAGGCATCGGGTCAGGCCAGCGTGAAGGTCACGATGCTCGCGTTCGTGATCAAGGCCGTGGCCTCGGCGCTGAAGAAGTTCCCGGAGTTCAACACCAGCCTCGACGGCGACCAGCTCGTCTACAAGCAGTACTTCCACATCGGCTTCGCGGCCGACACGCCGAACGGGCTGGTCGTGCCGGTGCTGAAGAACGCCGACCAGAAGGGCGTGCTGCAGATCAGCGCCGAGATGGGCGAGCTCGCGCGGAAGGCGCGCGACGGCAAGCTCGGCCCGGCCGACATGACCGGCGGCTGCTTCTCGATCAGCTCGCTCGGCGGCATCGGCGGCACCCACTTCACGCCCATCATCAACGCGCCCGAGGTCGCGATCCTGGGCCTGTCGAAGAGCGCGATGAAGCCGGTCTGGGACGGCAAGCAGTTCATGCCGCGCCTGACCCTGCCGTTGTCGCTGTCGTACGACCACCGCGTGATCGACGGTGCGTCGGCGGCCCGCTTCAACGCCTATCTCGGGCAGATCCTCGCGGACTTCCGACGGGTACTTCTTTGAGACGCGGCCCATGACGACGGTGGTTGTAGTCCGCAAGGGCGGCACCGTGGCCATCGCCGCCGACACGCTGGTCACCTTCGGCGACACGCGTCTGGGCCATGGCTACGAGGCAAACCTGAAGATGTTCAGGGTCGGCGATTCGTGGATCGGCATGGCCGGCACGACCGCGCACTTCCCCGTGGTGCGGCGTGCGCTGGCATCGCTGCCGCCGGACGAGCTGAAGCTGCATTCGCGCGACGAGGTCTTCGACACCTTCCTGAAGCTGCACCCGAAACTGAAGGAGCACTTCTTCCTGAACACCAAGGAGGAAGACGCCGACCCGTACGAGAGCTCGCAGTTCACCGCGCTGATCGCGAACCATGCCGGCATTTTCGGCGTCTATTCGTACCGCGAGGTGTTCGAGTTCGACCGCTTCTGGGGCATCGGCACCGGCCGCGCGTTCGCGCTCGGCGCGATGTATGCCGGCTACGACAAGGCGAAAAGCGCGCGCGAGGTCGCCGAGCTCGGCGTGCGCGCCGGCTGCGAATTCGACAAGAACTCGAGCGCACCCTTCCACGCCCACACCATCAAACTCAAATCGAAGGGCGGCGCATGAGACATCCGGTGTCAACCTGCTTCATTCAAAGCCTGCTTGAGCGCGTTGTTATGGAGCGCCGGGTCATAGGGTTTGCGGTCGGTCCAAGCACGCCAGAGCACACGCAACCAGGCACGGGCGTGGATGCGGATGGCGTGCGGGTGATCGCAGCCGCGAGCGCGAGCGGCGACGTAGATGCTGTGAGCCCAGGCGTTGGCGTGGCGCGAGTTGTCGGCCAGGCAGTTGATGGC
>JANXZN010000388.1 GCA_025355545.1 Rhizobacter sp.
TGTCCACGGCCCGCGCCACCTGCGTGCGCGCCTTGATCTTGGCTTCACCCATGCGGTGAGTGTGCCCGACCGGCCCCAGCCCGCGCGAGTGCTGGCGCTACGCTTGGTTCGCTATGACCTACTGCCGTCTCTAGGGTGAACCCACCCCAGAGCGCGCTGCCCGAGCGAGCCGCCGAGAAACCGGTCAAGAACTCACCGCGGCGCTGAAAGCATCCCCCTAAGTATAGGGGCTTGATTCATTTTGTTACAAAAACCCGCGGCGCTGAGGGTGGCCCGGGGCGGGCGTTCACGGCTTGCCCGGCACCGGCCCCATCACCAAGTCGGGCAAGGCGGTCGCGATGCCGGGCAAGACGCAGATCAGCAGTACCGCGAACAGCATCAGCACGACGAAGGGCAGCACGCCCCAGATGATGTCGGCCAGCGCGATGTCGGGCGCGATGTTCTTGATCACGAAAATGTTCAGGCCGACCGGCGGGTGGATCAGCCCGGTCTCCATCACGATCGTCATCAGCACGCCGAACCAGATCAGGTCGAAGCCGGCGGCCTTGAGCGGCGGCAGGAAGATCGGCGCTGTCATCAGGATGATGCTGACCGGCGGCAGGAAGAAGCCGAGCACGATCACCAGCAGCAGGATCGCCGCGAGCAGCACCCACTTCGACAGCTGCAGCGCGACGATCCACTGCGCGGTCGACTGGCTGATGTGCAGGTAGCTCATCACGTACGAGAACAGCAGCGACATGCCGATGATGAACATCAGCATCGTCGACTCCTTCAGCGTCGCCGACAGGATCGGCGCGACGTCCTTGACACGCCACACGCCGTAGATCACCGCGATCAGCACCAGCGCCATCAGCCCGCCCAGGCCGGCGGTTTCCGAGGGCGTCGCGAAACCGCCGTACAGCGCCACCATCACGCCGATCAGCAGCAGCACGAAGGGCACGACACGCGGCAGCATCTCGAACTTCTGGCGCAAGCTGAAGTGCTCGTCGTTCAGCAGCGCGGATGTCGTGCCGTCGCGCTCGTAGGCGAGCTTGGCACGCCGGTACTCCTTGCGGTAGTTCAGCACCGCGTAGGCGGCGAACAACCCGACCAGCAGCAGCCCCGGCCCGATGCCGGCCAGGAACAGCCGGCCGAGCGATTGCTCGGCGGCGACCGCGTACAGGATCATCGTGATCGACGGCGGCAAGAGGATGCCCAGCGTGCCGCCCGCGGCGATGATGCCGGCCGCGAAGCCGGGCGAGTAGCCGCGCTTGCGCATCTCGGGGATGCCGGCGCTGCCGATCGCCGAGCAGGTGGCCGGGCTCGAGCCCGCCATCGCGGCGAACAGGGCACAGGCGAACACGTTGGCGATGCCCAGGCCGCCGGGCACCTTGTGCATCCAGACGTGCATCGCGGCGTACAGGTCCTGCCCGGCGCGCGATCGGCCGATCGCCGCGCCCTTCAGGATGAACAGCGGGATCGACAGCAGCGTGATGCTCGACATCTCTTCGTAGACGTTCTGCGTCACCGTGTCGAGCGACGCCGCCGGCATCAGGAAGAACATGAACAGCACCGCGACGCTGCCGAGCGCGAACGAGATCGGCGCGCCCAAGAACATCAGCAACAGCGTGACCACCCCGAACAGCGCTCCGATCGCCAGCATCGACATCAGCTGGCTCCGGCGCGCAGGCGGTTGACGGTGGCGATGCTCTGGACCAGCAACTGAAGGCTGAGCAGGCTCATGCCGGTGGCCATCAGCCCGTACGGAATCCACAGCGGAGGTGCCCACGACGACGAGGTCGTCTGCCCGTCGACCCAGGCCTCGTGCAGCAGCGTCCACGACTTCCACGCGAAGAAGCTGCAGAACGCGAACGACATGATGTCGACCAGGCACATGCGCACCCGGTTCACGCCCGGCGACAGCAGCGACGCGACCGCCTCGATACCGATGTGCCCGCGCAGCGATTGCACGAAGGCGCCGCACATGAAGGTGGCGCCGACCAGGCAGAACACCGCGGCCTCATCCTGCCAATCGGTCGAGGCCTTCAGAAAGTAGCGCGACACCACGCTGTAGGTCAACACCACCGAAGCCGCCAGCAACGCGACCATGCCCAGACCCGTCACCGCACGATTGACGAGTTGCAGCGCGCGCGCCAGCGGCTGCAGCCAACGCGGCGTGGCCGGGTCGATGGTGTCGCCGCTTTCGGCCGGGTCCAGATGCGCCCCGAGGCCCGCGCTCACAGCAGCTTCTGGGCGGCCGCCATCAACGCCTTGCAAGACTCGTTGCGATCGGCGAAGTCCTTCCAGGCGGTCTCGCGGGCGATCGTCTGCCACTTCTTCACGGTGGGCTCGTCGATGTCGTAGACCTTGGCACCGGCCTTGGCGTAAACGTCGGCGGCGTTGCGGTCGTCGGCGCGCGCGGCGTCGGTGGCGAACTGCTCCTGCTCGGCGCCGACCGCCATGATGATGTCCTGCTGCGCCTTGGGCAGCTTCGCGAACACCTCCTTCGACATCAGCAGCGGCTCGAACATGAACCAGTAGGCCTTGTTGCGACCGGTCGTCAGATGCTTGGCGATCTCTTCGAGCTTGAACGAGATGAAGCTGGTCGACGAGGTCATCGCCGCGTCCATCGCGCCGGTCTGCATCGCCGCATAGATCTCGTTCGACGGCAGCGAGATCACCGAGGCACCGGCGGCCTTGAGCATCAGGTCCATCTCGCGGCTGCCGCCGCGCACCTTCTGGCCTTTGGCGTCGTCGGGCGCGACCAACGGCCGCGTGCGGCTCGCGACACCACCGGCCTGCCAGATCCAGCTCAGTACGACGATGCCCTTTTCGTCCAGCGTCTTCGCCAGCATCTTGCCGATCTCGGAGGTCTTCCAGGCGGTGCCGACCTCGTAGCTCGGCACCAGCGCCGGCATCAGGCCGATGTTGGTCTCGGCCACTTCGCCGCCGGCGTACGACAGCGGCACCAGGCTCAGGTCGAGCGCGCCCTTGCGCAGCGCGGCGAACTGCGAGTTGGTCTTCATCAGCGACGAGCCGGGATAGACCGCGGCCTTCAGCGCGCCGTTGCTGCGCTTGTCGATGTCGGCGGCAAAGCGTCGGCACAGCCGGTCGCGGAAGTCGCCTTCGGTCAGCGTGCCGCCCGGGAACTGGTGCGAAATTTTCAAGGTCCCCGCCTGCGCCGCCGCGCGCCCGGTCATCGATGCCACTCCGGCCGCCGCGGCGGCCTGAATCAACTCTCGCCTCGTCATCACCATGTCTTCGTCTCCTGTCGCGCCGGGAAGGGCGTTGAACGCCGGCGCCCGGTTTGCCGTTGAATCCAAAGCGATGATCTTTGCACGCATGAATTCGGTTCAAACCGGGGAACTACCCTTTGCCGTGCACGCGCAAACGCGCCGCCCGCGCCAAGCTACCCGCGGTCGAGCTTGACGCGTGCGCAGCCGCCTCGTCAGCCACGGCTCCACCCCCTAGATCGGGTGATCTTCTGCTGTTGCCTTCCCCCTCACTGAGGTGGTGCCCGAATCCGCGATCAAGTCAATCATGGCGGGACCACTTCAGGAGTCGAACATGTCTCGCCAACATCAGGACGCCGCGACAGCCCATCACGGCGGCATAGACCACAGCTCGTCGGCACCGCCGATGACGATCCCACCCGGCCATGTCGGTGAGTTCGTGATCCCGGGAACCGGCCGGCGCGTCTGGTGGACGGGACGCGTCGCGATCGGCCTGCTCTACCAGCCGCAGCGGTCCCTGGGGCCTGCCGCCCAATCATCGATTTGGATCCAGACGCTGATGCTCTGCAAACCGCGCCGGACCAGCACCGCTTGCGCTTGAAAGCGCGTGCAGGCGATACGACATCATCGGTTTGCGCTCTGCGCTCACGGCATTGCTCGCAGACCGAGCCGATCGAACAGCGCCCTGTCGCGCGCGGCTTGCGGGTTGGAGGTGGTGAGCAGCCTGTCGCCATAGAAGATCGAATTCGCCCCGGCCGCGAAACACAGCGCCTGCAGCGCGTCGTCCATCTGCTCGCGCCCTGCCGACAGCCGCACCATCGTCTGCGGCATCGTGATGCGCGCCACCGCAATCGTGCGCACGAACTCGAACGGGTCGAGTGGCGCGGTCCCGGCCAGCGGCGTGCCCGCGACCTGCACCAGATTGTTGATCGGCACCGACTCGGGGTACGGATCGAGGTTGGCCAATTGCGCGATCAGCCCGGCGCGCTGCGCGCGGCTCTCGCCCATGCCGACGATGCCGCCGCTGCACACCTTGATGCCGGCTCGGCGCACGTGCGCAAGCGTGTCGAGCCGCTGCTGATAGGTGCGGGTGCTGATGATGCCGGCATAGAACTCGGGCGCGCTGTCGAGGTTGTGGTTGTAGTAGTCCAGGCCTGCGTCGTCGAGGGCCCGCGCCTGTTCGGCGTCGAGCATGCCCAGCGTCATGCAGGTCTGCAGACCCAGCGCCTTGACCGCTCGCACCATCTCGCTCACGCGTTCAATGTCGCGCGGCTTGGGGCTGCGCCAGGCGGCACCCATGCAGAAGCGCGTCGCCCCCTGGGTTTTGGCGGCCCGCGCCGCTTCGACCACTTCTTGCAGCGGCATCAGCTTGCTGGCCTCGACGCCGGTGTCGAAATGCGCTGACTGCGGGCAGTAGCCGCAGTCTTCCGGGCAGCCGCCGGTCTTGATCGACAACAGCGTGGACAGCTGCACCTCGCTCGCATCGAAATGCTCGCGGTGCACCAGCTGTGCGCGGAACAGCAAGTCCATCAAGGGAAGATCGAAGCACGCTTCGACGTCGGCGATGCGCCAGCGTGTCTCGGCAGGAACAGACACCGTGGCGGTGGTGGCGCGCAGAGCGGACAAGGGGATCGTGGCAATCGTGGACATACGGGCTCGCTTGCAACAGGTTGGGGAGCGCGCGGGCATCGCCCGCTCGGGGCTGCCAGCGCTTCGCTGTCCATCTGGGAGAGGGCGTTCGGGTGACGGGCGCCGAGCCACAGGACCACGACAAAGCCAGACGCTTGATGACGCCCACCTGTGTCGCGCAGAAAAGTGACGGGATTATGCTGCTTTGCAGCATCGAGGTCGGCACAGTCCAAGGACGACCTCGTCGCGCAACTGATCGCCTTGCCGCATCGCTTCGAGGCGGCGCGCGTCAAGGTAGTTGTCGCCTGAGTCACGCAGCTTTCTGCGGAGTATGTTGAGCGCCGGCAGCCATGTTGACCACCGAGTCGCGCTCGGGATTGAGAGTGACCGCACCGATGTGCGACCAGTCGCGTGTGTTGCCAGACCATCGCGCCGGGTTGCGCTGCTTGGCTTGGAGGTACAGCGCGT
>JANXZN010000390.1 GCA_025355545.1 Rhizobacter sp.
CTCGTCAGCTCGCTCTCCTGCTCATCCGTCAACTCAACCGCCGGGGCTACTCGCAATTGCTCGCTCCAATTCAAATCGAAGTAGGGCATTCGAGTCGGGTAGCGATGTTAAGTTCCGTCAAGATTCAAACACTACACTAGAGAATCAACACTCTAGGGCTTTTTTCTTGTCCCAGAGCGTCCCAATCAATCCCGACACATCGGTGTTCACATTGCAGGAACTTATGCAGGAACCGGAAAATCTGCATCATTGACGCTGAGGAGTTCCTGCATGGCTCACAACCTCATTCCATCGAACGCGACCATCAAGGCCGTCAAGCCCGGCGATGCTCGCGGCCGGCTCACTGACGGCGCCGGCTTGTACCTGCGACTGTTCGTGAAGGGCGGTTCGCATGGCTGGCGGTTCGACTACAGCCTGAATGGAAGGCGCAACACGCTGAGTCTCGGGACCTACCCGATCACCGGTCTGAGTCTGGCGCGCAAGAGGGCGGATGAAGCCCGCAAGCTTGTCAGTGCCGGCATCGATCCCAGCACGGCGCGCAAAGATGCTCGCGACGAGGTGGTTCAACAGCGGGCAACGGAACGACGTGCCGCAGCCGGCCTTCCGCCGGTCGATTCATTCGAAGCCGTGGCTCGCGAATGGCACGCCAAAAACGTCGCGACTTGGGCGCCGTCCCACTCGATCAAGATCATTCGACGGCTCGAGCAAGACGTGTTCCCATAGATCGGATCCAAACCCGTCAGCTCGATTCGGCCCATGGAGTTGTTGACCCTGCTCAAACGCGTCGAACACCGAGGCGCCATTGAAACCACCCATCGCGTCCAGCAGAACTGCGGCCAGGTGTTTCGCTACGCGGTGGCCACCGGCCGCGCGGAAAGCGACCCGAGCCGCGACCTGCGTGGCGCACTCACCCCCTGGAAGCCCGAGCACTACCCAACGCTCACAGACGCGCGCGACGTCTGCCGCTTGTTGCGCGACATCGAAGCCTACGAAGGCGGATTCATCACAAAGTGCGCCATGAAGCTCTCACCCATGTTGTTCGTGCGCCCTGGCGAGTTGCGGCGAGCGGAATGGAACGAGATCAACCTGGACGCGGCAGAGTGGCGAATCCCCGCGGCAAAGATGAAGGGGCGTGTCCTGCACATCGTTCCGCTCGCGACCCAGGCTGTCAGCGTCTTGCGCGAACTGCAGCCGCTCACTGGAAACGGTCGATGGGTGTTTCCCGGTGTTCGAACCAACGGAGAGCCGATGAGCGAGAACACGGTCAACGCGGCGCTGCGGCGGCTCGGCTACGACCGCACGATGATCACGGCGCACGGCTTCAGGGGCATGGCGTCGACCCTCTTGCACGAATGCGGTTGGCCGTCGGACGTCATCGAGCGGCAGCTGTCGCACGCTGAGCGCAATGCTGTGAAGGCGGCCTACAACCACGCCGAGCATCTGCCGGCGCGGCGCAAGATGATGCAGGCGTGGGCGGATCATCTCGACTCGCTGCGCGTCGGCGGGAAAGTCGTTTCACTCCGCGCGTAGGCGTTGCATGCCACGCGAAACACGCTGGGGTCACTTGAACAGCGTGCAGGAAGTCTCGCCAATGCTTGATCTTGCGAGTTCGGGCTTGCGGTGTTACCCCGAAAGTTATCCTGCGGGCACAGTCGGTATCAAGAGGGACTGGCCCCTTAGAGCGATTCGTGTTTACGCGCCAGAAAACCTTGGTGACGGCTCGCCTGGTTCATTCGGGAAGGCGCCACTCTTGTCCAGAATGTGCAGCTAGCTCGAACTCCTGGGCATCCACAAGAACGAGGCCGAAAATTTTAGACAGCTGCCAGCTGCTGCCGCAGAAAGCTCAGGAGCACCTGATTGCGCGACAGCCGCATGCGCTCGGCGGTCGACACGGCGCTGATCACCGAGCCGAACTTGGTTTGCGGTGCCCACCCGGGCAGCACGCGCACCAGGCGCCCGTCGGCCAGTTGGTCGAGGCAAAGGTAGTCGGGCAGCATGGCGATGCCCAGACCCGCGATCGCGGCTTCGGCCACGGCCTCAGGGTTGTCGACGTGGTAGCGGCCATGCACACGCACCCGCGCAACCTGCCCGGCTTGGGCCAGCGCCCAGAGGTCGTCTGACGCTTCGCGCCAGTAGCACAGACAGCTGTGGTTCGCCAGGTCGGCCGGCGTGAGCGGCGCCCCGGCATCGGCCAGGTAACCGGGCGCTGCGACCACCGACCAACCGACCAGGGCCACGGGCTCGCACACCAGGCCTGGCGGCGGCGTGGTCGACCAACGCAGCGCGATGTCGATCCGCTCGTAGGCGACGTCGACCATGCGATCGACCAGTTGCAATTCAACCTCGATCGCCGGGTGCAGCCGCAAGAACTCCGGCAGCTTGACCGCCAGCACACGCTGGCCCCAGGACACCGTGGCGGACACGCGGATCAGGCCAGTCAGCTCCGATCGCAGCGCGCGCAGCCTTTCCTCGCCGGCGCCCATCTCCGCCAGCGCGCGACGCGCGAAATCGGCGTAGGCCTCACCGGCCGGCGTGAGCGCGATGCGCCGCGTACTTCGCGAGAACAGCGTCGCGCCGATCAGCTCCTCCAGCTGCGCCACGCGCTTGCTGACCACGCTCTTGCCCACGCCCAGATCGAGTGCTGCGCGGCTGACGCTGGCGCGGTCGGCAACCTTCACGAAGGCGGCGAGCATGTCGGACGAGACTGCCACGGTTTCCAAATTGGAGACAAACCGTTCGCATTCGAGCAGGTGCTTTGCCGCACGTCAATGCGTAGAGTCCTCTCATCGAGTGGCCTACCGAGCCGCCGCAACCTGGAGACAAGCACATGGGGATCAAGATTTACGCCGACCCGATCACGGTCAATTGCCGCAAGGTCATCGCTGGCCTCAACCTCATCGGGGCGCCATACGAACTGATCCACGTGGACTACTTCAAAGGCGAACACAAGGCCGAGCCTTACCTGTCCCTGAACCCCAACGCCTCGGTGCCGGCGCTGACCGACGGCGAGTTCGAGCTGTGGGAATCGAACGCGATGCTGCAGTACGCGGCCGACAAATTCGGCAACGAGGCCGTGTACCCGCATGATCTGCAGACGCGGTGCGACATCAACCGCTGGCTGCAGTGGGAAGGCTCGCACTGGTTCCCGAGTTGCTATGTCTTCCTGGTCGAGAACTGCGTCAAGCCGCTGCTGGGCGGCCAGCCCGACCCCGCGGTGCTCGATGCGCAGGCCGCGCAGTTCCACAAGCTCGCGGGCATTCTCGACAAGCGGCTCGCGGGCCGACAGTGGGTCGCGGGGAGCGGCCCCACGATTGCCGATATCGTGCTGGCTGCGCCGATGCACCTGCACGGCTGGCAGAGGCTGCCGATCTCCGACCATCCGAACCTGCGGCGCTGGTTGATCGAGAGCGTCGAGCAACTGCCCTGCTGGCAGAAAACGGCGGTCTACGAAGGCTTCACCACCACCCGGCCGAATTGAACCCGCAAGGCTTGGCGACCCCTTTGAATCCATGACGATGAGTTTTCAGAAATCTGTCCGCGCGACGATGCAATACACCGTCGACAACGGCGTCGCGCCGGACTACTACTTCTACGATCCCGACCCGTCGGTGAAGCTGAATCCGCCGGGCACCGACCCGCGCGAGGTCGAGATCCACGATGCCTGGTCGCGCGTCGCGGGGTTGTCGGCCGACCACGAGGGATTCGAGCTGCACGACTTCGGAGCGCGCTTCGACCAGTTCGACGATGACGCGTCGGTCCACGCGAGCTTTTATCCGCAGGTCGTCGATTTCGTGAAAGAGCACACCGGCGCCCGACGCGTCGTCGTCTTCGACCACACGATCCGCAAGCGGCTGCCAGCCGACCTGAAGCAGCAGACGAGCGTGCAGCGACCGGCCGTGATGCTGGTGCACAGCGACTACACCCCCGCGAGCGGCCCCCAGCGCGTGCGCGACATCGTGCCCGACGACGCGGATGAACTGCTGCAGCGCCGCATCGCGTTCTACAACGTCTGGAAGCCGCTGTATCGGCGTGTCGAGGAGTTGCCGCTGGCGATGATCGATGCTCAGACGCAGGATGATGCAGACTTGCTGCGCATGGATCTCAAGTACCGCGAGCGCACCGGCGAAATCTACGTGCTGCGCCATTCGCCCCGGCACCGCTGGTGTTACTTCCCGCGGATGGAAGCCCACCATGCGTTGCTGCTGAAGACCTACGACTCCGAGACCGACGGCCGTGCGCGTTTCATGGGCCACAGTGCGTTCGAAGACCCGACGTCGCCGCCGAACGCGCCCAAGCGAGAGAGCATAGAAGTGCGGACCATGGCGTTCTTCTGAACGCCCGCACATGCACAGCGTCGTCGCGCCGCTGCACTACGTCGCGCCACAGGCGCAGCCGCTTCGCACCTACGCATACGATCCGCCTGACGGCGCGCCGCGTTTCAACGGCACGCTTGTGGCGCACGTCATGCCGATCCACGATGCCCGTGGCCTGGATCACGACGGTGGATGGCAGGGCATGGGCTTCATGCTGGTGGAGCAACGCAGCGACGTTCTCGACTTCCACGCCGAGCGGCAGCTGATCGCCATCGGCTACCCTGAAGCCGAGGCACTGGTGCGGCAGGTCACCGGCGCGCCTCACGCCCTCGTGTTCGACCACACGTTGCGCCGCCGGGCTGCGCACCGCCCGCCGCTTGACGGGCTGGGCGGCTCGTTCGCCGCCGTGCGCGAACCGGTCGGCCGCGTGCACGCCGACTACACGCCGATGTCGGGGCCGCTCCGGCTGAAACAGGCGCTTGGCGAGGCGGTGGCCCGGCGGGCGATGCGCGGACGCTACCTGATCATCGGCCTGTGGAGACCGCTGCTGCGCGAGCCCCTGCAGGATGCGCCGCTCGCGCTGGCCGACGCGCGCAGCGTCACTCGCGATCACCTGATGCCCAACGACCTCGTCTACCCCGAACGGCGCGGCCAGACCTACGCAGTGCGGCACGATCCTGCTCACCGCTGGTACTACTTCGCGGGCCAAACGCGCGACGAAGTGACGGTGTTCGTCCACTACGACAGCGCTCGGGCGCTCGATGCGGTGACGGGTGCATGCCTGCACACGGCGTTCGAGCATCCGCAGGCGCCCGCGGGGGCCACGCCGAGGCAGAGCATCGAATTGCGCGCCCTGGCATGGTACGAGCACTGAACCTAGAGACGGCAGTAGGTCATAGTGAACCAAGCGTAGCGCCAGCACTCGCGCGGGCTGGGGCCGGTCGGGCACACTCACCGCATGGGTGAAGCCAAGATCAAGGCGCGCACGCAGGTGGCGCGGGCCGTGGACA
>JANXZN010000028.1 GCA_025355545.1 Rhizobacter sp.
CGCGTACTCGAGCGTCAGGATGATCGGCGGCGTGATCTTGATCGCGTCTTCCTTGCCCGAGACGCGGAAGTTGGTGAGCTGCTTGCCGCGCACGGCGTTCACCACCAGATCGTTGTCACGCGAGTGGATGCCGATGATCATGCCTTCGTACAAGGGGTCGCCCGCCTTCACGAACATGCGGCCGCGGTCGTCGAGCTTGCCGAGCGAATAGGTCACCGCTTCGCCGTCGTCCTGGCTGATCAGCACACCCTGCTTGCGACCTTCGATCTCGCCCTTGTAGGGCTCGTAGCTGTCGAAGATGTTGCTGATCAGGCCAGTGCCGCGGGTCAGGTTCAGGAACTCGTTCGAGAAGCCGATCAGGCCCCGCGCCGGGATCTTGTATTCGAGCCGCACCCGGCCCATGCCGTCGGGCTCCAGAACGAGTTCCTGAACCTGACGCGCGGCACCGGCCTGATCAGCAACATCTTCGACAGCTACGAGCCCTACAAGGGCGAGATCGAAGGCCGCAAGAACGGCGTGCTGATCAGCCAGGACGACGGCGAGGCGGTGACGTATTCGCTGGGCAAGCTCGACGACCGCGGCCGCATGTTCGTGAAGGCCGGTGACCCCTTGTACGAAGGCATGATCATCGGCATCCACGCACGCGACAACGACCTCGTCGTCAACGCGGTGCGCGGCAAGCAGCTGACGAACTTCCGCGTCTCGGGCAAGGAGGACGCGATCAAGATCACGCCGCCGATCATCCTGACGCTCGAATACGCGGTCGAGTTCATCGCCGACGACGAGCTGGTCGAGATCACGCCGAAGTCGATCCGCATTCGCAAGCGGCATCTGAAAGAGCACGATCGCAAGAAGGCGTCGCGCGTGGGCGCCTGACGGGAAAGCGGCCCTTCGGGGTCGTTTTGCATGCTCGCCGTGCATGCGAAGAGTTCGAAATGAGCGTTTGCGAAGCCGGTGCGGCGCGCCGACCATCGCGTCGTGAAACCCTTGCTCACCGCCTTGTTCGCGCCGGCGCGCCGGCAATCCATTCGCGACGACCTGATCGAGCTCGGCGACGGCCGCCGCGTCCAGCTCGCTCCGGTGACACCGCAGGATGCCCCTGCCGAACGCAGCTTCGTCGGGGCGCTGTCGCTGAATTCGCGCTACCGCCGCTTTCATTTCGGGCTGCGCGAGCTCTCGCCGGAACAGTCCCGCGCGATGACCGAGATCGACCAGCACCACCACGTTGCGTTCGTCGCGCGGCCTGAAGGTGACTCGCCGATCGTCGCCGTTGCGCTAAGCTGCGCAACCGTCTCGGCGGCTTGAAAACCGCGCCGCTCGTACTCATGTGACCGTCATGCGACCCCAACGCACCTTCGACAAGTTGATTGCCACGATTCGTGCCCGCCGAAGTGCGGGCAGCTTGCGCTCGCCCTTTGGCGCCACGTCGGCAAGGTGCAGCGGCCCGTTGCGGGCCGTGACCCGCACCGCTTCGCAAGTCAGCGGCTGAAGCCCGGGTGAATCTCGTCCGTGGCTGCAGCCATCGGACCACGGCGCGCGCCGGCACGACCTTCCTCGTCGGCCGCGCGACACAGAGACTCACATGAACGCGAACTCGAACTCGAAGCGCAGGCCACTGCGCAACATCGGCATCATCGCCCACGTCGACGCCGGCAAGACCACGACCACCGAACGCATCCTGTTCTACACCGGCGGCAAGCACCGTATCGGCGAGGTCCACGACGGCAACACGACGATGGACTTCGATCCGCAGGAGCGCGCGCGCGGCATCACGATCAGCAGCGCCGCCACCACCGTGTACTGGCAGGGCGCGCAGATCAACCTGATCGACACGCCGGGCCACATCGATTTCAACATCGAGGTGAACCGCTCGCTGCGCGTGCTCGACGGTGCGGTCGTGGTGTTCGACGGCGTCGCCGGCGTCGAGCCGCAGACCGAAACGAACTGGCGCCTGGCCGACAAGTACGGTGTTCCGCGCCTCGCGTTCATCAACAAGCTCGACCGCGTCGGCGCCGATTACCTGCGCGTCGTGCAGATGCTGCAGGAACGCCTGGGCGTGCGCGCGCTGCCGCTGCAGCTGCCGATCGGCGCCGAGGACACGTTTCGCGGCGTCGTCGAGCTGGTCGAACAGCGCGCGTTGCTGTGGACGAGCGGCGTCGCCGGCGAGCCGTTCGAGGTCGCGCCGATACCCGTCGCGCTGCGCGAGGCGGCGGCGCACTGGCGTGCTCGCCTCGTCGAGGCCGTCGTCGAGCAGGACGACGCATTGCTGCAGGGTTGGCTGAACGGCGACGAGCCCTCGGCCGAGCAATTGCATGCGGGCCTGCGCCGCGGCACCCTGGCGGGCGCGTTCGTGCCGGTGCTCGCCGGTGCGGCGTTCAAGAACCGCGGCATCGAGCCGCTGCTCGACGCGGTGGTCGCGTACCTGCCGGCGCCGGGCGAAGGGCAGAGCGGCGCCGACCAGCCCGAGGCCGACCCGGACGGGCCGCTGGCCGCGCTCGCGTTCAAGGTCGTGACCGACGAGCACGGCACGCTGACCTTCGTGCGCCTGTACCGCGGCCGGCTGCGCCCCGGCGACACGGTGCTGAACACCAGCACCGGCCGCACCGAGCGCGTCGCGCGCCTGTACGAGGTGCATGCCGACAAGCACGAGGAGCGCACGCTACTGCAGGCCGGCGACATCGCCGCGATCGTCGGCCTGAAGGACACGCTGACCGGCCAGACGCTGACCGGCAACGCCGCGGCCGATCGGCGCCATCCGCTGGTGCTGGAGCAGATCGTCGTGCCCGAGCCGGTCATCGACGTCGCGATCGAGCCGAAGACGCAGGCCGACCAGCAGCAGCTCGGCAAGGCGCTGCACGCGCTGGTGCGCGAGGACCCGAGCCTGCGCGTCAGGCAGGACGCCGAATCGGGCCAGACCATCCTGTCGGGCATGGGCGAGCTCCAGCTCGAGGTGACGGTCGAGAAGCTGCGCGCGCGCCATCACGTCAGCGTGGCGGTCGGCCGGCCGCAGGTCGCGTACCGCGAGACGATCTCGAAGATCGCGGAGGTGACGCACCTGCACAAGAAGCAGAGCGGCGGCCCCGGGCAGTTCGCCGAGGTTCGGCTGCGTCTGGCGCCGCTGGCGCGCGGCGAGGGCCTGCGCTTTGTCAGCAGCATCGTCGGCGGAGCGATCCCGCGCGAGTACATCCCGGCGGTCGAGGCGGGCGTGCGGCGCGCGGCCGAGGCGGGCGTGATCGCGGGCTTCCCGCTGGTCGACCTCGAGGCGACCCTGCTCGACGGCAGCTTCCACGAGCGCGACTCGTCGACGCTGGCCTTCGAACTCGCGGCGGTCGCGGCCTTCCGTGAGGCGGCCGGCCGCGCGGCACCGCAGTTGCTGGAGCCGGTGATGGCGGTCGAGGTGATCACGCCGCCCGAGTACCTCGGCGACGCGATCGGCGACCTGCGCCGGCGTCGCGGCTCGGTGCGCGGCCAGCAACTGCGCGGCTCGGCCGTGGTCGTCGACGCTCACGTGCCGCTGAAGGAGATGTTCGGCTACATCGGCCAGCTGCGTGCGCTGTCGTCGGGCCGGGCGCAGTACTCGATGCAGTTCGATCACTACGCGGTCGCGCCGACCAGCGTCTCGGCGCAACTGCGGGCAGCGTGACCCGGGCGGGGCAGGGGGCGTCGCGCGCGTCCCCTGCTTGTTTGCGCGTGCCCGCGAACGGGTGCATCAGGCGCTCGAGCGTGGCGATCGGGCGGTGTTTGCGGACCCGAACGGCGGGTATCTGTCGAGGTTCTACGACCCCGGCCGCGGCGACGTGATCCTCAACCCCTTCGACGCACTTTGCGGCCCTGACGGGCCGCAGGCGGCTTAGCGTACGTTGCGATCCGAATTCTCGGACGACCCCGAATGGTACGTGACCGCGATGATGGTGGTCGCGCCCCCGGTCAGCCTGCGCCTGCCGTGCGAGGGCAGTTACCTGCACCACGATCACTAGGGCGTAGGCCCGCTCCTACCGGGCGCGCCGCCGCCAACCGACAGACGATGGCCTCGCGACTGCCGAGACTGAACGTCCCACGCACTCGAAGGAGCAATGTCATGTTGCAAAACCTGAAGGACCTGCAGGGCTACGCGTTGCGTGCCACCGACGGCGACGTCGGCACGGTCAAGGATTTCTATTTCGACGACGATCGATGGGTCGTGCGTTACCTGGTCGTCGAAACCGGCAGCTGGCTGGCGAGCCGCAAGGTGCTGATATCACCGTTGTCGCTGGGCACGCCCGATCATCACGAGCAGGTGCTGCCGGTGTCGATCACGCGCGAGCAGGTGAGGAACAGCCCCGACATCGACACCGACAAGCCGGTGTCGCGCCAGCACGAGATGGACTACTTGGGCTACTACGGCTACCCCGCCTACTGGGACAGCGTCGGCATCTGGGGCGTGGGCTCGGTGCCCGGCATGACGGCACCCGAAATCGGGCTCGCCCCCCCGGGCGTCGGCGTGCTCGAGGCCGAACGATCGATCGCCGCCGAACGGGCCGCCGCACGCCAACGCGACGACGATCCGCACCTGCGCTCGTGCCAGAGCGTGAGCGGCTACCACATCAAGGCACAGGACGGCGAGATCGGCCATGTGCAAGGCTGGATCGTCGACGACGAGAGCTGGGCCATCCGCTACCTCGTGGTCGACACCAGCAACTGGTGGCTGGGCCATCAGGTGCTGATCGCGCCGCAATGGGTCCGGGAGGTCAGCTGGTCCGACAAGATCGTCGTCGCCAACATGACACGCAACGCGATCCAGAACGCCCCTGAATGGGACGCGGCGCTGCTGCCCGATCGCGCGCAGGAGGTCGACATCTACCGGCACTACGACCGCACCGGGTACTGGTGAAGTGGGCCGCCGGCCCGAGTCAGCTTCGGTGCCCTGCGGCCGGGCCGGCGGCTTACTTGCCGGTCTCTGCGTTCGCGAGCCGGGCCGCGACGTGCGCCTTCAACCGTTCGGCGGCGCCGGGAAGCTTGCGCTTCACGGCCCGCCTGGCGCGGTGAACATTGTCTCGAAGTACGTGCAGTCTCGCCCGATTGCGCTGTGCCTGAATGGTCATTCGTTTCTCCGTTGGTGAAGGGGCAGGGTACACGATGGGACGCCGAACTCGCCACATCGGCCGACCGACTCGCCGTTCGCTTGGGGCGATGAACGAGCTTGCCGCGTCATGTACCTACTCGTCACGACCATCTGCCGGACCTTTCTGCGCACGCGCCGGCAATGACACGGTCACCGCTTTCAAGTTTGCCGCGATTCGCCGATAACAAGGCATGCGACCAGCATCGAATCCGAGAGTCGTGGCCGACCAGATGGTGATGGCGGAGCGCATCCTGAGTGCGTTTGCGTGCGGCGCGATGCCCATGCATCCGGCTGTATATCGCGAGCTTGCGGGCTGGGTCGCCGAGTCGTTCGGGTCGCTGGGGTCCAGCGCCTTGCGCATCCTGCGTGAGGCGGCACCTCCCGAACTGCGCGAGATCGTCGAAAACGTGCTCCACGAGCGCCAGGTCGTGACGTGGGCCGCCGACGACCTCGTCGCGCTCGGCGCGCTGTCGGAGACCTTGGCGCTGGTCGGCCGAAGTCGCAGACGCAGTCGCGGGCCGGGCTGGTTGCGCATAAAAAAGGGGTAGGCACCCGCGCGAAGTGTTGAGCCTGCGAACGGCCCACTCCGGAACACACGCTACGATGGCCTGACCAGATCAGGCGGGTATCGCGGCATGTACGACCACAACCAGCTCGAGATCCCGGGGTCCTTCATGGCGCTGTACATGACGCCAGGGAGATTGAAGCCGACCGCCACGCGCAGCGTCATCTCGGCCCGATACGAATTCTGCGAGGACCTGGCCAGCCATCTTTACGAGTACGCCCGCGCCCGGCACTTCGACCTCGGCATCGCGGAGCGGGATGTGCTCGAACGAGTGCATCAGGGCCTACGCGTCGATCCCGCGAGCGTGAACGATGTCGAAGCGGCCTGGGTCGTGCAGCGCCTGGCCGAATTGGAGGGCTGGGAATGGACTCCACTGCCAACGGCCTGATTCGCTTCGTCGAATCCAGGCGCCCCTATACGACGCGGTGTGCATGGAACTCGTGACAGGCGCGAGGCGAACGCGTTGGATGTGGCTCGTGGTTCCACGCAGCTGGAAGGGCTCGGGCACAGCCCGAGAGCGCAGTTCTTCCGGCTCCCCGGCCGCGCCGAGGCGCTCGCGTACTTGCGGCATTCTTTGCTCGGCCCGCGCCTGCGGCATGGCACGGAGCCGGTCCTCGCAGTCCCAGGGCGGACGGTGAACGAGATCTTCGGCACTCCGGACGACTTGAAGTTCGTCTCTTGCGTGGCGCGGCCCGCGTGCCGTTCAGAAGAACCGATCGAAGTGAATGTGCTGGTAGGGAACGAGGTGCGTGCCCATCAGCAGTTCCTGGATCGCCTGCGTCATGGGTGGCGGCCCCGCGAAATAGAACTCGTGCCGGGCCAGGCCGCCCCCCAGCAGGCGGGGCAAGGCTTCGTGCACGAAGCCTCGCTCCTCGGTCCAGCCGGCCGCATCGGCGCTGGCTGCGTCGGAGACCACAGGGTGAAACAGCAGCGTCGAACCGAAGCCCTGCAGTTGCCGCAGGAAGGGCTCGCCGCAGACGTCTCGCGGCGTGCGCGCGCCATAGAAGAAGTGCAGCCGCCGCGAGGCCAGCATGCCGGCCGCCGCCGCCCCGCGTGCAATCGAGACCATCGGGGCGAGCCCCGAGCCGCCCGCGACACAGACGATGTCGCGCGGGCTGTCTTCGCGCAGGCCCGCCAGTCCGTAGGGCCCATCGAGCTCGACAACATCACCGACGGTGAGCGTATCGAATAACATGGCCGTGGCCAGTCCGCCAGGAACGCGTCGGATCTGGAAGTCCCATTGCCCCTGCGCATTGGGCAGGTTGGACATGGAATAGCCCCGTGGCGTGTCGACACCTTTCAGCACCAGGCTGGCATATTGTCCTGGCGTGAAGTTGGCCGGCGAGTCGGTCGCAAAGCGAAACTCGCGGATATCGTGCGTGACGTCGGCGCAGCCGATCAGCTGGGCACGCCGCCGCTGAGGTACGACGTGCGGTGCGTATTCTTGGCCAGGTCGCACTCGGATCGTCAGTTCGCTCGCCGCCCTGCACTGGCATGCCAGCTGGCGACCCTTTCGGCGATCGCGCTCCGTCAGCCCGGGCGCATCGGGCCAGAGTACGTCCACGCCTCCGGCGACGACCTCGAACCTGCAGCTTCCACACCCGCCAGAGTTGCATTCGTACGGGAAGCCGACGCCCGCACGCAGTGCGGCGCGCAGCACGGTGTCGACCGCATCCTGCTCGAAGCTGACCGGGCTGCCGTCGATCTGAATCCGATGGCCCAATGCATCCACCTTCAGGGTAAGGGAGTCCCTTGCGCCGCCAGTGGCAGCGCAACGAGGACACGATGAGGTCGGCAGAGGTCGGCCGACTGAGCGGTCGGCCTACAGACCGAGTGAGCTTCGGAACTTGCGCGTTGCAGCCTTGGCGTCGGCGGCGGCATTCGGCACGTCGGGAAGCGACGCACAATAGCTGTCGATGGCCGCGTCCGCTATCGGCTCCCATTTGGCGATCCAGCCTTCGATGACCTTGCGGTTGTCACTCACCCCCAGAGCCATCTTTACCAGCGCGGCAGCCCAGCGGCGGTGGCGTTCCGCGTCCAGCATCTGTGCATCGGTCAGCATGCCCAGCAGCGTGTCGTTGTTGTGCCGCGCGGCCTGGCCGAGCGCGCGCAACACGGCTTCCTCCACCGCCGGCCGTACTACGAGGTTCATCGCCACGAAGGCCTCGGCCCAGTCCCAGGCGACAAGCGCCTGTTCGACGAGCTTGCGCCAGCCCTGCCACGCAGGGTGTTCCTCCCAAAGGCTGCGCTCGTTCACACCGAAGCCTAGATCGGCGAACGTCAGCGACAGCTCCTTCGTCCGGTAGGCGGTGTGCGTCAACCAGCGCAGCGAGTCGCCGGTCTGGTAGGCAGCGCAGTTCGAGATTGTGGAGGCCGGCGCCATCTGCGTAAGATAGGCCGAGCCCATCTGCAGCGTGTGGAACAGGTACCGCGCCGGGCTGTACAGGCGCGCCAGCGTGGCCGCCCACGGCCGCTCCAACATGCTGTCGTGACCGCGTTCGGAGAACTGGCTCAGGAGGCCGAAGACGTAGGTCTCCTGGCCATCCTGCAGCATGTTGTAGGTGCGGTAGACGATCTCGTCTGGATCACGAAACGCGTTCCAGTCCGGATGGACCAGCGGGGATGCGTTTCGATGCTCCTTGTACCAGCACGCCATCGGAAAATTGGGGTCGAGCTCGAACGGCGCGTCGGGGTTGTCGGTGCTGAAGTGCAGGTTGGTCGAGACGATTTCGTATTCGCTCGGCTTGCGGCGCCGCCCGGCCAGGTGGCTCCAGGTCTTCAGCGGCTTGAGGACTTCGGCTTGCGTCATTGCTTGTCTCCAGTCAAAGCGTCAATTCGTAATAGAAGCGGACATAGTCCTCGGTGGTCTCGATGCGACCGGCAAACGAGCCGAGGTTGACCTCCAGTTCGGACATCTTGAACGGCCGCCCCAGCGTCTCTTCCAACGTCTTGCGCCGCAGGATCAGCTCGCCGTCGGTGTCGATACGCACGTAGGCCAGCTTGTCGTCGACGCGAATCTCTTTGCCCGGGTTGTCCTCCTGCGCCGCTTCGATGACCCCCGCCGTGATGGCACTGGCGCGCAGCACGGGGCCGACGCGATTGTTGCGATAGGCCTCTGCGGTCCTGTCATTGTTCATGGTGTGTTCCTCTGCGATGTCACGTGTGGGCAAACAAGGGCTTGACGCCGTCGACGGCGACGAAGATGTCGTCCCCGTCCACCTTGACGGGGTATTCGGCGAGCCGGCAGTTGCCCGGGTTGATTCCGGCGCCACTTCGAGCATCAAAGGTCCATTGGTGCGCCCGGCACATCAGAACCTTCCCGTCGAACTTTCCTTCGGCGAGCGGAATGTCCTGGTGCGGGCACATGCCTTGGAAGGCCTTCAGTTCGCCGCCCTCTGGCCAGACCAGCACGACCACGTGGTCGCCGACCTCGACCTCGGTCATCTCGCCCTCCCAGAGATCGTCGGTGGATCCGACCTTCTGGAATGTCATGGTCGCCTCAGTCATCGCAGAATATGAACTCGAGCGCCTCCATCGGCTTGATGTCCGTTTGGCTCAGCTTGGCCAGGCGCGGGTAGAACGCCGCGCCGCCCTGGCGCCGCACCCGGATCACCTTGCCCGGTTGGGGCGCCACGCGTCGCCCGACCGAGTGGTGCGCCGCGGCTGCGGCCACCTCGTCCATCGAGTTGTCAGTATCGACCGCGACGAGTTGCAGCACGAAGTCGTACTGGAAATTGGAAATCACGGGAAAAAGAGCCATGTCGTTCACCTTGCAGTTGGCGGATCAGGCAGCGCGCTTGGCTTGCGGCCGATTGCGGTAGGCCTCGACCCAGGCGTAGTTGTGCGCGTCGTCGCCGATCTCGCCCGGCGCGAGGCCCATGTACTTCAGCGCGCCAATCAGATTCGGCGGCTGGATCTGGCCGGCGAGGAAGCGATCGACCAGACTCAGGTGGTCGCGGTAGCGCACCGGGTCCTGCTGGAACACCCAGCGGTCAATCTCGGAATTGAAGTGATAGGTCCGGCCCCTGTAGTCGAGCGGGTAGTCCTTGACGTTCCACCCGTTGCCGGGAATGGCGCAGATCGGAATCTGGCTCATGTTGCAGACGATGGGCAGCGTCTCGGGCACAGTCAGTTCGCGCCGACCGGCCACGAGGTTGTCGATAATGACGTCCCAGCACTTGCCGAAGCTGTCGTTCCAGCCGGGGTACTTTTCCTCCAGCCAGTCGCGACAGTCTGGCGTCACGCCGGCGGCTGGGTTCCACCAGAGCGTGGGCCGCCAGAACCAAATACCCAGCTGGTAAGCGTGGTGCTGGTAGTCGAACTCGTTGACCATCTGGTCCCAGTACCAGGGAAGGTCGAGGCCGAGGTCGATCAGCGAGCGCTCAAATTGCCCGACGATCCACTCGCGCATGAACTCCTTGAACGACTGCTTTCGGTGGACCAGCGGTGTCGCGTAGTCCATTGCGGTTCCCGTGAGCAGGCTGAACAGCCGCCAAGCTCGCGCGATCGCAACGTCGACCAGCTTCTGAGCCTGCTCCTTGCGCCCGTTCGCAATCAGGATCTGCAAGGCCGGACCACCGATCTGCGCGTGACGGGACTCATCGGTCTGGATGCTGGAGATCAGGCTCGAGAAGGTGAAATCACCGGCCTCGGCGGCATCGGCCGCCAGGCCGAGAAACTGCATGTTGGTGAAGCCGGTCTCGAAGGCGAAGGTCAGCATGACCGCGATCTCAACGGCGCTGCGTCCCAGGAACAGATCGTCGAAGGCATGGCGCGCGGCAATCGCGCCCCACTCGTTGGTGTGATAGGCCTTGTGTGCCCAGTCGAATTGCCTGTCCTTGGGGCAGTAGTCGTGCGGGAAGTACAACTGCAGCTGGGCGTGCCGGTTCTCGTCGAGCATGCCGAACGTGGCCATGTTGCGCATGCCTGGCGCGCGGCCGAATCGCGTCATGCGCGCCTCTGCGCTCATCGCCGCATACTCGCCGAGCGCGATCGCGCCGTAGTGCGACTTCAGGATCGAGAGGTATCCCGGGTCGGCTTCCTCGAACATGCGGCTGCGTTCGAGGGCGGCCTTGACCGAATAGGCGCCCGCGTCCTTCTCACGCTGGACACGGACGTACTCGGAGTAAGACGTCTTGTAGGGCTCGTCGTAGCTCTCCCAGCTTGCCATCGGCACGCCCATCGCGCCGGCCATGATGTCCGGAAATAGTTCGGACTCGGCCACATAGGTCGGTGTCCAGTTCGTGGCACGTGCGATGTCGTACCACTGCGCGCGTTCAAGTAACGCCATGGTGATGTCTCCTGTTGTCGATCTGCGGTCCAGACCCGTGGTGCCGGGTTGCCTGAGCCAGAGAATAGGGAGCGGTCGAAAGGCGCGCCATTGCACCTTCTACCGTGCGGCATTGCACTTTGGTTTAGATCGATGCGCTCTGTCGCAAGCGCGAGCCTGGGTTGACCCGCGCCGGGATTCGTGGCGATCGCGGCGGCTCAGGCTCGCCTGCCGGCGCCTTCGGAGGACCGCAGCCGCTCGACCATGCCGATCAGCGCCGGCAGCGAGCGGGCGCCCATCTTTTCCATGATGTTGTGGCGATGAACCTTAACCGTGACCTCGGTGATGCCGAGCTCGGTGGCCGTCTGCTTGTTGCGTGTGCCACGCACGATGAGTGCGATCACCTCGCGCTCGCGGGAGGTCAGCTTGTCGTACCGGGCCCGGATCTGGGCCAGCTCGGAGCGCTCGAGCCGCGCGGCAGCGTCCTGCTCCAGCGAGTGCGCGATCGCGTCGAGCAAGTCCTGGTCGCGAAACGGCTTGGGCAGGAAGTCCACCGCACCGGCCTTCATGGCCCGAACGGTCATCGGGATATCGCCGTGCCCGGTGATGAAGATGATCGGAATCCCGCGACCCGCCTGCGAGAGTTCGCGCTGCAATTCCAGTCCGCTCAGGCCGGGCATGCGCACATCGAGCACGAGGCAGGCCGGGGCATCGAGGCGCTGGAACTGCAGGAACTCTTGCGCCGACGCAAGGGTTTCGACACGCAGCCCGACCGAACGGATCAGGCTGCTCAGCGCTTCGCGCACGGAGAGGTCATCGTCGACCACGAAGACGGTCGGGTTCATGTGCGATCGGTGGGTAGCGTGAAGTGGAAGGTCTCGCCGCAGTCCTCGTTGGGCGTCGCCCACAGCTGCCCACCGTGCGCCTCGACGATCGAGCGGCTGATGGCCAGGCCCATGCCCATGCCTTCGGGCTTGGTCGTGTGGAATGCGTCGAAGATGCGTTCCCGATCCGCTGGACCGATTCCCATACCGGTATCGCGGACCTCGACGAGCACGGTGTCATCCATCTCGTTCCTGCGCACGCTCAGTTCGAGCACCCGAGACGCTCCCTCGGTCGAATTCATCGCCTCCAATGCATTCATCACGAGATTGAGGATGACCTGTTGCAACTGCACGCGGTCGACCAATACCGTCGGAAGGTCGCGAACCGCAGCGTGGCGAAGCAGTACGCTGCGCGCGCGCGCCTCGGCCTGCACCAACCCGATCACTTCGCCGATGACCTCGTCGAGGTCGACCCGGGAGGGCAGGAACTCGCTGCGCTTGAGGAAGCCGCGGATCCGCGCGATGACATCGCTCGCCCGGTTGGCGTCGCGGACGATGCGCTGCACCGCCGCCTCGGCTTCGTCTTCGTTCGGCGGCTGCGCATTCAGCCAGCGCAGGCAGGCGTGGCCGTTGGCGACGACGGCCGCCAGCGGCTGGTTCACCTCATGCGCGATCGATGCGGCGAGCTCGCCCAGCGTCGAGACGCGCGCGACGCGGGCGAGCTCGTTCTGCGCCTTCGCCAGGGCTTCGGCCGCTCGCTTGCGCTCGGTGATGTCCTCTGCGACGACCACGAGCATGCGCGGTGTGCTGCGGGTGGCAGGGATGACCGAGACACTCGTGTTCGCCCAAACGACGTGTCCGTCCTGGCGCTGGTAGCGCCTTTGCAGGTGGTACTCGCGAACCTCGCCCGCGACGAGCCGGGCGATCCGCGCCTGCATGGTGGCATGGTCTTCCTCGGGCGTGATCTTCAAGATGGAGCAGTTGCGGATCTCCTCGCTCGAGTAGTCGAGCATGTCCTGGAACGCAGGATTGGCCGTGCGGATCTGCCCGCTCGAGTCCGTCAACGCGATGCCCACAGGCGAGTGTTCATACAGCGCTCGCCACCGGTGTTCGGACTCCTGCAGCGCCTCCATGCTGCGCTGCAGGGTCTGCCGGTTGGCGATGAGCTGACGCGTCAATTGCGACAGGTCCTCGTTCTGGGTCGCCAGTTCGCGCTGCAGCGCATCGCGCGCCAGCTTCATCATCACAAGGTTGCGCACACGCGCGCGCAGCTCGTGGGCGGAGAACGGCTTGGTGACGTAGTCTTGGACCGACTCGGCCAGCAGCCGGGCTCGCAAAGCCTCGTCGCCCTTCGCGGACAACACCAGAACCGGTACCTGCATCAGTCGGGGCAGCTTGCGCATCTCAGTCACGAGCCGGTCGCCGCCGAGCCTTGGCATCATGAGGTCCGTGACGACGAGGTCGGGTGGTTCGGCGTGGGCGCGCGCCAAGGCCTGCTCGCCGTCCTCCGCGGCAACGACGCGGTAGTCGCCCGCGAGCACGTCCGTGATGAAACGCCGCATATCGGCGTTGTCCTCGACCACCAGAATCGTCGCCCGGTCTGCCGGTGCTGCGGCTTGGTCCTCCTCAAGATCGCCGGGTTGCGAGTCCGCGACGTCCACCACGAGGGCTTCCCGCACGCCGGGCTCGGCCATTGCCTCTACGTCGCGCACATAAGACCCGGCCGGTGCGTGCAACGGGAGCTCGACCTGGAAGAGCGCACCGCCGCCAGGCGCCTTCGACACCGCGATCGTCCCCTGGTGCAGGTCGACGAACTCCTTGGCGATCGCCAGGCCGAGCCCAGTGCCACCGACATCGCGTGTCGTGCCCCCCTGTGCCTGGCGGAAGCGCTCGAAGATTGCGCGCCGCATGCTCGGCGGCACCCCCAGGCCGGAGTCCTGAACGCTGAGCACGAATGAATCGCTCTCGCTCGATTCGAGTCCGAGCCGGATGCGGCCACCGGCCGGCGTGAACTTGAAGGCGTTGGACAGCAGGTTCAGAACCACGCGTTCGACCTTCTCGGGATCGACTTCCGCTTGCAGCGCTTCGGGGGTCTCGATCACGTACGACACTGGCCGCTGTGGGGCAATCGCGTGGAACTGCTCGGCGACCTTGCGCACGGCGCGCGCCAAGTCGATGCGCGCGTAGTTCAGCCCCATCTTGCCTGCGTCGAGCTTGGAAAGATCGAGCAGATCGTTGACGTGGTTGAGCAGCGTGGCGGCGTTGCGGTGGATGACGTTCAGGTTGCGGCGCTGCAACGCATTGAGGTTATCGCCGTCGGAGAGAATGGCTTCTGCCGGGCCGAGGATCAGCGCCAGAGGCGTGCGCAACTCGTGGCTGATGTTGGCGAAGAAGTCCCGCCTCAGTTGGTCGAGCTGCTGTACCCGGTCGAGCAGACTCTGCAATTCCTCGTTCTTGCGGGCGATCTCGGCCTCGGCCCGCTTCTTCTCGGTTATGTTGCGGCCCTCGGCCAGCAAGAAAACGATGTTGTCGCCTTGGTCTCGGACGGGCAGCAGCGAGAAGTCGATGACGATCGTCTCCTCGCCCGCGGCCTTGCCGTACACCACGGCGTCGCATCGCACGAACTCGCCCTGGCCTGCGCGCCGCACGTACTCGCGAACCGCGTCCACCGTCTCCGCCGACACGGCCCACCAGCGCGCCTCCCAGAAGGGCCGGCCCTGGATGTCGTCCAGCCCGATGCCCGCGCCGTTCAGCGCCGCCCGGTTGATCTCGAGTGTGATGCCGTCCGCGTCGAGCAGCCCAACGAACTGGTACATCTCGTCCACCACGATGCGAGCGAGCTTCTCCCGATGCGTCTGCAGGTCGTCGGCGGCTGAGAGCGTGACATCGCGTACCCGGCGAGACGCGGCGTGCGTGAACAACTGTCGATTGATTGTCGGCACGCTCGACCTTTCGTGTTGCGTGAAACGCTTCGGTGCCGGATCGAAGGATAGGTTGTTGACGCAGCGGCTGACGCAACGGGCCGGCTATCCAACATGTACGCACTTCCCCGCTAGAGATTTGTGGTCAGTTCTTCGTGGATGATTCTGCACTCTTGCATCGACTGCGCCAGCCATGACAAAAATCGATGGTTCCCGGAACTCGCATCATCGACTAGGGTGTGTCATCAATTGTGTGCCGTCGAGCGTTGAGTTCGGATCGCGACGACCGATGAGAGCCGATGGGACGCAGGTACGCACTGAGGGACGACCAATGGGAGCGCATCAAGGATTTGTTGCCTGGACGCGAGGGCC
>JANXZN010000037.1 GCA_025355545.1 Rhizobacter sp.
AGGCCCGATCAACAACCTTCACGGAGGTAATTCACCCCCTCAAACCGACCCCATCCCTACAATCAAATCGGCGCAACCCAGCACCGGCCCCAAACCGGTCACGTTCCCGAAATCGTCGGTCACGTTCGCCGAAATACGCAATTGGGAGCGATTCAATCGCAACGCCGGCACTCGCGACGCGCTCTATGTCGCTCGCGACAAGGCGGTCAACGCGATCGCGCTGCCGCATCTGCAGAGCGAAAATAACATGCGGCGCATCGTCTACTCGATGGATGCGCTTGAGGCGAACAAAGACCTTGAGCAAATCCTCGAGGGCGCGGCTCGACCGCTGCGCGCTGTTGCCTTCGAGCGTGAGCCCGCAGCCGATGCAGTCAAGAAGCACCCCGAGCTTGAGGGTGCGCACAGGACACTGACAGCCGCCACGAAGTTTGCCAGCTCGTTGGAGCCGGCCGATCAGATGAAGTTCGCTGAGCAAGCTCGCGCGTCGATTCAAAACACGTTGAACGCCGGCAAGCTCGTGCCCGAGCCGCCGATGAAAAAAAAAGAGCGCGACCAAGGCTGTGAGCGATAGCCACGACCCACTGCCTGCCCAGGCCGGCACCGCGCGACTCGGTGTTGTGTGGGCGGGCCCCTCAGAATTCCCAACCCTCGCTCTCCATGAAACCTTCGAGGTCGAGGTATGGAATCTTGAAATGCGCGCAGATGTTGGGCACCTTGACGGCGTTGGGCTTGAGCCGTTCCATCGTGACGACAGTGCCGCCGATCGCATGGGCGCGTGCCACGACAAAGGAATCGGCGTTGCGCCCGCCCTTGTAAAGCTTCTGCTTCTCGATGTTGGTCTGGAAATGGCCGACCGCGTAAATCTTCGCCACGAACGCGCCCTCTTTCGCGTCGGGCGTGGTGAACAGCTTGGCGTTGGCCTTGGCCCACTCAAGATCGGCGCCCGGTGATCCATCGCCGAGCTCGTGGAAGACCTCTCGCGTTGAAGTGATCTTGCCGTCTGCGACGAGCTGGTCGAACTCCTTCCACAGCGACACGAAGCGCTTGCGGTAGTAGTTCTTGTGCAGGCTCGAAATGACGTTGGTGTCGAGTACGTACATCAGAGGCCTCCCCCCGCAAATTTCTCTGCGAAGGTCGGCAGGCTCTTCGGCTTCATGTTCAGGTACTCAGCAAGCTGCCTCCGATCGAAGCGCTGCTGGTGGTACCTGGTAAACGCGAGATCGATATAGCGCTGGCCAAGGTAGGCGTGCTGGCTGTTGTAGTAGTTGCCCGAGGACTCGGCGTCCTTGGGCTTCATCTGCGCGGCCCACTCTTTGGAGGCCGCCACATACTCATCAGCAGCGATGAGGCCACGGTCGAGGAACTTGCGATAGATCACCTCGCGGCTCACATTGAAGTGATCGGCGAGCTGGCTTGCAGCCAGTCGTCCGATCTTCGTGCCCGTGAGCATCTTGTCGAGCAGTTCGTCAGGCACCAGTACGCGCGCAGCCAAGCCGTTGCAAATGACCTCGATCTTTTGTTCAGCATCCCCCAGGTGCTTGATGAACGGGTCATCCAGCAGGTCGACACCGCTCGTGTGAAAGAGCAAATGCCCCAGCTCGTGGAAGAGCGTAAAAATCTGTCGCGACTTCGCCGAGCTGTTGTTGATGTAGATGACTGGGAATTCGTCGTCGTACAGACAGAATCCGAGGTAATGGGGCGCGCGAAATGCGTCCTTGAAGGCATAGATGCCAGCCTTCGTGGCGAAGACTTCCCGCCACTTTTCCAGGGCCTCTTCGACGTTCTTCCAACCGGCCTGCTCGTCGACGCTAACCCCTAGATAAGCGCGCACCTCGGCAGCAATCTTGTCGAGCGACGTGTTCGGCGTGACCTTGAGCTCACGAGTGATGAGGCGCTTCGACGGATTCTTACCGTCGTTGAGCTCGGAAAGGTTGAGCTGCATCGCCTGACCTTGGCGCAGGAAGAAGCGCACCCTGCGCGGGATCGCGGCGAAGTCTTCGGCCGTGAGGGTGCGGAACGACTTCTCGATCGGCGGCACCTCCGGCGGCTTCGGAAAGAAGAAGACTGCGACAGGGATCTTGAACCGGTCGGCCATATCTTCGACCTGGACGTAGGTCGGCAGCGCCTCCCCTACCTCCCAGGCGGCGATCTTCTTGAAGTAGCGCTTCGCGTCTTCTAGTGAGTAGCCTGACCGTTCACGCGCCCACTGAACGACAGCGGGGGTTACAGGCAGACCTTCTTTTGCCGTTGCCATGCCTATCGGCCTTCGCCAAGCTCTACAGAGGCGGGCACGTTGTGTTTCCTGAACAGGTCACGCAGCGCCTCGGCCAGACAATCCTTGACGTTGTTTCCGGTCTTGGCCTGCACCATGCGCAGGGACGCTTTCACCTGGGCCGGGAAGTACGCCGAAATGTTGACCTCGCCCACCTTGTGGATCTGGCGGACCCTGGGCGCCTCTGCAGGCACCGCGGCGGCCGGTTCGGTCTTAGCTTTGGCGGCCGCCTTCACCGGTGCCGCCCCCTTGCCCTCGCTCTTGGCGGAGTTACGAAGCTGCTGCAAGCTTGCCTTTGCCACGTTTGGTCTCCATCTTGAGAGATTGAGTTATTGAGAGAATATAGCTCGTCGATCTCGCCAGCGGCCACGCCTACACCTCGACTGACAGCAATGTCGTTCCCGCGGTCCGCACCGCAGCTCGTGCTCGATCGACGGCCGCGGCGCTCACGATCCGGCACCACCAGTGTTAGCGCTGGAGCAAATCCGCGCTTATTCGCTGGTGAGGACGCGGTTTTTCAGGGAAGCAGGGCGATGCGAGGGCTCCCGCCCGGCCGCTTGAACGACTGCTGTGCGCCGCCGCGAGCGGCAGGTCTCGACCCCAAGCGGCCTCTCGCTCAGCATGGAAGCGAACGGTCAGTTCGCGGGCTTTGCAAGCGACCCGCGCGACTCGTCGCGCCGCGCCCACGCCTCCACGATCGCGCGGTGATGCGGAATGTTTTGCAGGAAGCCCCGGCGCAGCATCGCGTCAGTAAGGGCCTCAGCCTGGGCCATTAGCGCAACTTGGGCTCGCGCCAGCCAGTCGGCTGCGCGAGGGTCGCTGGCGCGGGCCAGGGCATGGTGGCAGGTCAGCTCGATTTGGCGCGGATAGTCGGTGCCGTCCAGCGTGCCACCGGCGGCCACATGGTCTAACAGTGGCTGCAACGCGGCCAACGCCGCTGCTGTGTCTCCGGCGGCCAGTGCCACGCGAGCCAGGCCGGCGCTGGCGTCGTGCTGCCAGGCGCTCCCAATCTCCAGCGCACGAGAGTGCGCCTGGCCGTATTCCTGCCGCGCAGCATCTAGGCGGCCGAGCGCCGCTTCGGCATCGCCCAAGCGGAGCCGGGTGATCCCTTCCCAGTCGCGGGCCTGAGCCGCGATGGCGATGTCCAGCGCTTGCCGCGCTAGCGCGAGTGCCCGGGTCTCGTCGCCTTGCCACAGCGTGAGCGCCGAGAGGCTGCCGAGTGCTGCACTCTCCATCGTTCGGTCGCCTTGGGCCCGCATCATTTGCAGGCCCGCGTCGATATCGCGCCGCGCCTGCGCCAGGTCGCCTACTTCCAACCAGCCGCCGCCGACGTTCAACAGGCTGAAGGCCTCGCCCTTTCGATCGCCGGCCTCGCGGTCAATCTGCAGGCACTGGCGGTTCAGGTCGAGCACGCCCGCCACGTCCCCCCGCATGCCGGCGGCGAATACAAGCGAATTGAGCAACGACGACTCAACGCGGCGCTGCCCCAGACCGCGCGCTTCGGCCAGGGCTTGAAGCGCAAGCATTCGGCCAGCGTCGATATCTCCCTGTTTGATCTTCGCTGTCGCCAGCAGCCGAGCCGAGTTCAGACGGAGCGCATCGTCCCCGGCCCGGGCTGCGCAGGCGATGCCAAGGTGCGCCGCGCTCTCCATCGCGGCCCAATCGGCCACGCGGTTCGCGTAGTTGCCTCGCCGCACGGCCACCTCGGCCCGGCAGCGGTCGTCGTCGAGCATTTCGGCCAGTTGCGTCATTGCGTCCAGGTCCACGGCTTGCTCGTCGCGCCGCGCCTGCAGGAAGAGCGTGCGCTCGCGAGCACTCAGCAGGCGCCAGCGCAGCGCCGCCTGGTCAGGCTGTAACACCCGAGCTTTGCCCAGCAGGCCGAGCGCCCGGCTCACATGCGCCAGCACGCGCTCGTGGGCGAAGCGCTCTGCGGCTTGTTCGGCTGCACGGGCGTGGAACTCGGCCGCGTTAGGCTCGTCGCCCGCCCGCTCGAAGTGTTCGGCCGCAGTGCCGAGGAAGTCGCCCGCGCGCAGGCTGCCCTGCCTTGCCATCGCAGCCAGCCACTGCGCCACGCGGGCGTGCCCCTCGCGCTTGTGGCGCTTAAGAACGGTGTCGTAGGTCACCTGGTGCAGCAGTTGATGGCGGAACGCGTACTCGCGCAGGCCATCCAGTGCCCCATCGGCGCTCGGCAGCGTCAGCTCTCGCTGCACCAGCGCCGGCAACTGCTCCATGGCCTGGGCTTCGATGGCGGCCAGCGCCTGATCCCAGAACACGGCGCCGACGACGCTGGCCTGCTGCAGCGCACGCTTCTCGGCGGCCGGCAAGCCGTCCAGCCGCGACTGCAGCACGCCGGTCAACGTTGGCGGCAGTCGCGTGACGAGCAGGCGTTCGGCGTCGACCCGCCAAGTGTCGCCGCTGTCCGACCGGGTCTGGATCGCGCCCAGGTCGATCAGCATCCTCACCAGCTCTTCCATGTAGAAGGGGTTGCCCTCGGCGCTGCTGGTGACGAGCTCTCTGAGGGCGGTGGGAATTTCGGGTAGCTTCTTGAGCAGTTCATTGGCCAACAAGAGGCTCATGTCCTTGCCGAGCGGTGTCAGGTCGACGCGCTGATGGTTGCCCGAGGTACCGCCCCAGTCGGCTCTGCGCTCGAACAGCGTGGGCCGCGTGAAGGCCAGCACCAGCAACGGCACGTCGCGGTCGACCTCGACCAAGTAGTTCAGGAAGTCCAGGCTCTCGCCGTCGGCCCAGTGCAAGTCTTCGAGTTGCAGAACCACCGGGCTGCCGTCGGTCGCACTGACGCGCCGGAACAGTTGGGCTGCGGCATGGAAGGCGCGGTTCCAGATCTGCTTGGGGTCGTCCAGGATGCCCTTGACGTGGCGGCTGTCCTTCCACTCGATGCCGATTAGGTGGCCCAGCAGGTGGGCGTGGGCTTCGGCCAGGTCCGGACCGTCGTCATGTAGGAAGAGCGGCACGACGCCGTCTTCCAGCTTTTTTCTCGCGGCCTCAATGCTGTCGTCGTCGGCGATCTGGAAGCGCCAGGCCAGGATGTCGCGCAGCAAGCCAAAGGCGTGGCTAGCGGTCTGCGGCGTGGCGCGGCCGCGGAAGACGAAGAAGCGCTCGGGTCGCGCCTCGCTCCAGGCCTCGAACTCGTACAGCAGCCGACTCTTGCCGATGCCGGCCTCGGCGACCACAGTGACGGCGGCCAGATTGCGTTCGGCGAACAGCCGCGCGAAGGCGGCTTGCAGGGCATCGAGTTCGGTGTCGCGGCCGATCATCTTCGTGACCACGCCTTCGATGCCACGCGTGTCAAGGCGAAAGTTGCGCGCCTTGGCGCGCTTGACGAGGTAGCTTTGCATGGGCGCGTCGACGCCCTTGACCGTCAGCGGCTCTTGCGCGTCGACCTCGAACAACCCCCGCACCTGCGCATACGTGTCCTGGCTGATGCGCAGCGCCCCGGCGGGAGCCGTCTGCTCCATGCGGGCGGCGATGTTGACCGCGACACCGCGGATGCTGCCTTCGGCATCGACCCCGCCACCGAGCAGCACTGCGCCGGTGTGCAGTCCCACGCGCACGCTGAAGCCGGCGTGGCCGCGTGCCTTGACTTCAACGCCAAGCGTCTGGCCGAGTTCGAGCAGCGCCAGACCGCAGCGCACGGCCCGCTCGGCGTCGTCCTCGCGGGATTCGTCGGCGCCGAACGCGGCCAGGATGCTGTCGCCGGCGTACTGCAGCACCTTGCCGCAGTAAGCTTCGACGATCACCGTGCCGCGTGACAAGGCGTCGTCCATGACGGCGCCGACGTCCTCGGGGTCGAGGTGCTGGGCTAGGGTGGTAGAGCCCACGACGTCGAGGAACAGGATGCTGACTTGCCTTAGGGTCTGTGCGGGTGCGCCTGCAGCAGCAGCGAGGATCGCGAGCTTAGCGCGAAGGCCGGCCACCGCAGTGGCCACGACGCCGTCACCCAGTGTGGCACGCTGAGCCTCCAGCGCAGCGATGCCCGCTTCCAGTTGTTCGCGTTCGCCGTCCATCGAACCGATTTTAGCGGTGCGTCACGACGGCCAATCTCAAGCGAGGTGCATGGCTCAACTGTCGGCTATCGGATGCAATGGCGACAGACCGGTAATGGCCGACAGCCGAACGTCAGATATCCCGCGGTGCGTGACCCGCCGCCGCAGCGGGGCGTTGGGTCGCGGGGTGCGGCAGACACGCGCCGTTCCGAGACGATGGAAACATGAACCCGGCGGCGCCGATCTTCGATCGCATCTACGTCGACGGCTTGCACATCGAGCCCGAGTTTCGCCGCCGCGGCTAGGCACGAATGCTCAGGTCGGTCAGGCCTGCACCGGAGGCCGCATGCGGAGCGCAGCCGCAGGCGAGCACCGAACGGGCGAGGATGCACCCGCAGGGCTTGGGCTTGACCGGCACGGACCCTGGAGAAGCTCCTGGCGCTGCCGGGGGAAGTGAAACGCACCCCCGGCAGATGCCAAGCGGCGAGCGTTCTTGTCTTTTTCTCGGTTATGCAATGCCACAAGACATAGCGACTCAGAGCCGGTCGGGCGGCCGGCTCGTTGGCGAGAAAGGAGAGGCTATGACGACCTTGCTTGTGTTGCTCTTCATTGGCTGGTGGGCCGGAAGGTCTGGGCGGCTCTAGCGGACCGCTGCACCACCAAGCCGGGTCGGCCTGGTGGTGCCCCAAGCGGTCGCTTAAACGACCGTTAAAGCGACTGCTCGATAAGTGCGCGCCGCACAAGCCGATTTAGCCGTTAAACAGTCGTTATTCTTGTCTCTTTTTCTACGTCGCTTTATACTGTCGCTGTTATTCTTTTTCGACTTCGGGAGCATGACCATGTTGAGACTCCACACGCCCTCCGGCAGCATCGAGGCCTTGCCGCAGCAAGAGGCCCGGGTTCGCGGCTTGAGCAACGCGCAACTCGTGCATGAGTTGGTTGGCGTCGAGCCTGACCCATTCGCGCTGGCCGAGGCTATCGAGCGATCCATCCTCGTCTTCAATCCGCAGCGTGGTTGGCACTTGGCCAACTCCATTCATCATTGAGCAGAGCACGACCTGCCGAGGCGCGTACATGAGCAACGAAGACGAACCCCTGTTCGATGCACCACAGGACGAGTGGGCGATTCGAACGCGCGACGCTCAGGCCAAGGCGGCGCAAGCCTACGCGAGGCTGCTGGCGCTTGCAGAGGAGCGCGATAGCGGCCAGATTCGCCGCATCGCCCAGTTCATCGCCAGCACCTACAACGGCGAAGCGTTTCCCTTCGACCTATTCGATCTGCGTGCCGTCGACGTTGCGATCGGCGACGACATGCTCGCGTGCCTCGATGCCTTGCGTTGGGGCAAGGCCGACCTCTACAAGCTCGTGCCCGATGGCGAGCGCCGCGTGCAGGCCGTGATCACGGCGTGGGGCCTGAAGTGGCCCGAGGCCGATTGAACGAGCCGCGAGCATGAAAATTGGCTACGCGCGTGTCTCGACAGAAGAGCAGAACATGGACATGCAGCACGACGCGCTTCGCGCGGCCGGCTGCGAGCGTGTCTTCGAGGACACGGCCAGCGGTGCGAAGGAAGATCGGCCGGGCCTGGCGCAAGCAATCGACTTTGCGCGCGAAGGCGATGAGCTGGTCGTGTGGAGGCTGGATCGCGTCGGCCGATCCTTGCCGCACCTGGTCAAGTTCATGAGCGAGCTGCGCACGAAGGGCGTCGAGTTCCGAAGCACCAGCGAAAACATCGAGACGGTGACGCCAGGCGGCCGCCTGGTCGCACACATCTTCGCCGCGCTGGCCGAGTTCGAGGTTGACCTGATACGTGCGCGCACCCGCAGCGGCCTCGCGGCGGCGCGCGCGCGCGGGCGCAAGGGCGGCAGGCCTCCGTTGCCGCCCGAGAAGGTTGCGGCGCTCAAAGCGATGTGGGCCAGCAGGACGATGACCGCCGATCAGATCGGCGAGCAACTCGGCATCCATCGAGCCACCGTGTTCAAGTACACCAAACAACTACCAGGGGGACCGGCGGCATGAAGCACTGCGTCACCGCTATCGCGAGCGCCCTGCTCTGCGCGAGCGCCTTCGCCCAGACGACGATCGCCACGCCACCGACCGCGAGCAATGCGGCCGTGGATGTCTTCTTTTCGCCAGGCGCGAACACCGACCAGGCCATCGCAGCCGCGATCCTGTCCGCGACGAAACGAGTCTGGATCGCCGGCTACTACTTCACGTCGGCGCCGATTGCCAAGGCGCTGCATGAGGCGCACGAGCGCAAGCACGTTGACGTGCGCGTCGTGCTTGACCGCTCGCAGGCCTCGCTTAAGTATTCGAGCGCGACCTACTTTCACAACCAGGGCGTGCCCATCAAGATGAACGCCAGGTATCCGGTGATGCACCATAAGTTCCTGGTCATCGATAGCGACATCGTTGGATTCGGCTCGATGAACTTCACGAAGGCCGGCGCTCAGTCAAACGCCGAGAACTTCAACATGTTCCGCCGCTGGCCGAAGCTCGCCGATACATACGCGCGCGAGTTCGCGCGCCTTGAGGGTGAGTCCGTCGCGTACACACCGGGCATGGTCTTCGACACGCCCGCCGCTTCCGAGAAGTCGGAATGATTCGGCGTCGCTTGTCCCCAGACGAATTCGCACGCGCGAGCGCGCGTGCTCGCATGGAGCCGGCGACGCTCGCGATCGCCCGTGCCGTGCTGGTGGACGGCACGAAGCAAGTAGAGGTCGCGGCCCAGATCGGCGCTTCGCGCGCCTGGGTCAGCGAGGCAGTCGCCAAGTTCCTGAAGTGTGTAGAAGACGCCGAGCGCCTTTCGGTGCCGAAAGGCTGGATGCTCGACACTGTGAGCCTGCCTCGCGACCTTTGGCCGCAGGTCAGGAAATTGGAGCGCGAGGCTCGCGCTCGCTTGAAGAAATCGGGTGCCTAGGCTGTTTGCACCAGCCTAAGCACCCTACCCGTAATGCCTGAAAGGGAGGCACCACATGGCAACGAACAATTCTAAAGGTCTCACGTCGGCAAGCCTGGCGCTGGCTGGCGCCAAGCCGCTCGCGCACCGCGTCGACCAGATGCAGCGCGAGGCCTATCTGCGCTCGCGCGGCGTCGACCCGCACGGGCCGTTCCAGCTCGAAATCTGGCCTGACGACGTTCGCGAGATTCCGAACGACTATGCCCGCTCGGCCATCTTCACCGTGCGCAACAAGACGGAGCCGCGCGCGTCTCTGCAAGGCGCTCTCGTGTTCCACGTCGAAAAGGCTGTGAAGATCACGTTCACCGGCATCGAGCTGCGCGCCGAAGACGATGAGCTTGTGTGGCAGCAAATTCTGAACTACGCCAAACACAAGCCGCTAGGCGAGCCCATCGAGTTCAATCTGCACGAGTTGTGCCGCGAGTTGAACTGGTCGATCAACGGCCGGAACTACGAGAAGGCGCGCATGTCGATTTCGCGCTTGAAGGCCAACGAAGTGAAGGTCGAGAACGAGCGCGCCGGCCGGGGCTCGGCGATCTCGTTGATCCGCGAATACGACTTCCAGGGCGACGGCGACAAAGGCACGAAGTACCGCATCTGGATTCACCCCGATTTGATCCTGCTGTTCGCTGGCAACACGTCGACGCGCATCGTGTGGGCGCAGTACCGCGACCTTCCCCCGATCGCGCGGCGGCTGTACGACTATTTCGCGAGCCACAAGCAGCCCTTCCCGCTTCGGCTCGACACGTTCTACAAGATGTGCGCCTCGACGTGCTCGACCGAAAAGAAGTGGCGTGCGATGGTGCGCGCCGCGTGCGCGGCGCTGGTGACGGCAGGCCTGGTCAAGAAGGCTTGGATTCACGCGGATTGCGTGTTCTGCGAGCGGTAGTAGGCCAGGGGTAAGGATTCCTGCGCAAATGAGAACAGTGGCTCCGGCCGGCCTGGAGGGCATCAACCTGCGGGGCGTCTTCCGCTTCCCCATCGAGCGCTACGCCGCTCAGATCCTGCCGTCACAAACAGCAGCGAAAACAAGCGCCAAGGGCTGAAATCGAGCACG
>JANXZN010000141.1 GCA_025355545.1 Rhizobacter sp.
CCCAGCCGGCCCGGCCCGCCGCCGCACCGGCGCCGGAGGCGCCGACGATGCGCCCGCTGCCGGTGCGCCGCGGCGAGGATCAGCGGCCCGAGGAACGGCGTGCGCCACCGCCCCGGCCCGAGTCGGCGGAGCAGCGTCCGCCGCTGCCGCCGCAGCAACGGGTTGAGCGGCCGGCGCCGCCGCCGCCGCAGCAGCAGCAGCAACAGCAACGGGTCGAGCGGCCGGCGCCGCCGGTGGTGCAGCGGCCGGTCGCACCGAGGCCGCCGCCGCCGGTCGAAGTGCAGCGCCCGGTACCCGCCGCCGTCGCGCCAGCGGCACCGCCGCCGCAGCGCGCCGAGCCACGACCCGAACCGCGGCGCCCTGAAGGCCCGCGCGGCGACGAGCCGAAGCGCGGCGACCAGCGCTAGACGAAGCGCACGTCGCCCGCGGCGCGGCTCAGCGCTTCGACAGCAAGGGCTGGAGCACCGGCCAGACGTTGCCGAGGATCGTCGGGTGTGCGGCCGCGATCGGGTGGATGCCGTCGCGCTGGAACAGCATCTCGGCCTGCGGCACGTCGGCCACGCCTTTCAGCAAAAAGGGCACGAGCGCGGCGTCGCGCGCCTTCGCCACGGTTGCGAACAGCGCCGCGAACTCCTCGCCGTACTTGCGGCCGTAGTTCGGCGGCAGCTGCATGCCGACGATCACGACCTTGGCGCCGGCGGCTTGCGCGGCCTTCGTCATCGCATCGAGGTTGTCGTAGGTCATCAGCAGCGGCAGACCGCGCAATGCATCGTTCGCGCCGAGCTCGAGCACCACGAGGCCGGGGCGGTGCTGCTTCAGCAGCGCCGGCAGACGCGTGCGGCCGCCCGAGGTGGTGTCGCCGCTGATGCTGGCGTTGACGACGTCGGCGGCGATCTTCTGCTGCGCCAGGCGGGCCTGCAACAGCGCGACCCAACCGCTGCCGCGCGGCAGGCCGTATTCGGCCGACAGGCTGTCGCCGACGATCAGAACGAGCGGCGCCGCGGCCGGTCGCAGCCCCTGAGCCGACGCGGTCGCCGGCCACGCAACTGCGGCCGCGACGACAAGCACGCTACAGTGCGCCAGCCAACGGCGCCGCGCGCCCGAACCAGGAACGTCCTCATCATTCATGTCTGAACCCATCATTGCGGTCGAGCGCGTCACCAAGCAGGTACAGGACTCCACCGGCACCCTGACGATTCTCCATGAGATCGATTTTTCGCTGGCACCGCGCCAGTCGGCCGCGATCGTCGGAGCCTCGGGCTCGGGCAAGAGCACGCTGCTGTCGATCATCGCCGGGTTGGACACGCCGACCACCGGCACCGTGCGCCTCGCCGGCACCGACCTGTTCACGATCGACGAAGACGCGCGTGCCGCGGTGCGTGCTGCCAAGGTGGGGTTCGTGTTCCAGAGTTTCCAGTTGCTCGGCAACCTGAATGCGTTGGAGAACGTGATGTTGCCGCTCGAACTGCAGGGCCGCAGCGACGCGCGTGTGCTCGCTACCGAGATGCTGCGGCGGGTGGGCCTCGGCGAGCGGTTGCGGCATTACCCGAAGGTGCTGTCGGGTGGCGAGCAGCAACGCGTCGCACTGGCGCGCGCCTTCGTCGTGCGGCCGGCCGTGCTGCTGGCCGACGAACCCACCGGCAGCCTCGATTTCGCGACCGGCGAGACCGTGATGGCGCTGATGTTCGCGCTCAATCGCGAGGCCGGCACGACGCTGGTGCTGGTCACGCACGACCCGTCGATCGCGGCGCGCTGCGATCGGCAGCTGCGCATCGAAGCCGGGCGCGTAGAGCGCGAAGCGACGGACGAGGGGCCCCGGTAGCGGGATCGGCCAGCGCAGCGCTCGGCGCGGGAGGCGGGCTCGATGCCCGCTTCGCGAGTGCTCGCCCGCCTACTGGGTGAACTTGTAGTCCGTCTTCGCCTTCGCGCGGATCTCGTCGCGGTAGGTCGCGAGCTTCTGCTGCTCCATGCGCTGCTTCAACTGACCCTTCACGTCGTCGAGCTTCGGGAACTGCGCCTCGCGCGTGTCTTCGAGCTTGATGATGTGGTAGCCGAACTGCGTCTTGACCGGCTCCTGCGTCATCTCGCCCTTCTTCAGCTTGATCATCGCCTGCGAGAACTCGGGCACGTACGAGCCCGGCGCGGCGAAATCGAGGTCGCCGCCGTTGGCGCCCGATCCCGGGTCCTTCGAGTTCTTCTTCGCGAGCTCATCGAAGTTCGCGCCGCCGTTGAGCTGCTTGATCAGCGCCTTGGCCTCGTCTTCCTTCTCGACCAGGATGTGGCGCGCGCGGTACTCGGTGCCGGCCGACTGGGTCTTGAACTTCTCGTACTCGGCGTTGATCTCGTCGTCGCCGACCGGATGGGTCTTGACGAAGTCGGCGAGCAGCGCCTGCGTCAGCACCGCCTGGCGGGCCTGCTCCATCTGCGCCTTGTACTCGGGGCTGGCGGCCAGGCCGCGCTTCTCGGCCTCCTGCGTGAAGATCTCGTCCATCACGAGTTTGTCGCGCACGCGCTGCTCGAGATCCGGCGGCAGTTGCTGACCCTGCGTCGCGGCCTGCGATTGCACCTGCTTGATCAGCGCGTCGGCGCGCGCCTTGGGCACGGGCTTGCCATTGACGATCGCAATGTTCTGCGCCTGGGCGGCCAGTGGCAGCGCCAGCGTTGCGGACAGCAGCAGCGCGGCGCCCGCGGCGAAAGGATTCATCTTCATGAGCATGGAGGAAGTTGCGGGTTTGACTCAGGATTCACCGGGCGCGCGCGCCTCGATGGCCAAGGCGTGGATGCCGCGCGGGATCAAAAGTTGCAGCGCATCATATATGAGCCGATGCCGCGCCACCCGTGACAAACCGTAGAAGCGTCCGGCGGTGATCCGCACCGTGAAATGGCGGCCCTCGCGCGCGCCGGCGTGGCCGGCATGCAGGTGGCTGTCGTCCTGAACTTCCAGTGACAGCGGGTCGAGCGCGGCGCGCAGGCCGGCCTCGATGTCGGTGGCGGTGACCATCATCTCAAGGCTGCCGGTCGGGCGCGGGCCCGGGCGCCGGCTCCGGCTCCAGGTGCTTGCCGATGTACAGGCCCTGCGCCAGCATGAACAGCAGCATCAGGCCGGTCACGCCGAAGGCCTTGAAGGTGAACCAGGTCGAGGTGCTGAACGTGTACGCGACGTAAAGATTGAGCAGGCCCAGCAGCCCGAAGAACGCGATCCAGACGAAATTCAGGCGCTGCCAGATCGCTGCCGGCAACTGAAGTTGCGCGCCGATCAGCGTCTGCAGCAGGTTCTTGTGGAAGACCGTCTGGCTGACCCAGAACGCCAGCCCCATCGCCCAGTACAGCGCGCTCGGCTTCCACTTGATGAAGTTCGGGTTGTGGAACCAGATCGTCGCCCCGCCCAGCGCCACCACCAGCGCGAAGGTCACCCACAGCATCACGTCGACCTTTTTCCGGCGCGACAGCAGCCAGCTGATCTGCACCGCGGTCGCGACGATCACGACGATGGTCGCGAGCAGCGCCGACGCCTCCTCGGTGCCGACCACGCCGCCGGAGACCATGAAACCGAAGTGTTCGGTGGCGAAACGCGCGGCCCACTCGGCGTGGCTGTCGGCGTATTTGCCGACGACGAAGAACAGCAGCAACGGCAGAAAGTCGAGAAAGATTTTCATCGGGGCGCCGGCAGGCGGCTGAGCGTCACTTGGGCGCGAAGTCTATCGCGGCCGAGTTGATGCAGAAGCGCTCGCCGGTCGGCTCGGGCCCGTCGGGGAAGACATGGCCCAGGTGCGAGCCGCAGTGGTTGCAGCGCACCTCGACCCGCACCACGCCGTGGGTCTTGTCGACGATGCGCTCGACGACCTCGCTGTTGAGCGGCTCGTAGTAGCTCGGCCAGCCGCAGCCGGCGTCGAACTTGGTGTCGGACCTGAACAGCGGCGTGCCGCAGCCGACGCATTTGTATTGCCCCTCGTTCCAGTGGTCCCAGTACTTGCCCGAGAACGGCCGTTCGGTGGCGGCATGGCGCGCGACCTCGAACTGCATCGGGTCGAGCTGCGCGCGCCATTCGGCATCGGATTTCTTGACCGGGTACTTGGGGTCGGAAGCGTCGTTCATGATGAGCAGGAAACCTCGATCGATCGGGCCCATTCGGGCGGGAAGCCGGCGTAGGCGGTGCTGGCGCTCGCATCCTGTTCGTCGAAGGGCCGCTGCAGAACTTTCAGCAGGCGCTGCGTCTCGCCGAACTCGCCGCCCTGCGCGGCGCGGATCGCGCCTTCGGCCAGGTGGTTGCGAAGCACGAACTTTGGGTTCACGCGGTTCATTCGCAAGGCCCGCGCGTGGTCGTCGCCCGCATCGGTGCTCGACTCGCGTGCCAGGCGCGCTGCATAGCGCGCGGCCCAGGCGTCGAACGCCGGGCGGTCGATGAAGAGATCGCGGGCGGCCGCGTTGTCCGCGGCGGCGGCGGTCGAGAAGCTCGCGAGCCGGCGGAACGTGATCGTGAAGTCGCAGCGGTCGGCGGCCATCAGGCGCAGCAGGTCGTCGACCAGGTCGCGGTCGCCGTCCTCGCGTGTGCGCAGCCCGAGCTTGGCGGACCAGCGCGCCAGCAGCATGTCGGCGAAGACGGCCTTGTAGGGCTCGAGCGCGGCCAGCGCCAGATCCGAGTCTTCGATTAGCGGCAGCAGCGCCTGCGCCAGCGCGTGCAGGTTCCAGAATGCGACGTTGGGCTGGCGCGCCCAGGCATAGCGGCCCTGGTGGTCGGAGTGGTTGCAGATGTGGCCGGGGTCGAACTGGTCCAGAAAACCGAACGGGCCGTAATCGATCGTCAGGCCCAGCACCGACATGTTGTCGGTGTTCATCACGCCATGGCAGAAGCCGACGGCCTGCCAGTCGGCCATCAGTTCGGCGGTGCGCAAACTCACCGCCGCGAGCAGCGCGGCGTAAGGGTTCGCGTCGTCGCGGCAGGCGGGGTAGTGTTGGGCGATCACGAAATCGGCCAGGCGGCGCAGGTCGTCGTGCCCATCTCGTTCAAACACAGCCTGGTGTGCGAAATGCTCGAAGTGGCCGAAGCGGACGAAGCTCGGCGCCACGCGCGTCACCACCGCCGCGGTCTCGATCGTCTCGCGCCGCACCGGCAGCGCCGAGCCGGTGACGCACAGCGCCCGCGTGGTCGGGATGCCGAGCGCGTGCATCGCCTCCGAACCCAGGAACTCGCGGATCGACGAGCGCAGCACCGCGCGGCCGTCGCCCATGCGCGAATACGGGGTGCGGCCGGCGCCCTTGAGCTGAAGCTCCATAGGGCCGGCGGGTGTGTCCAGCTCACCCAGCCACAGCGCACGGCCATCGCCGAGCTGGCCGGCCCAGACGCCGAACTGGTGGCCGCTGTAGACCGTCGCCAACGGCTGCATCCCGAGCCAGATGCGGTTGCCGCTGAAAACCTCGAGCGCGTTCAGATCGGGCCGCGTTGCCCAGCCTGACGGCAGTCCGAGAAGCGCAGCGCAGTCGTCGCTGGCAGCCACCCAGTGCGGGTCGGGCACCAGTTCGGCCGGTAACGCGGTGTAGAACGACTTCCCAAGATCGCGAAATCGGTTCAGCCAGTTCGGGGCCGGCTGCATCGAAGCGACCGAATCGGTCGGGAGGTTCATGGCAATCATTGCGCCGAGTTTAGCCAGCGACGCTTTCGTTCATGCGCGCAGGGACAACGGATCGCAGCGATTCATCGGGCCTGCGCTTGCGGTCCACGCGTGTCCCAGCGGTGACACGGCGTTGTGGGGTAGTCCCGGTGATGTCGCGCGCGTCGTTTCGGCTATCGTTGCGGCCCTGAGCCCCCTCCGCTGGAGACTGACCATGACCCTGACGCGCCGCACGCTGAATCTCTCGATCGCCGTCGCCTTTTCAATGACCGCCGGAATCGCCCTGGCCCAAAAGGGCGAAACCGTGAAGATCGCGTTCATCGACCCGCTGTCCGGCCCGTTCGCCAACGTTGGCCAGAACCAGCTCAAGAGCTGGCAGTTCATCGGCGACTATTTCAACCAGAAGAATGCCGCCGGCGTCAAGTTCGAGTTCGTGCCCTTCGACAACAAGGGCTCGCCGCAGGAGAGCCTGACCGCGCTGAAGGGCGCGATCGATCAGGGCATCCGCTATGTGACGCAGGGCAACGGCTCGGGCGCAGCGGCGGCCATCTCCGACGCCGTCACCAAGTACAACGAGCGCAATCCCGGCAAAGAGGTCATCTACCTGAACTACGCCGCGGTCGACCCGGCCCTGACGAACGAGAAGTGCAGCTACTGGCACTTCCGGCTTGATGCCGACACCACCATGAAGATGGAGGCGCTGACGAGCTTCATGAAGGACCAGCCCGAAATCAAGAAGGTCTACATCATCGGCCAGAACTATTCGCACGGTCAGCAGGTCTCGCGCTACTTCAAGGAAGACATCAAACGCAAGCGCCCCGACATCCAGATCGTCGGCGACGACCTGCACCCGATCGGCCAGGTGAAGGACTTCGCGCCCTACGTGGCCAAGATCAAGGCCTCGGGCGCCGATTCGGTGGTCACCGGCAACTGGGGCCAGGACCTGACCCTGCTTATCAAGGCGGCCAAGGAAGTGGGCCTGAACGCCAGCTTCTACACCTATTACGCTGGCGTCAGCGGCACACCGACCGCGCTGGCCGCGGGCTTGGGCGGCAAGGTGCGTGTCGTGGCCTACAGCTACAACGACTTGCCGGGCATCGCCCAAAAGATTCAGAACGATTTCAAGAAGAAATTCAACGACGACTGGTACACCGGCGCGACCTACAACGGCGTCGCGATGCTCGTGGCCGGGATGGCCAAGGCCAAGGACACCGACCCTGTCAAGGTCGCTGCCGCGATGGAAGGTTTGAAGTTCCAGGGTTTCCAGGGCGAAGTCGAGATGCGCAAGGCGGACCACCAACTGCAGCAGGGCCTGTACATCAGCGAGTGGCGCAAGGCCGATGCCAAGCACCCGTACAGCGTCGAGAACACCGGCTACAACTTTCAGGAAGTGAAGGCGATTCCTGCGTACGTGGCGAGCACGCCCACGTCGTGCCAGATGACCCATCCCTGAAGTCGCACGCTGATCGCCGCGCGGCGCCCAGCGGTGTCGCGCCCCTTTCGTTCACGCTTGTGCACCTGTGCCCATGGACGCCAGCTACACCCTGATCTCGTTGCTCAACGGCTTGTCGGTCGGCCTGTTGCTGTTCATGCTGGCCTCGGGGCTGACGCTCATCTTCAGCATGATGGGTGTCCTCAATTTTGCGCATGCGAGCTTCTACATGCTCGGCGCCTACGTGGCCTACACCATCAGCAGCGAGCTGGGTTTCTGGTGGGCACTGCTACTTGCGCCACCATTGGTGGGGCTGCTGGGCGCGATGTTCGAGCGCTATGCGCTGCGCCGCGTGCACAAGTTCGGGCATGTGCCTGAACTGCTGATCACCTTCGGCCTGAGCTACATCATCCTGGAAGTGGTGCAACTTATCTGGGGCCGTTCGGCGGTGAATTTTCGGGAGCCCGCCGAGCTCCAAGGTCCGCTGTTCACGATCCTGGATGCGCCCGGCAGCGGGTTAGGTTTTGCCTGGGGCCCGCCGCCGGCGGTCTGCCGCACGGCTGCCGACATGATTTGCACGCAGTTCCCCGCCTTCCGCGCCTTCGGCATGGCGCTGGCGGTGTTGATGTTGGTGGCGATCTGGTTGCTGCTGACGCGCACGCGCGTCGGGCTTGTGATTCAGGCGGCGCTGACCCATCCCGAAACGGCCGAGTCGCTCGGCCACAACGTGCCCCGTGTCTTCATGCTGGTGTTCGGCGGCGGGACGGCGCTGGCCGCACTGGCGGGGGTGATCGGTGGCGCGCTGCGGGTCACCGAGCCATCGATGTCGCTGCAGGTCGGTGCGGAGGTGTTCGCCGTCATCGTCATCGGCGGGATGGGTTCGCTCGCAGGCGCATTCGTGACCTCGCTGGGTCTGGGCGTGATCGAGTCGTTCGCGATCGGCAGCGACCGATCGCTGCTCGACCTGTTCGGATGGCTGAACATGCCCGTTTCGCAAGAGACATTCGGCTACGCCATCTACAGCGTCAAGGTCTCGCAGGTGGCGGCGATCCTTCCGTTTCTGCTGCTGGTTCTGATCCTGATCTTCCGGCCCAAGGGCCTGCTCGGAACCCGGGAAGGTTGAACCGATGGCACAAGTCATGGCCCGGTCCGCGTCGACCACTGCGGCGCGCTGGAATTCGGGGCGCTGGGCACTGTGGTCGAGCTACGCGCTGGTGCTGCTCGTGGCGCCGCTGGTGTGGACCAGCAGTCTGTCCATGACGATGCTCACGCAGATGTGCATCGCCATCATCGCCTGTCTGGCCTACAACGTGCTGCTCGGCCAGGGGGGGATGCTGAGTTTCGGTCATGCCGTGTATTCGGGCCTGGGCGCGTTCTTTGCGATGCACGCGCTGAACATGATCTCGAACGGCCATCTGGCACTGCCGGTGAGCATGGTGCCGCTGGTGGGTGGGCTGTTCGGGCTGCTGATGGCCATCCTGCTCGGCTATGTCACGACGAAAAAGGCCGGCACACCGTTCGCGATGATCACGCTCGGCCTCGGCGAGTTGGTCTGGGCAATGTCCCTGATGTTTCCCGGCTTCTTCGGCGGCGAGGGCGGTATCACCGGCAATCGGGTGGCGGGCGAGCCGTTTCTGGGAATCACATTCGGTCCGGGCCGCCAGCTCTACTACCTGATCGCGGTCTATTGTTTCGTCAGCACGGCGTTGCTGTTCGCGTTCACGCGCACGCCGCTGGGCCGTATTCTGAACGCGGCACGCGACAACCCTGAGCGGGTCGAGTTTATCGGTTACCGTACCCAGGCGGTGCGCTACATGGCGTTCATGGTGTCGGGCTTTTTCATGGGCATCGCCGGGGGCCTGGGCGCGCTCAACTTCGAGATCGTCACCGCCGAGGTCGTCGGCGCGGGTCGCTCGGGAGCCTATCTGCTGTTCACCTTCCTCGGTGGGGCCGTGTACTTCATCGGGCCGATCATCGGCGCGGTGCTGATGGTGCTGGCCCTGGTGCTGTTTTCGGAGCTAACCCAAGCCTGGTTGCTGTACCTGGGCCTCATCTTCCTGTTCATGGTGATGTATGCGCCCGGTGGCATCGCCAGCCTGATCATGATGAACCTGCGCGTGGCGTCGTTCGGCAAGCTGCGCCGGTTCTGGAAGCTCTATCTGCTGTTGGCGGCCACGGCCCTCGTGGTGCTGGCCGGTGCCGGGGCCCTTATCGAGATGGTCTACCACCTTCAACTCAATGCCGCCATCGGGCCACGCACCACATTCATGGGCGTGGCGCTCGACACGAGTGCGATCGGCAACTGGAGCGCCGCTGCCATCGCGCTGATCATCGGCATCGGCCTGTTCGACCTGGCGCGGCGCCGCTTCGCCGCACTGTGGAGCTCGACCGCAGACGAGATTGAAGCGGAAATCCGGCGCAGAGAAGTTCAATGAACGCGACCCCCATCGCGCTCGAGCTGCGCGATCTGCGCAAGAGCTTCGGTCGCACCGAGATCATCCGTGGCGCGAGCCTGGCCGTCGGACAGGGCGAGAGGGTGGCGATCATTGGTCCAAACGGGGCGGGCAAGAGCACGCTGTTCAACCTGATCAGCGGCCGGTTCGAGCCCACCAGCGGCCAGATCCTGCTCAACGGCAAGCGCATCGACGGGCTCAGGCCCTTCGAGGTCAGCCGCATGGGCCTGTCGCGCAGCTTCCAGATGAGCAACCTGTTCACGCGCCTGTCGGTGTTCGAGAACGTCCGTTGCGCCGTACTATGGAGCCTGGGGTACCGGTATGCGTTCTGGAAGTTCCTGGCGGATTTGCACGACGCGAACCGTCGCGCCGACGAAGTGCTCGCGATGATCAAGCTCGACCGCCGGCGAGACGTGCTGGCGATGAACCTCACCTACGCCGAGCAGCGCGCGCTGGAGATCGGCATCACCATCGCTGGCGGTGCTGACGTGCTGTTGCTCGACGAGCCGACCGCCGGCATGAGCCACAGCGAGACCAACCGTTTCGTCGAACTGATCCGCGAAGTCACGGTCGGCAAGACGCTGCTGACCGTGGAGCACGACATGGGCGTGGTGTTCGGCCTTGCCGACAAGATCGCGGTGCTGGTCTACGGCGAGGTGATCGCGTTCGACCTGCCCGAGGCGGTGCGCGCGAATCCAAAAGTTCAGGAGGCCTATCTCGGCTCGGTGCTGGCCGATGCGCAGGCGGCGGAGGCGGGACATTGATGAACACCCCCAAACTCACTTCGTTCGTGGCCCCCCGAGGGGGTGCGTCAGCCCGTGGGGCGGCCCGGCGAGACTGACATGCTGCAACTCTGCGGACTGCACGCCTACTACGGCAAGAGCCACATCCTGCATGGCGTCGACATGAGGGTTGGCGAGGGCGAGATCGTCGCGCTGCTCGGCCGCAACGGCTCGGGCCGCTCGACCACGGTGAAGACCATCATGGGGCTGGTGCAGGGCGAAGGCTCGGTCAGGTTCCGCGACCAGGAGATCCTGGGCCACCACGCGTTCGACATCGCGCACCGCGGCATCGGTTACGTGCCTGAGAACCGCGACATCTTCCCGAAGCTGACGGTCGAGCAGAACCTGATGCTGGGCGAGAAGCGGGTCAACCGCAGCGGCAAGAAGGCGCCGCGCTGGTCCTTCGCCGACATGTACAGGATGTTCCCGCGCCTGAAGGAGCGCCAGCACACCGACGCCGGCGTGCTGTCGGGTGGCGAGCAGCAGATGCTCACGCTGTGCCGCACGCTGATGGGCGACCCCGACCTGATCATGATCGACGAGCCGACCGAGGGCCTGGCGCCGAAGATCGTCGAGCTGGTCGCGCAGTACCTGAAGACCCTGAAGGAGCGCGGCGTCTCGGTGTTGCTGGTCGAGCAGAAGCTGACCATCGCGCTCGAAATCTCCGAGCGCTGCTACGTGATGGGCCACGGCAGCATTGTTTTCGAAGGCACGCCGGCAGCGCTGCGCGCCGACGCCTATATTCGAAAGGAGTGGCTCGAAGTCTGACGCGTGGACAGCCCGCGACCGAAGGCGCTGTCACAGCAGAGACAGCGCCTCTTTTCCTTCAACGCCTAGAATCGAACGACCGTTCTTTTTTGCCGATCCATCCGAGGAACACCCCATGAGCGCCAACTACGAACTCCGCGGCAACGTGGCCGTCATCACGCTGGACAACCCGCCCGTCAACGGCCTCGGTCATGCCACGCGGTTGGGGCTGGTCAACGGCCTGGACAAGGCGTTGGCCGATGCGGCCGTCAAGGCGATCGTGATCACCGGTGCCGGCAAGGCGTTCTCGGGCGGCGCCGACATCCGCGAGTTCGGCACGCCCAAGGCGCTGGCCGAGCCGAACCTGCTCAGCGTGATCCTCGCGCTCGAGGCCTCGGCCAAGCCGACCGTCGCGGCGATCCACACGGTGTGCATGGGCGGCGGCCTGGAGCTTGCACTCGGCTGCCACTACCGCGTCGCCGCCAAGGGTGTGCAGGTCGCGCTGCCCGAGGTGAAGATCGGCCTGTTGCCGGGTGCCGGCGGCACGCAGCGGCTGCCGCGCGTGATCGGGGTCGAGAACGCAATGAACATGATCGTCACCGGCGAGGCGGTCAAGAGCGAGATGCTCGCGATGGCGCCCGACCAGAAGTTGTTCGACAAGATCACCGAGGGCGAGCTGATGACCGAGGCGCTGGCCTTTGCCGCCGAAGTCGCTGACAAGCGCCCGCTGCCGCTGGTGCGCAACCTGAAGGTCACGCACCCGAACGCCGACGCCTACGTGCAGTTCGTCAAGAACATGGTCGGTGGCATGTCCAAGAACTTCCCGGCGCCGCTGAAGTGCGTCGAGGCGGTCGCGGGTTCGCTGAGGCTGCCGTTCGACGCCGGCATGAGGCTCGAACGCGAGCTGTTCACCAGCCTGATGTTCACGCCCGAGAGCAAGGCGCTGCGCCACGCCTTCATAGCCGAGCGCGCGACCACGAAGATCCCCGACGTGCCGCCCGACACGCCGACCCGCGACATCAAAAAGGTCGCCGTGATCGGTGCCGGCACGATGGGCGGCGGCATCGCGATGAACTTCCTGAACGCCGGCATTCCGGTCATTATCCTCGAGATGAAGCAGGAGGCGCTCGACAAGGGCTTGAGCATCATCCGCAAGAACTACGAGGCCCAGGTCAAGAAGGGCAAGCTCAAGCAGGACAAGCTCGACGCCCGCATGGCAATGCTCGGCACGACGCTGAACTACGGCGACCTGAAGGATGCCGATCTGGTGATCGAAGCGGTGTTCGAGGATCTGGGCGTCAAGGAAACCGTGTTCAAGACGCTCGACGAAGTGATGAAGCCCGGCGCGATCCTGGCCAGCAACACCAGCACGCTCGACGTCAACAAGATCGCCGCCTTCACGAAGCGCCCGCAGGACGTGATCGGCATGCACTTCTTCAGCCCGGCCAACGTGATGAAGCTGCTCGAGGTCGTGCGCGGCGAGAAGACCGCGAAGGACGTGCTCGCCACGGTGATGCAGCTCGGCAAGAAGGTCAAGAAGACCTGCGTGGTCTCGGGCGTCTGCGACGGCTTCATCGGCAACCGCATGATCGAGCAGTACTCGCGCCAGGCCGGCTTCCTGCTCGAGGAAGGCTGCACCCCGGCGCAGGTCGACAAGGCGATAGAGAAGTTCGGCATGGCGATGGGCCCGGACCGCATGGGCGACCTGGCCGGCAACGATGTCGGCTGGTACATCCGCAAGCGCCGCTACCTCGAGAAGCCGAACCTGCGCTACAGCAAGACCGCCGACCGGCTGTGCGAGATGGGCCGCTTCGGCCAGAAGACCGGCGCCGGCTGGTACGACTACCTGCCGGGCAAGCGCGATGCGATCCCGAGCAAGCTCGTCACCGACATGGTCGAGAAGCACCGCGCCGACCTCGGCATCACGCCGCGCAGGATCAGCGACGACGAGATCGTGCATCGGCTGGTTTTCTCGCTCGTCAACGAAGGCGCGAAGATCGTCGACGAGGGCATCGCGATGCGGGCGTCCGACATCGACATGGTGTACCTGACCGGCTACGGCTTCCCGCTGTTCCGCGGCGGGCCGATGAACTATGCCGATCAGGTCGGCCTGTTCAACGTCGTCGGTGCGATGAAGCGCTTCGCGGCGAACCCGCACGACGACGCCGAGTTCTGGACGCCGGCGCCGCTGCTGGCGAAGCTGGCGGCCGAAGGCCGCTCTTTCAGCTGATGTTCAGCTGAGCGATCAGAACGGCTGATATGCGCAAGCTGTTCGCGTTGCTCGGCATCGTCGTCCTCGCACTGGCCGTGGTGGTCGGGGCGAAGACGCTCTTGATGCCGTCGCGTCAGCTCGCGGTTGCGCCGGCCACGCCGGTGAAGGTCGACACGGCCGCCGCCGCCGATCGGCTCGGTGCGGCGGTGCGGCTCAAGACGATCGCATCGCGCGACGATGTCGACGCGAACGCGGCCGAGTTCACTGCGCTGCATGCCTTGCTGCAATCGAGCTTCCCGAAGGCGCATGCGGTCTTGCAGCGCGAAGTGATCGGCAAGTACGGCCTCGTCTACGCATGGCAGGGTTCTGACTCGAACGCCGCCGGCATCGGCCTGATGGCGCACCAGGACGTGGTGCCGATCGCGCCCGGCACCGAAGGCGATTGGCAACAACCGCCGTTCGCCGGTGTGCTCAAAGATGGCTTCGTCTGGGGCCGCGGCTCGTGGGACGACAAGGGCAACCTGATGTCGATGATGGAGGCGGTCGAACTGCTCGCGGCCTCGGGCTTCAAGCCGCGCCAGACGATCTACCTGATCTTCGGCCAGGACGAGGAAGTCGGCGGGGCGCGCGGCGCCGCCCAGATCGCCAGGCTCTTCAAAGAGCGCGGCATCCATCTCGAGTCGGTGCTCGACGAAGGTCTGCTCATTACCGAGGGCGTGCTGGCCGGACTCGACAAGCCTGCCGCCCTGGTCGGCGTGGCCGAGAAAGGCACGCTGACGCTGCGCCTGACGGCAACGGCCACGCCCGGCCACTCGTCGATGCCACCGGCGCAGGCCGGTCAGACCGCCATCGGCATGCTGAGCATCGCGCTGGCGCGCCTCGAGGATCAGCAGATGCCGCTGGCCGTGCGCGGTCAGGCGCGCGAGATGTTCGAGGTTCTGGCCCCTGAAATGAGCGGTATCAACCGTGTTTTTCTGTCCAACCTCTGGCTCTTCAAACCGATCGTCGAACAGCAGTTGAAGAAAGGGGCGGCCGTCAGCGCCTCGCTGCGCACGACCACCGCGCTCACGGTGATCAACGCGGGCAATGTCGAGAACGTGCTTCCGGGGCGAGCCCAGGCAACCGTCAACTTCCGCCTGCTGCCCGGCGATACGAGCGATCAGGTGCTGCAGCATGTGTCGCAGGTGCTGGCAAATCCGGCGATCGCGATCGAGAAGTCGCCGGTGCTGGCCGAAGCTTCGAGAGTCGCGAGCACCGCCGGGCGAGGCTTCCAGCTCATCAACAAGACGCTGCGCCAGCTGCACCCGGACGTGGTGGTCGCGCCCGGGCTGATGATAGGCGCGACCGATTCGCGCTGGTTCGATGGCGTGGCCGACAACGTCTACAAGTTCTCGCCGGTGCGTGCGAAGCCGGAAGACCTGAAACGTTTTCACGGCACCAACGAGCGCATCTCGGTCGAGAACTATGTCGAGATGATCCAGTTCTACCACCAGCTGATCGGCAACAGCGCACCGGCGCCCTGAGGAGACCACCGTCATGAACGACCGCGCCACGTTTACCCGCATGGAGCAGAGCACGCAGGACGACTGGCGCAAGATCGGTGCCGAGTTCATGCCCTTCGCGCGCAAGTTGCCCGATCGCCTGATGGCGCACCTGAAGGTGCTCGAGGGCGACTACGGCGGCTTCCCGATCGATCGCTACACCCATTCGCTGCAGACCGCGACCAACGCGTTGCGCGCCGGGCGCGACGAGGAGTACGTGGTCTGCGCGCTGTTCCACGACATCGGCGACACGCTGGGCACGTTCAACCACTTCGACATCGCCGCGGCGATCCTGAAGCCCTTCGTCAGCGACGCGAACCTGTGGATGGTGCAGCACCACGGCATCTTTCAGGGCTACTACTTCTTCCACCACATCGGCCTGAACCGCGATCTGCGCGACCAGTTCAAGGGCCACGCGCACTACGAGCGCACGGCCGAGTTCTGCGCGCTCTACGACAACCCGGCGTTCGATGCGAAGGCGCAGACCTTGCCGATGAGCGAGTTCGAACCGATGGTGCGGCGCGTCTTCGCGCAGCCGCGCAACAGCATCTACCAGGCTTCCACCGCCGTCGCCGGCGCGGAATCCGCCACCGCTTGACCCACAGGAGAGTGACATGACCAGCGCCGTGATCGTTTCCACCGCCCGCACCCCGCTCGCGAAGAGCTGGAAGGGTGCCTTCAACATGACGCACGGCGCCACGCTCGGTGGCTTCGCGGTCAAGGCCGCGGTCGAACGCGCTGGGATCGAGGCCGCCGAGGTCGACGACGTGATCATGGGCTGCGCCACGCCCGAGGGCGCGACCGGCAGCAACATCGCGCGCCAGATCGCGCTGCGTGCCGGGCTGCCGATCACGACCAGCGGCATGACCGTGAACCGCTTCTGTTCGAGCGGCCTGCAGACCATCGCGATGGCCGCGCAGCGCATCATCGCCGGCGAGTCGGACGTGCTCGTCGCCGGTGGCGTCGAGAGCATCTCGTGCGTGCAGAACAAGGCGAATCGCCACATGATCGCCGACCCGTGGCTGGTCGAGCACAAGCCCGAGATCTACTGGAGCATGCTGCAGACGGCCGAGCAGGTCGCCAAGCGCTACGACATCGGCCGCGAGCGCATGGACCGCTATGGCGCGGCCAGCCAGCAACGGGCCGCCGCCGCCCAGGAGGCCGGCAAATTCGACGACGAGATGGTCGCCTGCACCGTGACGATGGGCGTCGCCGATCCGGCGCTGGGCCTGCGCACCAGGGAAGTCACGATCAAGGCCGACGAAGGCATCCGCGCCGGCACCACCTACGAGGGCATCAAGGACCTGCGCTCGGCGCTGCCCGGCGGGCTGATCTCGGCCGGCAACGCGAGCCAGTTCAGCGACGGTGCCGGCGCCTGCGTGCTGATGAACGAAGACCTGGCAGCGAAGCGCAACCTGAAGCCGCTCGGCCGCTTCCTCGGCTTCGCGGTCGCCGGCTGCGAGCCCGACGAAATGGGCATCGGCCCGGTCTTCGCGGTGCCCAAGGTACTGAAGAAGCTGGGGCTGACGGTCGCCGACATCGACCTGTGGGAACTCAACGAAGCCTTCGCGGTGCAGGTGCTGTACTGCGCCGACACGCTGGGCATCCCGATGGACCGCCTGAACGTCAGCGGCGGCGCGATCGCGGTCGGCCATCCTTATGGTGTGTCGGGCCAGCGCCTGACCGGCCACGCGCTGATCGAAGGCAAGCGCCGCGGCGCTCGGCGCGTCGTCGTGACGATGTGCATCGGCGGCGGCATGGGCGCGGCCGGCGTGTTCGAGGTGCTTTGAGCGGCCGCCGCTGATGGATGCGCTGCGCACCCCCGACGAACGCTTCGCGGACCTTCCGGGGTTTGCGTTCGCGCCGCACTACGTCGCTGATCTGCCCGGGCTCGCGGGCCTGCGCGTGCACTGGGTCGACGAAGGCGGCGCGGCCCCGGTGACCGCGCTGTGCCTGCACGGCAACCCGACGTGGGGCTATCTGTACCGCCACATGATCCCGGTGTTCCGCGGTGCGGGCCTGCGCGTCGTCGCGCCCGACCTGATCGGTTTCGGCCGCTCCGACAAGCCGGTCGATCCGGCCTGGCACACGTTCGAGCGCCACCGCGAGATGCTGCTGCGGTTCGTCGAGCGCCTCGATCTGCGCAACATCCTGCTCGTGGTCCAGGACTGGGGCGGGTTGCTCGGCCTGACCCTGCCGATGGCGATGCCCGAACGCTTCACGCTGCTGTTGGTGATGAACACCGGCCTGGGCATCGGGCAGGTGACCGAGGGCTTCCGCCAGTGGCGCGCGTATTCGAACAGCCAGGCCGATCTGCCGGTCGGCCGGCTGATCCAGCGCGGCAAGCCCGAGCTGAGCGCCGCTGAGGTCGCGGCCTACGACGCGCCGTTCCCGGAGCCGCGCTACAAGGCGGCGCTGAAGGCCTTCCCGAACCTCGTGCCCGATGGTGCCGATGCGCCCGGCGCGGCGCTCAGCCGCGACGCCGGCGAGTTCTGGCGCGCGCGCTGGAGCGGCGCGAGCTTCATGGCGATCGGCATGCAGGACCCGGTGCTCGGCGAGGCGCCGATGCGCGCGTTGCAGACGACGATCCGCGGCTGCCCGGAGCCGATGAGAGTCGCCGAAGGCGGCCACTTCGTGCAGGAATGGGGCGGCCCGATCGCGAGCGCGGCGCTGGCACACTTCGAACTGAAGAGCGCGTGATGGTCGACGCCGACGCCTTCCTGCAGATGGGCCGCGAGGTGCTCGCGAAGCAGCCTTTCAGCGTGTTGCTCGGTGCCGAACTGATGGCGCTCGAATCGGGCCGCCGCGAGCTGGCGGTGGCGATCGCCGACGCGCTGAAGCAGCAGATGGGTTTCGCGCATGGCGGCGGCGTCAGCTACCTCGCCGACAACGCGCTGACCTACGCCTGCGGCACCGCGATGCAGGTGCCGGTGGTGACCTCGGAATACAAGATCAACTACGCCCGCCCGGCGATCGACGAGCGCCTGATCGCGCCGGCGCGCGCGGTGCATGTCAGCAGGTCGCAGGCCGTGTGCCGGTGCGAATTGTTCGCGCTGCGCGGCGGCGAAGAAAAGCTGTGCGCGATCGCGCAGGGCACGATCGCGAAGCTGCCCGACAGGAACGAAGCAAGCACATGAGCTACCGACAAACCGCCGACTTCCTGCTCTACGACTGGCTGAACGTCGAGTCGCTGCAGCAGCGTTCTCGTTTCGCGGACCACTCCCGCGAGACCTTCGCATCGGTGCTGGACACCTGCGAGCGCCTGGCGCGCGAGAAGTACGCGCCGTTCAACCGCCTGGCCGACACCGAGGAGCCCTGGTTCGACGGCGACAAGGTGCACCTGCCCGAGGCCAGCCATGCGGCCGCGAAAGCCTACGCCGAGTCCGGCATGCTCGCGGCGGCGCAGGACTACGAACTCGGTGGCATGCAGCTGCCCTGCGTCGTCGAGATGGCGGCGAACAGCTTCTTCTCGAAGGCCGGCATCGGCATCGGTGGCGGCGGCATGCTGACCAGCGGCAACGCGAACCTGCTGATGGTGCACGGCACGCCCGCGCAGCAGGATGTGTTCGCGAAGCACGAGTTCGCCGGCCGCTTCTCGGGCACGATGTGCCTGAGCGAGCCACAGGCCGGCTCGAGCCTGTCGGACGTGGTGACCCGCGCGACATCCGACGGCGAAGGCTTCGAAAGCGATCCGCTCGGTCCACGCTACCGCCTGCGCGGCAACAAGATGTGGATCTCTAACGGCGAGCACGAGCTGAGCGAAAACATCATCCACCTGGTGCTGGCGAAGATCCCCGGACCCGACGGCAAGCTGATCGCCGGCACTAAGGGCATCTCGCTGTTCATCGTGCCGAAGAAGCTGGTCGGCAGCGACGGCCAGTTGACCGGCGAGCGCAACGACGTCGCGCTCGCGGGCCTGAACCACAAGCTCGGCTATCGCGGCATCCCGAACACCTTGCTGAACTTCGGCGAAGGCAAGTTCCCGGTGCGCGGCTCGGGCGGCGCGATCGGGTATCTGGTCGGCAAGCCGCACGAGGGCCTGCGATGCATGTTCCACATGATGAACGAGGCGCGCATCGCGGTCGGCCTGGGCGCCACCATGCTCGGCTACGCCGGCTACGAGGCCTCGCTGGCCTACGCGAAGAACCGCCCGCAAGGCCGGCCGATGGGCGTGGCTGGAAAAGACGTCTCGAAGCCGCAGGTTCCGATCATCCAGCACGCCGATGTCAAGCGCATGCTGCTGGCGCAGAAGAGCTATTGCGAAGGCGCGCTCGCGCTCGAACTGTATTGCGCGCGCCTGGTCGACGAGCAGGCCACCGGTGCGCCCGGGGCCGTGGGCGAGGCGTCACTGCTGCTGGAGATGCTGACGCCGATTGCGAAGAGCTGGCCGAGCGAATGGTGCCTGGAGGCGAACAGCCTGGCGATCCAGGTGCTGGGCGGCTACGGCTACACGCGCGACTTCCCGGTCGAGCAGTACTGGCGCGACAACCGCCTGAACATGATCCACGAGGGCACGCACGGCATCCAGGCGCTGGACCTGCTCGGCCGCAAGGTCGTGATGCAGGGCGGGGCCGGCCTGGAACTGCTCGCGGCGAAGATCGGCGCGACAGTCGCGCGCGCGCAGGCGAACCCGGCGCTGGCCGAGCACGCCGGCGCCCTGGCGGCGGCGCTGAAGCACCTCGGCAACGCAACCAAGTCCGCGTGGGCCACCGGCAACCCCGACGAAGCGCTGGCGAACGCGACACCGTACCTGCAGGCCTTCGGCCACACGGTGCTGGCGTGGACCTGGCTCGATGTCGCGCTGTGCGCGCAACCGAAGCTCGGCCAGGGCTCGGCCGACGCCGACGCGCCGCTGCACGGCAAGCTCGCCGCCTGCACGTACTTCCACCGCTACGAGCTGCCGAAGATCGGCGCGTGGCTGAAGATCGTCGAGACCCGCGACCCGACCTGCCGCACGATGGACGAGGCCTGGTTCTAGCATGGGCAGCGCCGCATCGAAGCTCGAGACCTGGATCTGGGTACTGATCTACCTGGGCCTGATCCTGCTGGGGCTGGGCCTGTCGGTGCAGCGCGGCGACGCTGCGTTGGGCTGGGGGCTGCTGACAGTCGGCGGCGTCGGCGTCGTGGTCGGCAGCGTGCTGGTCTGGGTCCGGTCGCGGATGAAGAATTGAACCAACGGAGACAAGAAACACCATGAGCACACCGATCCAGAAACTCTTCGACCTCGGCGGCCAGACTGCGCTGATCACCGGCGGCTCGCGCGGCCTGGGCCTGCAGATCGCGCACGCGCTCGGCGAGGCCGGCGCGAGAGTGATGCTGAGTTCGCGCAAGGCCGAGGACCTCGAGCAGGCCGCGGCCGAGCTGCAGGCGGCGGGTATCGACGCGCGCTGGATCGCCGCCGACTGCTCGAAGGAGGAAGACACGCGCCGCCTGGCCGACGAGACGCTCGAGCGCATGGGCACGATCGACATCCTCGTCAACAACGCCGGTGCGAGCTGGGGCGCGCCGGCCGAGGACCACCCGGTCGCGGCCTGGGACAAGGTGATGAACCTGAACGTGCGCGGCTACTTCATCCTGTCGCAGCAGGTTGCGCGCAACTGCATGATCCCGAAGAAGCGCGGGCGCATCATCAACATCGCGTCGATCGCCGGCCTGAACGGCAACCCGCCGGAGATGCAGACGATCGCGTACAACACCTCGAAGAGCGCGGTGATCGGCTTCACGCACACGCTGGCGGCCGAATGGGGCAAGTACAACATCAACGTCAACGCGATCTGCCCCGGGTTCTTCATGACCA
>JANXZN010000164.1 GCA_025355545.1 Rhizobacter sp.
GCCAGCATGTACTCCCCCACCATGGTCAGCGACACCTGCCGGCTGGTTCTATCGAATAACGGCAGCCCTACTTCAATTTCCAGTTCCTTGACCTGCATGGAAACGGCCGGCGCAGACAGCTTCAGCTCCTCCGCCGCGCGCACGAAACTCAGGTGTCGGGCTACCGAGGCAAAAATCCGCAATTGGCGCAGGGTGGCGTTCTTCATTAAGCAACACTTAACATTGGCATAACCATAACTGACTGTACTCAAACGATCAATGCCCTCTAAAGTCACCCCCACGGACACTAGTGAGGCTGAAAATGGCGAAAACGATAGATAAATCAACGGATGGCGTGATTAAAGACGCCAAGAAGCGCTACACGGCGGGGGTACTCAAGTACCGGAACATGGGCTACTGGGACGCCGATTACGTGCCCAAGGACACCGACACCCTCTGCCTATTTCGCATCACGCCGCAGGACGGGGTCGATCCGGTCGAAGCGGCCGCCGCGGTGGCCGGCGAGTCGAGCACGGCCACCTGGACCGTGGTCTGGACTGATCGACTCACCGCCTGCGACAGCTACCGAGCCAAGGCCTACAAAGTAGAGCCTGTGCCGAATATCGCCGGCCAGTATTTCGCTTGGGTGGCCTACGACATCATCCTGTTCGAGGAAGGTTCGATCGCCAACATGACGGCGAGCCTGATCGGCAATGTGTTCAGCTTCAAGCCTCTGAAGGCAGCGCGGCTCGAGGACATTCGAGTTCCCGTCGCCTACGTCAAGACCTTCAAAGGTCCGCCGACCGGCCTAATCGTCGAGCGCGAGCGCTTGGATAAATTCGGGCGTCCTTTGTTGGGCGCCACCACCAAACCCAAGCTCGGCCTGTCGGGCCGCAACTACGGCCGCGTGATTTACGAGGGCCTGAAGGGCGGGCTCGATTTCATGAAGGACGACGAGAACATCAACTCGCAGCCCTTCATGCACTGGCGCGATCGCTTTCTCTACGTGATGGACGGCGTCAACAAGGCAAGCGCCGCCACCGGCGAAGTCAAGGGCAGCTACCTCAATGTGACCGGCGCGACGATGGAGGACATCTACGAGCGCGCCGAGTTCGCCAAGGAACTCGGCTCGGTGGTCATCATGCTTGACCTGGTGATCGGCTGGTCGGCGATCCAGAGCATGGCCAACTGGGCGCGCAAGAACGACATGATCGTGCACATGCACCGCGCCGGCCACGGCACCTACACGCGGCAGAAGAACCACGGCGTGAGCTTCCGCGTCATCGCCAAGTGGCTGCGCCTGGCCGGCGTCGACCACCTGCACACCGGCACCGCAGTCGGCAAGCTCGAAGGCGACCCGATGACGGTGCAGGGCTACTACAACGTCTGCCGCGACAGCTACACCAAGCAGGATTTGCCACGTGGCCTGTTCTTCGACCAGAACTGGTGCGACACACGCAAGGTGATGCCGGTGGCCTCGGGCGGCATCCATGCCGGCCAGATGCACCAGTTGATCGCCCTGTTCGGCGACGACGTGATCCTGCAGTTCGGCGGCGGCACGATCGGCCACCCGGCCGGCATCCAGGCCGGTGCGGTCGCGAACCGCGTCGCGCTCGAATGCATTGTCAAGGCGCGCAACGAGGGCCGCGACATCAAGAACGAAGGCGCGGAGATCCTGCAAAAGGCGGCGCAGTTCTGCACGCCGCTCAAGCAGGCGCTCGACACCTGGGGCGAGATCAGCTTCAACTACGCATCCACCGATACCAGCGACTACGCCGTGACGCCGTCCACCTCGAATTGATCCCAAGGAGCAGCACACCATGATGACCAACCCCACCGGCCGCGTGACCCAGGGTCAGTTCAGCTTCCTGCCCGATCTCACCGACGCCGAGATCACGCTCCAGATCGAATACGGCCTTCAGCGCGGCTACGCCTGGAGCGTGGAATACACCGACGACCCGCACCCGCGCAACACCTACTGGGAGATGTACGGCATGCCGATGTTCGACCTGAAGGACGCGGCGGGTGTGATGCTGGAACTGCAGGGCTGCCGCAAGACCTTCCCCAACCACTACATCCGCCTGATGGCATTCGACTCCACACGGGGCATCGAGTCGATCGCGATGAGCTTCATCGTCAATCGTCCGAAGACCGAGCCCGGCTTCGGCCTGGTGCGCCAGGAGGTGAACGGCCGCACGCTGCGCTACACGGTGCACAGCTACGCGACCGACAAGCCCGAATCCGAGCGCTACGGCGCCTGAGCCAATCGCTTCGCACAGGCACGCCATGACCGCACCGCTGTACTCGATTCCCGGCGCCACGGCGCCAGCCGCCGGCGCAACCGCCGTGCCGCCCGAGCCGGCGCGCACGGTGGCCGAGATCCTGGCGCAGAGCCAGGTCGAATCGGTGATGGACGAGCTCGACCGCGACCTGATCGGCCTGGCGCCGGTGAAGACCCGCATCCGCGACATCGCCGCGCTGCTGGTGATCGACAAGCTGCGGGCCCAGCACGGCCTCGCCGCGCAGGCGCCCTCGCTCCACATGTGCTTCACCGGCAACCCCGGCACCGGCAAAACCACGGTGGCCTTGCGCATGGCGCAGATCCTTCACCGCCTGGGCTATGTGCGCAAGGGTCACGTGGTCAGCGTCACGCGCGACGACCTGGTGGGTCAGTACATCGGCCACACCGCGCCCAAGACCAAGGAGGTATTGAAGAAGGCGATGGGCGGTGTGCTCTTCATCGACGAAGCGTACTACCTGTACCGCCCGGAGAACGAGCGCGATTACGGCCAGGAAGCGATCGAAATTCTGCTGCAGGTGATGGAGAACAACCGCGACGACCTGGTCGTGATCCTTGCTGGCTACAAGGACCGGATGGATACGTTCTTCCAGTCCAACCCCGGGATGAACTCGCGCATCGCGCACCACCTCGACTTCCCCGACTATTCGACGCCCGAGTTGCTGCAGATCGCCGACCGGATGTTGATTGCGAGCCAATACCGCTTCGGCGCCGACGCGCGCGAAGCCTTCGACACCTATCTGCAGCGGCGCATCATTCAACCGCATTTTGCGAACGCACGCAGCGTGCGCAACGCGCTCGACCGTGCTCGCCTGCGCCAGGCCAGCCGACTGTACGTCGACCGCGAACGCGCCCTGAGTGCCGAGGACCTTAGCACCATCGCCGCCAGCGACATTCTGGCCAGCCGGGTGTTCGCAAACGCTGATAGGGACGAACCGTGACGCCCCTTCCATTGCGCGCCCTGATCTTCGACGTCGACGGCACGCTCGCCGACACCGAGAGCGCCCATCGCGTCGCCTTCAACCATGCCTTTGCCGAAGCGGGCCTCGACTGGCATTGGGACGAGCCGCTCTACACGCGACTGCTGGAAGTCTCCGGGGGGAAGGAGCGCATCACGCACTACTGGGCTGAGGTGTGCGGCGACGTCAAGGCCATCGAAGCCGGCGCGTTGGCCGACACGGTGCAGCGCATCCACGACCTCAAGACCGCTGTCTACGAACGCTTGGTGCAGGACGGCGCCGTGCAGTTGCGCCCCGGCGTGCTGCGGTTGATCGAGTCGGCGTTCAAAGAAGGGCTGCGCCTGGCCATCGCGACCACCACTTCGCCGGTCAACATCGCAGCCTTGATGCGATCGGCGATCGGGCCCGACTGGACGCACATCTTCCAGATTATCGAAGACGCCTCCACAGCGCCCTTGAAGAAGCCGCATCCCCAGGTGTATTTGCAGACGCTGAACCGAATGCAACTGCGCGCGGCCGAGTGCCTGGCCTTCGAGGATTCCGCCAACGGACTCAAGGCCGCCACGGGCGCGGGCCTGCCGACGATCGTGACTCCCAACGCCTTCACGGCGCATCACGACTTCGCGGGCGCGTTGCGTGTCCTGCCCAGCCTGCAGGACACGACGGTGGCGGACCTGCGTGCCTGGCATGCAGCGGCCCCGCGCTGAATCGAACCGACGCCACGAAAGACACCCATGCCCCTGTCCCATCGATCCACCCTCACGCAGTACCTGATCGAACAGCGTCGACGCTTTCCAGGCGCCAGCGGTGACTTCAATGCGCTGATCCTGGACGTGGCGCTGGCCTGCAAGGCGATCGCACGGACCGTGGCGTTCGGGGAACTGGGCAGCGCGGCGAGCCAACAGGGCGGCGATCTCGGTGGCAATCTCAATGTGCAGGGCGAAACCCAGAAGCCGCTGGACGTCATCAGCAACCATGTCTTCACCCGCATGAACGAATGGGGCGGCTACTGCGCCGGCATGGCGTCGGAGGAGATGAATGCGCCCTATCAGCTTCCGGTACGGCACCCGCGCGGCAAATACCTGCTGGTGTTCGACCCGCTGGACGGCTCCAGCAACATCGACGTGAACGTCTCGGTGGGCAGCATCTTCAGCGTGCTGCGCGCGCCGCGGGACGCGGTCGAAAGCGGGCGCGACGTGACCGAGGCCGATTTCCTGCAGCCCGGCATGCAGCAGGTCGCCGCCGGTTATGCGCTGTATGGGCCGACCACGATGCTGGTGCTGTCGGTGGGCAGCGGCGTGGTCGGCTTCACGCTCGACCCGAACCTGGGAGAGTTCATGCTGACCCACCCGCACATCCAGGTGCCGGCCGACACGCAGGAGTTCGCGATCAACGCCTCCAATAGCCGCTTCTGGGAAGCGCCCGTGAAGCGCTACGTGGACGAGTGTCTTGCTGGCAAGACCGGGGCCCGTTGCAAGGACTTCAACATGCGTTGGATCGCCTCGATGGTGGCCGAGGCGCACCGCATCCTGATGCGCGGCGGCGTCTTCATGTACCCGCGCGACACCAAGGACCCGTCCAAGCCGGGGCGCCTGCGCCTGTTGTACGAGGCCAACCCGATCACCTTTCTCATGGAGCAGGCGGGAGGTCGTGCGAGCACCGGGCGAGAGCCGATGCTGGGCGTGCAACCCACGTCGCTGCACCAGCGCGTCGGCCTGGTGTTCGGTTCGAAAAACGAGGTCGAGCGCATCGAGAGGTACCACACCGAGCCCGCCAAGGTCGAATTCGAAAGCCCGCTGTTCGCCACGCGCAGCTTGTTCCGCGGTTGAGAGATTCTTTTCCTCAAGGACACGCCATGTCTGTACGCCACCCCATCATCGCCATCACCGGCTCGTCCGGCGCGGGAACGACTTCGGTCACGCGCACGTTCCAGAACATCTTCCGTCGCGAGGATGTCAACGCCGCCGTCATCGAGGGCGACAGCTTCCACCGCCACGACCGCAAGGAGATGAAACAGCGCATGGCCGAGGCCGAGCGTGCGGGCGACAAGAACTTCAGCCACTTCGGCGCCGAGAACAACCTGTTCGCCGAGCTGGAAGCCCTGTTTCGCGACTACGCGGCCACCGGCATCGGCCGGCGCCGCAAGTACCTGCACGATGTCGAGGAGGCCGCGCCGTACAAACAAGAGCCCGGAACCTTCACGGCCTGGGAAGACCTGCCCAAGGGCACCGACCTGCTTTTCTACGAGGGGCTTCACGGCGCGGTGGTGACACCGGAGGTGAACGTCGCCAAGCATCCCGACCTGCTGATCGGCGTCGTGCCGGTGATCAACCTGGAGTGGATTCAGAAGCTCTATCGCGACAAGACCCAGCGCGGCTACAGCACCGAGGCGGTGACCGACACGATCCTGCGCCGGATGCCCGACTATCTGCACTACATCTGCCCGCAGTTCGCGCACACGCATGTCAACTTCCAGCGTGTGCCGATGGTCGACACGTCCAACCCTTTCATTGCCCGCGATATCCCTTCGGCCGACGAAAGCATGGTGGTCATTCGCTTCGCCAATCCAAAGGGCATCGACTTTCAGTACCTGCTCAACATGATCCACAACTCGTGGATGTCGCGCGCCAACACGGTCGTGGTGCCGGGTGGAAAGATGGAGTTGGCGATGCAACTGATCTTCACGCCCTTCATCTGGCGAATGATGGAGCGCCGCAAGGCCGCCCTCGGCGCCCTCTGAAGCCTGTTCTACCCACCTTGCGAGTCCGACGATGAGTTCCTCCTCTACCGAGCGTGTGCTGCGCCCCGACAACGGCCAGCGCAATCAGATGGCCGACGCGTTGCGCGCGCTGGCGATGGATGCCGTGCAGCAGGCCAACTCCGGGCACCCGGGCGCGCCGATGGGCATGGCCGAGATGGCCGTCGCGCTGTGGCACGGCCACCTGCGCCACAACCCGGCAAACCCGAAGTGGGCTGACCGCGACCGCTTCGTGCTGTCGAACGGCCATGCATCGATGCTGCTCTATTCCCTGCTGCACCTCAGCGGCTACGCCCTGCCACTCGACGAGTTGAAGCGCTTCCGTCAACTGCACAGCAAGACACCGGGGCATCCCGAAGTGGGCCTGACACCGGGCGTGGAGACCACGACCGGGCCGCTCGGCCAGGGTCTCACCAACGCGGTCGGCTTCGCGCTGGCCGAGAAGCTGCTGGCCGACGAATTCAATCGGCCCGGCCACCGGGTCATGGACCACCACACCTACGTTTTCCTCGGCGATGGTTGCCTGATGGAAGGCATCAGCCACGAGGCCTGTTCGCTGGCCGCCGCATGGAAGCTGGGCAAGCTCGTCGTGCTGTACGACGACAACGGCATCTCTATCGACGGGCCGGTGGCCGGCTGGTTCGTCGACGACACGGCAGCACGTTTCCGCGCCTACGGTTGGAATGTGACGGGGCCGCTGGACGGTCACGACGTGGTGGCCATCGGCCAGGCGATCGCCATGGCGAAGGAGAGCATCGACAAGCCGACCCTGATCGTCTGTCGCACCACCATCGGCAAGGGCTCGCCGGGTCGCGCTGGCACGGCCAAGGCGCACGGCGAACCACTGGGTGCAGATGAGATTCGACACACCCGCGAAGCCATCGGCTGGCCCCACGCGCCCTTCCAGGTGCCCGCGGAGCTGCGTGCGCGCTGGGATGCGCGCGCAATCGGCGCAGCGCGCGAGTCGGAGTGGACGCAGCGCTTTGGCGCCTATCGTGCGCAGCACCCGGCCTTGGCCGCGGAGTTCACGCGCCGCATGGCCGGCGAACTGCCGCGCGACTTCGAGGCGACCACGCTGGCCTTGTTGGCGGAGTTCGGTCAAGTGCGCGAGACGCTGGCCACGCGCAAGGCGTCGCAGAAAGTGCTTGCCACGCTGGCCCACAAGGTGCCGGAGCTGCTGGGTGGCAGTGCCGACCTGACCGGATCGAACCTCACCGATTTTCCGGGCTGCGGCGCGGTGCGCGGAGGAGAAAAAGGAGGCCGCCACATCAACTACGGCGTGCGCGAGTTCGGCATGGCGGCCGTGATGAACGGCATCGCATTGCATGGCGGCTTCATCCCTTACGGCGGCACCTTCCTGACCTTCAGCGACTACAGCCGCAACGCGATCCGCATGGCCGCGCTGATGAAGCTGCGCGTGATCCACGTGTTCACGCACGACAGCATCGGTCTCGGCGAAGACGGGCCCACCCACCAGAGCGTCGAACACGCCGCGAGTCTGCGCCTGATCCCGAACCTCGAGGTCTGGCGTCCTTGTGATGCGGCGGAGACCGCCGTGGCGTGGGCACAGGCGATCGCGGCGACCGACCAGCCGAGCGCGTTGCTCCTTTCGCGGCAGAACCTGCCGGCGCAGGCGCGCAGCCTGGAGCAGGTGCAGGATATTCACCGCGGTGGCTACGTCCTGAGCGACCGCGAGAACGCCATCGGCGTCATTCTCGCCACCGGCTCCGAAGTCTCGCTGGCGATGGCCGCGCAGACGCTGCTAGACACCCGTGGCAAGCCGGTTCGCGTGGTGTCGATCCCGTCGTCGACGCTGTTCGACCGCCAGGCAAAGTCCTACCGCGACGCCGTGCTCGGCCACGGCTCGCCGCGCATCGGTGTCGAAGCCGGCGTGACCCGCTGGTGGGGGCAGTACGGCTGCGCTGCCGCACTGGGTGTGGACACTTATGGCGAGTCGGCGCCCGCCCCGGCGGTGTTCGAACATTTCGGGCTCACTGCGGAACGTCTCGCCGAGCTGGTTCTGGACTGCTGTGATGAAGAGCGGTGCCTCGTGCGTTCGAGCAGGCCGGCGTGAGCTACGACATCATCAGCTTCGACCTCGACGGCACACTCGTCGATACCGCCCCGGAGATCGCAGAGGCGGTGAACCGCACGCTCGAATCTCATGGCATCGCAGGCCGCCCGGTGGCGGAGATCACCCACCTCATCGGCGGCGGGGCCCGGCAGTTGATGCTGAAGCTGCTGGCCCGCCTGTACCTGGAGCAGCCAGCGCTGGCGGAGACGGCCCGGGCCGAGGCCGTGTTGCAGAGTTTCGAGCACCACATGACCGCCACGATCGGCAGTCTGGCCAGGCCTTATCCCGGCGCGCGCGAGGCACTCGTGCTGCTCAGGAATGCCGGCGTGCGGCTCGCCTGCGTGACCAACAAGGAACTGCGCCATGCCCGACGGGTGCTTCAGGTCGCGCGGCTCGACAACCTGTTCGAGCTCGTGGTCGGAGGCGACTCGCTGCCGCAGAAGAAGCCGCACCCGAGCGTGCTGCGTTATGTGGTCGAGACCCTCGACGGCGACACGCGCCGCGCCGCGCATGTGGGCGATTCCGGCATCGACGTGGAAGCGGCGCGCAACGCCGGGGTGGCGGCCTGGGCGGTGCCCTATGGCTACAACGCCGGTGTGCCGATCGCCGACGCGAACCCGCAGCGAATCTTTCCCGGGCTGATTCAAGTGGCCGAGCATGTGCTCGCCAGCCGTTCCAGCGGCCCGACCGCTGCGCCTTCTCGTTTCGGAGTCTTCCCATGACCATCAAGATCGGCATCAACGGCTTCGGCCGCATCGGGCGCATGGTGTTCCGTGCCGCTTGTCTGAACTTCGACGAGATCGAGGTGGTCGGCATCAACGACTTGCTCGAACCCGACTATCTGGCCTACATGCTGCGGTACGACTCGGTGCACGGCCGCTTCAAGGGCGGCATCGCGGTCGATGGCAACACGCTGATCGTCAATGGCAGGAAGATCCGCCTGACCGCGGTGAAGGACCCGGCCGAGCTGAACTGGGATGCGGTCGGTGCCGACATCGTGGTCGAGTCCACCGGCCTGTTCCTCACCAGGGACACCGCGGGCAAGCACCTGGCCGCCGGCGCCAGGAAGGTGATCATGTGTGCCCCGTCAAAGGACGACACACCGATGTTCGTCTACGGCGTCAACGACAAGAGCTACGCCGGCCAGGCCGTCGTTTCCAACGCCAGTTGCACGACCAATTGCCTGGCCCCGGTGGCCAAGGTGCTGAACGACGCTTTCGGCATCAAGCGCGGCCTGATGACGACCGTGCACGCCGCCACCGCAACGCAGAAAACCGTCGACGGCCCGAGCAACAAGGACTGGCGCGGCGGCCGCGGCATCCTCGAGAACATCATTCCGTCCAGCACCGGCGCCGCCAAGGCGGTCGGCGTCGTGATCCCCGAGCTGAACAAGAAGCTCACCGGCATGGCCTTCCGCGTGCCGACCTCCGACGTGTCGGTGGTCGATCTCACCGTCGAGCTGATGCGGGAAGCCGGCTACGACGAGATCTGCAAGGCCATGAAGGCTGCGTCAGAGGGCAGCATGCGCGGGGTGCTCGGCTACACCGAAGACAAGGTGGTGTCGACCGACTTCCGCGGCGAAGCGATGACCTCGGTGTTCGATGCCGAGGCCGGCATCGCACTGGACAAGACCTTCGTGAAAGTCGTCGCCTGGTACGACAACGAGTGGGGCTACTCGAACAAGGTGCTGGAGATGGTGCGGGTGATCGCACGCTGATGCCGGAGCGTCAAGGAAACCGATCATGAACGTCATCCGTTTCGAGGATTTGGTGCGCAGCGGCCGCGTCGCGGGCCAGCGCGTGTTCATCCGCGTCGACCTGAATGTGCCGCAGGACAATGCCGGCCGCATCACCGAAGACACCCGCATTCGCGCCTCGGTGCCGTGCATTCGGATGGCGCTCGATGCGGGCGCTGCCGTGATGGTCACTTCGCACCTGGGCCGCCCCACCGAAGACGAATTCAGGCCAACGAGACCCTGGCGCGCGATCGCCGCCAGCAGCGCCTTCAGCATCGCCGGCGGCGGCGACACGCTGGCGGCTATTCGCCAGTACGGCATCGAGAAGGATGTCGGCTACATCTCGACCGGTGGTGGCGCCTTCCTCGAAGTGCTCGAGGGCAAGACCTTGCCGGCGCTGCAGATCCTGGCGCAGCGCGCCGAATCCTGAACCACTCAAACGGAGACCCACCATGCCCCTGATCTCACTGCGCCAGATGCTCGACCACGCCGCCGAAAACGACTACGGTGTGCCGGCCTTCAACGTCAACAACATGGAGCAGATCCAGGCCATTCTGCAGGCGGCAGAAGCCTGCGATTCGCCGGTGATCCTGCAGGCCAGCGCCGGGGCGCGCAAGTACGCCGGCGAGCCGTTCCTGCGCAAGCTGGTCGAGGCCGCGCTCGAGCAATACCCTGCCATGCCGATCTGCCTGCACCAGGACCATGGCGCCTCGGCGTCGGTGTGCCTGCAGGCGATCCGCAGCGGCTTCTCCAGCGTGATGATGGACGGCTCGCTGCTGGAAGACCAGAAGACACCCGCGAGCTACGACTACAACGTGGCCGTGACGCGCCGCGTCGTCGAGATGTCGCACGCGGTGGGCGTCAGCGTCGAAGGCGAACTCGGCTGCCTGGGCTCGCTCGAGACCGGCACGGCCGGCGAGGAAGACGGCGTCGGCGCCGAGGGCACGCTGGACCACTCCCAGTTGCTGACCGACCCCGACCAGGCCGCCGACTTCGTGGCCCGCAGCGGCGTCGATGCGCTGGCGATCGCGATCGGCACCAGCCACGGCGCCTACAAGTTCAGCCGCCAGCCCACCGGCGACATTCTCGACATCGCCCGGATCGCGGCGATCCATGCGCGCGTCCCGAACACCCATCTGGTGATGCACGGCAGTTCCAGCGTGCCGCAGGAGTGGCTGGAGACGATCCGCAAGTACGGCGGCGACATCAAGGAGACCTATGGCGTGCCGGTCGAGGAGATCCGGCGCGGCATCCAGAGCGGCGTGCGCAAGATCAACATCGACACCGACATCCGCCTGGCGATGACCGGTGCGATGCGCAAGGTGATGTTCGAGAAGCCCGACGAGTTTGACCCGCGGGCATTCCTGAAGGCAGCCACCGCCGCTGCACGCGATGTGGTCAAGGCACGCTTCGAGGCCTTCGGCTGCGCGGGGCAGGCCTCGAAGATTAAGGTACTGCCGTTGGCGATGATGGCGCAGGGGTATGCGCGGCAGGACGCCGTGCTGCGCCAGGCCGCCTGACACCATCACGGAGCCATTGCATGCGCCAACCTACGATCATCGCGCCCAGCATTCTTTCGGCCAACTTCGCCCGCCTGGGCGACGACGTGGCGAAGGTGGTAACGGCCGGCGCGGACTGGATTCACTTCGACGTGATGGACAACCACTACGTGCCGAACCTGACGTTCGGCCCGATGGTGTGCGAGGCGCTGCGCCCGTTCGCCGGCGCGGCGATGATGGACGTGCACCTGATGGTCGAGCCGGTCGATGCACTGGTCCCGTTGTTCGCCAAGGCCCGAGCCGGGCTGATCAGCTTCCATCCGGAGGCCAGCCGGCATGTCGATCGCACCTTGGCATTGATCCGCGAGCAGGGCTGCAAGACCGGGCTGGTGTTCAACCCGGCGACGCCGCTGCAGTGGCTGGACAGCGTGATGGACAAGCTCGACCTGGTGATGCTGATGTCGGTCAACCCGGGGTTCGGCGGTCAGAGCTTCATTGCCTCGACGTTGCCCAAGCTGCGCGAGGCGCGCCGGCGCATCGACGCCTACGCGCGCGAAACCGGTCGCACGATCCGGCTTGAGGTGGACGGCGGTGTCAAGACCGACAACATCGCCGCCATCGCGGCGGCAGGGGCCGACACATTCGTCGCCGGCTCGGCCGTGTTCGGCAGCCCGAACTGGGGCAGCACGATCACGGCGTTGCGCAATGCGGCCGATTCCGCAACCGCTTAGGCGCGCGCTGTGCGCGCCGATCCAAAACAGGCACACTCTGCGTGGATGTGTGGCCACGGCGCCATTCACGAGGCCCGCTGTTGGGGACCAACCCGAATCGTCGTGATGCAATCAGGCAGTTCAGCGCTGTTGGCGCTGCATTGGCTCTGCCGGTATTCGCCCAGACCAACGCCATCGTGCTCGGCCAGTCGGCCGCGTTGTCCGGCCCGGCCAGCGCGCTCGGTGAACAGTTCAAGCGCGGTGCGCTGCTGTATTTCGACCGTGTCAATGCGCGCGGCGGCGTGGCTGGGCGCCAGATCGAGTTGCACAGTCTCGACGACGGCTACAAGTGTTGGCGCTGGTGTAAATCCGCCGCTATTCGCTGGCGAGGACGCGGTTTTCGGCGTAGGTCGGCCCAGATCAGTTGCTTGCAAGGACGAAGCGACGATGGCCCCGTGAGGGGCCATCGTCTTGTTCGGCATTGCGGCG
>JANXZN010000236.1 GCA_025355545.1 Rhizobacter sp.
TCGCTGTACCGCGAAGGCGCGTTCGAGGACCTGTGCCGCGGCCCGCACGTGCCGAGCACGGGCAAGCTGAAGCACTTCAAGCTGATGAAGGTGGCCGGCGCCTACTGGCGCGGCGACCACCGCAACGAGATGCTGCAGCGCATCTACGGCACGGCCTGGGCGACCAGGGACGAGCTGCAGCAGCACCTTCACATGCTGGAGGAGGCCGAGAAGCGCGACCACCGCAGATTGGGCCGCGAACTCGACCTGTTCCACATCGACGAGTTCGCGCCCGGGCTGGTGTTTTGGCACCCGAAGGGCTGGGCGCTGTGGCAGCAGGTCGAGCACTATATGCGGCAGGTCTACCGCGACGGCGGCTACCAGGAGGTCAAGGGCCCGCAGATCCTCGACAAGAGCTTGTGGGAGAAGACCGGCCACTGGGACAACTACCGCGACAGCATGTTCACGACCGAGTCGGAGAAGCGCGAATACGCGCTCAAGCCGATGAATTGCCCGGGGCACGTGCTGATCTTCAAGTCGCACATGCGCAGCTACCGCGAGCTGCCGATCCGCTACGGCGAGTTCGGCCAGTGCCACCGCAACGAACCGAGCGGCGCGATGCACGGCATCATGCGGGTGCGCGGCTTCACGCAGGACGACGGCCACATCTTCTGCACCGAGGACCACATCCTCGAGGAGTGCGTGGCCTATACGGCGCAGTTGCAGGCGGTCTATCGCGACTTCGGCTTCACCGAGATCATCTACAAGGTCGCGACGCGACCCGAGCACCGCGTCGGCGCCGATGCGTTGTGGGACAAGGCCGAGTACGCGGTGATGGAGTCGCTGCGCCGATCGGGTGTCGCGTTCATCGTCGCGCCCGGCGACGGCGCGTTCTACGGCCCGAAGATCGAGTACACGCTGAAAGACGCGCTTGGCCGCCAGTGGCAATGTGGCACGATGCAGGTCGACTTCAACACCGCCGAGCGCCTGGGCGGCGAGTACGTGACCGAGTCGAGCGGCCGGGCCCACCCGGTGATGCTGCACCGCGCGATCATCGGCAGCTTCGAGCGTTTCATCGGCATGCTGATCGAACACCACGCCGGCGCGCTACCGGCCTGGCTGGCGCCGCTGCAGGCCAGCGTGCTCAACATCAGCGAGGGCCAGAGCGACTACGCCCGGGAAGTGGTCAAAACGCTGCAAAAACAAGGACTTAGAGTCGCGTCCGATTTGCGCAACGAGAAAATAACCTATAAAATTCGAGAGCATTCCTTGCAAAAGGTCCCGTACATCCTCGTCGTAGGCGACAAGGAGAAGGCAAACGGGGCTGTTGCAGTGCGCGCCCGGGGCAATCTGGACCTCGGTGTGATGCCACTGGCCGACTTCACACAGAAGATCGCCGCTGACATCGCCCAAAAAGTGTGAGAGCACTGGCGTCGTCGCCTCGGTGGCGGCGCTCCCGGTCGTCGGGGCGCGTGTTCGTTTTTTGTTGGGCCCCGTTGCCTTGGGGCCTGTTGAAAGGTCTTGACCATCGCTACTTTTGCTGATCGCCGTACTCCCAACGCAGAGCGCAAACACCGCCTCAACCGGGAGATCATGGCGCCTGAAGTCCGTTTGAACGGGCCCGAGAACGAACCGCTGGGCATCGTGAGCATCACCGAGGCGTTGCGCCTGGCTGGCGAAGCCGATGTCGATCTGGTCGAGATCGTCGCGCAGGCCGATCCGCCCGTGTGCCGGCTGATGGACTACGGCAAGTTCAAGTACCAGGAGCAAAAGCGCGCGGCCGAGGCCAAGAGCAAGCAGAAGGTCATCGAAGTCAAGGAAGTGAAGTTTCGGCCGGGTACCGACGAAGGCGACTACACGATCAAGATGCGCAACCTGCGCCGCTTCATCGAGGAAGACGGCGACAAGGGCAAGGTCACGCTGCGCTACCGCGGGCGCGAGATCACCCACCAGGACATCGGCATGCGCCTGCTGGAGCGCATTCGCGACGAACTGGCGGATGTCTCAGTGGTCGAGCACATGCCCAAGCTCGAAGGCCGCCAGATGATCATGGTGCTGGCGCCGAAACGGAAGTAATCGTTTTAGAGAGTTCAGCGTGCTGGCATTGGCCGCCAGCGCGTTGCCAGAAGCGACTGCAGGCCTACAAGACGGCAAGAGTTTGCCGGCGCCTGCAGGAGCAATAAAGAAGGAGCAGTCATGCCCAAAATGAAGACCAAGAAAGGCGCCGCGAAGCGGTTTCGCGTTCGTCCAGGCGGCACCGTCAAGCGGGGCCAGGCGTTCAAGCGCCACATCCTGACCAAGAAGACCACGAAGAACAAGCGCCACCTGCGTGGCACTGTTGCCGTGCACGAGGCCAACATGGGGCACATGAAGCAAATGCTGCCCTTCGCCGGTCTCTAACCGCTTCAAGGAAAGGACAGAAACATGCCTCGCGTCAAACGTGGTGTCACCGCCCGCGCACGTCACAAGAAAGTTCTCGCACTCGCCAAGGGTTACCGTGGCCGCCGCAAGAATGTATTCCGCATTGCCAAGCAGGCCGTCATGCGTGCCGGGCAGTACGCCTACCGTGACCGCCGGACCAAGAAGCGCGTCTTCCGCCATTTGTGGATCGCCCGGATCAATGCCGGCAGCCGCAGCCACGGCGTCACTTACAGCAAGTTCATGGCCGGCCTGAAGAAGCTGTCGATCGAGATCGACCGCAAGGTTCTGTCGGACATGGCGATTCACGATCCGGCAGCGTTTGCCAGCATCGTCGAGAAGGTGAAGGCCCAGCTCGCTTGAATGCCGTGACCCGCACAGTGCTCGCGCGCTGTGCGGAACCGGCAAGCCCGATCGGCGGCAACGTCCGATTCGGGTGAGCTCCTCCAGGCCGACCTCGTGTGCGGCCTTTTTAGTTTCGGCGTCACGTCGCTTCGCGACATGAGCCTTCACTGAAGCGACAAGTCGCTTTCATTCGTGCAGCAGTGAATCGATGAACGACCTCAGCCCTCTGGTGCAAGAAGCGCGAGACGAATTCGAACGGGCCGCGCTTCCCGCGGAACTCGAGAATGCCAAGGCACGCTATCTCGGCAAGACCGGCCGCATCACCGAACAGCTGAAGGCGCTCGGCAGCTTGGCGCCGGACGACAAGAAGGCGCGTGGCGCATCGATCAATGCGGCGAAGCAGCAGATCGAGGCCGCGCTGAACGCGCGCCGCGAGGCGCTTGCCGAAGCTGAACTCCAAACCCAGTTGAAGGGCGAGGCGCTCGACGTGACGCTGCCCGGCCGCAAGCGCGGTGCCGGCGGTGGTTTGCACCCGATCTCGCGCGCCCGCGAGCGCATCGAGGCGATCTTCGCTTCGATGGGCTTCGACGTCGCCGACGGCCCCGAGATCGAGACCGACTGGTACAGCTTCACCGCACTGAACAACCCCGAGAACCACCCGGCGCGCTCGATGCAGGACACGTTCTACGTCGACGTGAAAGACGCCAACGGCGCCTGGCTGAACCTGCGCCCGCACACCTCGCCGATGCAGGTGCGCTATGCGCAGGCGCACGCGAAGAAGTACGCCGGCCAGGCCGTGATGCCCGACATCCGGGTGATCGCGCCGGGCCGCACCTACCGCGTCGACAGCGACGCGACCCACTCGCCGATGTTCCACCAGGTCGAGGGACTGTGGATTGGCGAGAACGTCAGCTTCAAGGACCTGAAGGTGACGTACCTGGAGTTCATCCGGGCCTTCTTCGAGACCACCGAGCTGAAGCTGCGCTTCCGCCCCAGCTATTTCCCATTCACCGAGCCGAGCGCCGAGATCGACATCATGTTCGAGAGCGGCCCGCTCGAGGGCAAGTGGCTCGAAGTGTCTGGTGCCGGCCAGGTGCACCCGAACGTCGTGTGCAACATGGGCCTCGACCCGGAGCGCCACATCGGCTTCGCGTTCGGCTCCGGCATAGACCGGCTGGCGATGCTGCGCTACGGCATCAGCGACCTGCGCGCGTTCTTCGAAGGCGATCTGCGCTTCCTGGCGCAGTTCAACTGACACGTTTTCCCATTGATCCTTGACGAGTCGACGACGAGATGCAATTTCCCGAGTCCTGGCTGCGCGAGTTCTGCAGCCCGCCGATCACCAGCGCCGAACTGGCCGACACGCTGACGATGGCCGGCATGGAGGTCGAAGACGCGCGCCCCACGGCGCCGCCGTTCCACGGCGTCGTGGTCGGCGAGGTGCTGGCGGTCGAACGCCATCCGAATGGCGATCGGCTCAGCGTGTGCCGCGTCGACGTTGGCAGCGCGGCGCCGCTGAGCATCGTCTGCGGCGCGCCGAACGTGCGCGTCGGCATCAAGGTGCCGTGTGCGCTGGTGGGCGCGGAGCTGCCGCCCGCCGACGACTCGGAGGGCAACGTGAAGCCGTTTCCCATCAAGCTCGGCCAGTTGCGCGGCGTCGAGAGCCAGGGCATGCTGTGCTCGGCGCGCGAGCTGAAGCTCTCGGATGACCACGGCGGCCTGCTGATCCTGGAGGCCAGCGCGCCGGTCGGGCAGGACATCCGCACGCACCTGAAGCTCGACGACACGCTGCTGACCTTGAAACTCACGCCCAACCTGGCGCATTGCCTGAGCGTCTTCGGCGTTGCGCGCGAGCTGTCGGCGCTGACTGGCGCGCCGTTGCGCCAGCCGACGTTTCCGCCCGTCAAGGTGAGCTTCGACGACAAGCTGCCGGTGAAGATCGACGCGCCGGATCTGTGCGGCCGCTTCTCGGGGCGTATCGTGCGCAACATCGACACGAAGGCGCCAACGCCGGCGTGGATGGTCGATCGCCTTGCCCGCTGCGGCCAGCGCTCGGTGACGGCGCTGGTCGACATCTCGAACTTCGTGATGTTCGAGTACGGTCGGCCGACACACATCTTCGACCTCGACAAGATCCATGAGGGCCTGGTTGTGCGCTGGGGTCGCGCCGGCGAATCGCTGAAGCTGCTGAACGGCACGACGATCGTGGTCGACGAGCAGGTCGGTGTGATCGCCGACGCGAAGGCGGTCGAGTCGCTCGCCGGCATCATGGGCGGCGACGCGACGGCGGTCTCGGACGCCACGCGCAACGTCTACGTCGAGGCGGCGTTCTGGTGGCCCGAGGCGGTGGCCGGGCGCTCGCGCCGCTACAACTTCGCCACCGAGGCAGGGCACCGCTTCGAGCGCGGTGTCGACCCGGCGCTGACGGTCGAGCACCTCGAGCGCATCACGCAGCTGATCGTCGACATCTGCGGCCGCCCGGACACGGCCTGCGGCGCGCTGGACGACCAGGCGCCGAACCTGCCTCGGCGTGCGCCGGTCGGCCTGCGCGTCGAGCGTGCGGCCAAGGTTATCGGCATGCCGATCACCCGGGCGCAGTGCGAAGCCGTGATGCAGCGCCTGGGCCTGCAGTTCAGCAGTGCGCCGGGCGTGCTGACGGTCACGCCACCGAGCTGGCGCTTCGATTTGAGCATCGAGGAAGACCTGATCGAGGAAGTGATCAAGCTCGTCGGCTACGGCCGGCTCCCCGACACCCCGCCGCTGGCGGAGCTGACGCCGCGCGTGAGCAGCGAATCGCAGCGCAGCCTCGACCATGTGCGCCAGCGCATGGCCGCACTCGACTACCAGGAGACGATCAACTTCAGCTTCGTCGATGCGCGCTGGGAGCACGAACTCGCCGGCAACGCCGACCCGATCAAGCTGGTGAACCCGATGGCGGCCCACCTCGCGGTGATGCGATCGAGCCTGATCGGCAGCCTGGTTGGCGTGCTGCGCCTGAACCTCTCGCGCAAGGCGACGCGCGTGCGCGTGTACGAGGTCGGGCGCGCGTTCACACGCGATGCGAGCGTGGTCGATGGCCCCGTCAGCGTGGCCGGTGTGGGCCAGACGATGCGACTCGCGGGTCTGGCCTACGGCGGCGCCGATGCGTTGCAGTGGGGCACGAGGGACCGCGCCGTCGATTTCTTCGATCTGAAGGGCGACATCGAAGCGCTGCTCGCGCCGCGCGTCGCTCGCTTCGCATCCGCCGAGCATCCGGCGATGCACCCGGGCCGCTGTGCCCGCATCGAGCTCGATGGCGCGGTGATCGGCTTCGTCGGCGAACTGCATCCGAAATGGCGCCAGGCCTACGAGCTGCCCGCCGCGCCACTGCTGTTCGAGCTCGACGCCGCGGCGCTGACGCGGCGCGATCTTCCGTCGAACACGCCGGTGCAACGCCAGCAGTCGATCTGGCGCGACCTGTCGGTGATCGCGGGCGAATCGGTCACGCACGAAGCGTTGATGCGCACGATCGCAAGCGCCGCGCATGCCGGCCTGGTGAGGTCGAGCCGGCTTTTCGACGTCTATCGGCCGCCGGCGACCAGCGCCGACATGCGCCCCGGCGAGCGCAGCCTGAGCATCCGCCTGGAGTTGCTCGACGACGAGGTCACGCTGACCGACGAGCGCATCGATGCTGTCGTGGCCGACGTGCTGAATGCGCTGGTTCAGCGCCTCGGCGTTCGGCTGCGGGCCTGAGGAGTCGAGCATGAACACGCCTGAACCGCACGACGCTGCCGACATCGACGAACAAGGCGATGCGCCGGGCAAGTCGCGCGTCGCCTTGCCGACGCTCGAGACGCCGACACTGACCAAGGCCGAGCTCGCCGAGCTGCTGTTCGAACGCCTGGGCCTGAACAAGCGCGAATCGAAGGACATGGTCGAGGCCTTCTTCGACCTGATCCATGCGACCCTGGTGACGGGCGCGGACGTGAAGATGTCGGGGTTCGGCAACTTCAACATCCGCCGCAAGGCGCCGCGGCCCGGGCGCAACCCGCGTACCGGCGAGGCGATCCCGATCAAGGCGCGCAACGTCGTGACCTTTCACGCCAGCCACAAACTCAAGGGGGTCGTGCAAGGCGACATACCGCCCGAGGAGGAGTTCGAGTAGAGTCTTAGCTTTCTGCCGGAATCTCGTTGATTTCCATGGAGAAAGCGCTCCCATCGATCCCCGCCAAGCGCTACTTCACCATCGGTGAGGTCAGCGATCTGTGCGGCGTCAAGCCATACGTGCTGCGCTATTGGGAGCAGGAGTTCACGCAGCTCAAGCCGATGAAGCGGCGCGGCAATCGCCGCTACTACCAGCACCACGAGGTGCTGCTGATCCGTCGGATCCGCGACCTGCTGTACGAGCAGGGCTTCACGATCAGCGGGGCGCGCAACCGCCTGACCGAACCAGGCCCGGCGCGCGGCCCGCTCGAGACGGCCGACCTGACCGGCCATGCCGTACCGTCCGACGATGCGGTCGATCTCGACGAGATGATCGAGGAACTCGAGGCCAGCGCAGGCGGTGCGGCGAAAATTCCGCAGCCTGAGGTGTCGGCGGTCGCGCTGTCGATGCCGCAGATGCGCCAGGAACTGATCTCGATCCGCGGCTTGCTGGCAGTCTGAGCCCGGGTCGATTCACACACACCCTATAATCGCGTCTTCATCGGGGCGTAGCGCAGCCTGGTAGCGCACTTGCATGGGGTGCAAGGGGTCGCGAGTTCGAATCCCGCCGTCCCGACCAGCAATGACAAGCCTCAGCGGGTTCGCACCTGCTGAGGCTTTTGTCATGGCGCGCGCCGGCCGAGCGTCTTCAGCCGCGCCGGCTCGACGATCTCGATCCAGTAGCCGTCCGGGTCCTTGATGAAGGCGACGTTCTTCATCGTCCCCTGATCGGGCCGCTTGACGTAGGGAACCCGGTGCTGATCGAACCAGGCCACCGCTGCGTCCAGATCGGGCACCGAGATGCAGATGTGGCCGAAGCCCTGCGGCTGGGCATTGCCGTCGTGGTACCTGAACGCCGGGTCCGATTCGGTGCCCCAGTTGTGGGTGAGCTCGAGCACGCCGCGTTGCGCGAAGGTCCAGGCGGTGCGCTCGCCGTCGTCTTGCGGCACCTCGTTGCCGGGCGGCAGGTGGGCCAGGAAATAGAGCGAGAACTTCATCTCCTCGAAATCGAGCTTGCGCAGCACGCGCAGGCCCAGCACACGGGTGTAGAAGTCCAGCGCGACCGCCGGGTCCTTGACGCGCAGCATCGAATGGTTGAACACGAAGCCCTGCGTGGCCGCGGGCGGTTCGGCGCAGACGCCGGGGTGGCGTTCGGTACTGAAATTCATGGGGTCGGCGGTTGTGGATGGAGCCCGCAGGTCAACGCGGCTGGGCCGCGACCGCCACGACCGCGAGCCGCGGCGGCGCAGGGGTGTCGCCCGCCGCCGGATCCGTGCGATCGGCCGCGGCCGCGGCGCGCCGCAGGTAGCGCATGCAGGTCACGCGCAGGAACGATGCGAAGTTGGGCACCTCGCCACGCTGCGCGAGGATCTCGTCATGGAACAGCGAGATCAGCGCGTTGGTCGTGCGGCCCTCCTGCTCGGCCATCTCGGCGAGGATGTCCCACACCATGTTCTCCAGCCGCAGACTGGTCAGCACGCCGTGGATCCGCACGGTGCGCGAGCGCTGCTCGTACTTGATCGGATCGGCCTTGACGAAGAACTCGCACATGATCGTCTCCTGGTT
>JANXZN010000293.1 GCA_025355545.1 Rhizobacter sp.
GTTCGCGCAGCCACAGCGTCGGCGAAACCGACTACGGAACGCGCTTTACCTCCACGCTCGCACGCGATAACATTTTCGCCACCCAGTTCCACCCCGAAAAGAGCGCCGAACACGGCTTGGCGCTGTACCGCAACTTCCTCCACTGGACCCCGTGAACGGTTCCTTGCCCTGCCGGCCATGTTGCTCATCCCCGCGATCGACCTGAAAGACGGTCACTGTGTGCGCCTCAAGCAGGGCGACATGAACGACTCCACCACCTTCAGCGAAGACCCGGCGCGCATGGCGCGGCGCTGGGTCGACGCGGGCGCGCGCCGGCTGCATCTGGTCGACCTGAACGGCGCGTTCGCCGGCAAGCCGGTCAACGAAGGCGCGATCAAGGCGATCCTGGCCGAGATCGGCGAGGAGATCCCGGTGCAGCTCGGCGGCGGCATCCGCGATCTCGACACGATCGAGCGCTACCTCGACGACGGCCTGAGCTTCATCATCATCGGCACCGCGGCGGTCAAGAACCCGGGCTTTCTGCGCGACGCCTGCTCGGCCTTCGGCGGCCACATCGTCGTCGGCCTGGACGCGAAGGACGGCAAGGTCGCCACCGACGGCTGGAGCAAGCTGACCGGCCACGAGGTCATCGACCTCGCGAAGAAGTTCCAGGACTACGGCGTCGAGGGCGTGATCTACACCGACATTGGCCGCGACGGCATGCTCTCGGGCATCAACATCGACGCCACCGTCAAGCTTGCGCAGGCGCTGACGATTCCGGTGATCGCCTCGGGCGGCCTGTCCGGCATGGCCGACATCGACCAGCTCTGCGCGGTGCAGGACCAGGGCATCCAGGGCGTGATCTGCGGTCGCGCGATCTACAGCGGCGATCTCGACTTCGCGCTTGCGCAGGCGCGCGCCGACGAACTCAACGGTGCCTGACCCCTCCACTTCACGGCCCGCTGCGGCGGCCTCACTGCCCATGCTCGAAGGTCCAAGAGGCAAGCACTGACATGCTTGCGAAGCGCATCATTCCGTGCCTCGACGTGACCGGCGGCCGCGTCGTCAAGGGCGTCAACTTCGTCGAACTGCGCGACGCCGGCGACCCGGTCGAGATCGCGGCGCGCTACAACGACCAGGGCGCCGACGAGCTGACCTTCCTCGACATCACCGCCACCAGCGACGGCCGCGACCTGATCCTGCACATCATCGAGGCGGTGGCCGCGCAGGTCTTCATTCCGCTGACGGTCGGCGGCGGCGTGCGCACGGTCGAAGACGTGCGCCGTCTGCTCAACGCCGGCGCCGACAAGGTCAGCTTCAACTCGGCGGCGGTGGCGAACCCGCAGGTGATCCGCGATGCCTCGCAGAAATACGGCGCGCAGTGCATCGTCGTGGCCATTGACGCGAAGCGGCGCGTCAATTCCGACCTTCATGCCAAGGTGCGCGCCGCGTGCCAGGGCTGGGAGGTCTACACCCACGGCGGCCGCAAGAACACCGGGCTGGACGCGGTCGCGTGGGCGTGCGAGATGACCAAGCAGGGCGCCGGCGAGATCCTGCTGACGAGCATGGACCGCGACGGCACGAAGAGCGGCTTCGATCTGGCGCTGACGCGCGCGGTCAGCGACGCGGTCAGCGTGCCGGTGATCGCCTCGGGGGGCGTCGGCGCGCTCGAGCACCTGTCCGATGGCATCCGCATCGGCGGCGCCGACGCGGTGCTGGCCGCGAGCATTTTCCACTACGGCGAGTTCACGGTCGGTCAGGCCAAGGCGCTGCTGGCGCGCGACGGCATTCCAGTGCGCTCATGACTGGTGCAGTACGGCGCAGCGAGGTGCGCCTGATCGGCGGCGTCTGGAAGCGCAGCAAGCTGCCGGTGGCCGATGCGCCGGGCCTGCGCCCGACGCCCGACCGGGTGCGCGAGACGCTGTTCAACTGGCTCGGCCACGACCTGAGCGGCTGGCGCTGCCTCGATGCGTTCGCCGGCTCGGGCGCACTCGGCTTCGAGGCCGCATCGCGCGGCGCCGCGCAGGTCGTGCTGCTCGAACGCGAGCGCCGCCTGGCGCTGAGCCTGAACGAATCGAAGCAGCGCCTGAATGCCGCACAACTGCGCATCGAAACCGTCGACGCGCTGGCCTGGATGGCGCGTTGCGCGCCGGCGTCGTTCGAACTGGTCTTCATCGATCCGCCCTTCGACACGCCGCTGGTCGAACCGGCGCTGGCGCTGGCCGCACGGCTGGTCGTGCCGCAGGGCTTCGTCTACGTCGAGGCGGGCGCAGCGCTGCAGCCGGCGGCGCTGGACGGACTCGGCCTGGCGTTGCACCGCCAGGACCGCGCCGGGGCGGTCCACTTCCATCTGTTGCGGCGCGCCGACTCGCGCTGAGCGGCCGCGGCTACACTGCGGCCGAATTCAACCCCGGGAGCGCGCCTTGACCTCCGTGACCAAACTCACTGCCGTCTACCCGGGCACATTCGATCCGATGACCCTGGGGCACGAAGACCTGATGCGCCGCGCCAGCCGCTTGTTCGAGCGCCTGATCGTTGCGGTCGCTGCCGGCCACCACAAGCGCACGATGTTCACGATCGCCGAGCGGCTGGACATCGCCACCGAGCTCGCGGCCAGGTACCCGAACGTCGAGGTGATGGCGTTTCGCGGGCTGCTGCGCGACTTCGTCGTCGACAACGGCGGCAAGGTCGTGGTGCGCGGCCTGCGCGCGGTCAGCGACTTCGAGTACGAGTTCCAGATGGCCGGCATGAACCGCCAGCTGATGCCGGACGTGGAGACGATGTTCCTGACGCCGGGCGACCGCTACCAGTTCGTCTCGGGCACCTTCGTGCGCGAGATTGCCACCTTGGGCGGTGATGTCTCCAAGTTCGTGTCACCCTCGGTGCTGAGCCGGCTGCGTCAGCGGGTGAAGACGACCGAGGCCTGAGGTTCCCGCATGGCGCTGCTGACTACCGAAACGACCCAAAAGAATCCGCAACGCACGCGTTGCGCCGCGGGCCGCGGCACGCGCCTGCGAGCGCGTGCCGGGTTCGTCGGCGCGAAGGAGAGCCCATGGCACTCCTGATCACCGACGAATGCATCAACTGCGATGTCTGCGAGCCCGAGTGCCCGAATCAGGCGATCTCGATGGGCGTGGACTTCTACCAGATCGATCCCGCCAAGTGCACCGAATGCGTCGGTCACTTCGACGAGCCGCAGTGCGTGCAGGTGTGCCCGGTCGATTGCATCCCGATCAATCCGGAGCATGTCGAGTCGCAGGAGTCGCTCTGGGCCAAGTACCGGCGCCTGCAGCAGACTGCGCGCCTTCTTCGACCGACGCTTGACGCCTAG
>JANXZN010000303.1 GCA_025355545.1 Rhizobacter sp.
CCTCGATCGACCGCTGGGCCGCCTTGCTGCGCTACATCTGCGACCGGATCGTCGGCGTCGGGCCGCCTTTACCGGTGCTGGTCGGTCCTACGCCGACCGGGTAACTCACGTTTTTAGGTTCATTGGAAATCCGTCGTTCGAGGTTCGTCGAGATCGACTGCCCGCCGTGTCGCCGCGGCGGGCAGTCTGCGCCGCGAGCCGGCTACTTTCCGTAGCTGATGCGGTAGATCGCGCCGGCCCAGTCGTCAGCCACGAGGATCGAGCCGTCCTTGGCCAGCACGATGTCGGCGGGCCGGCCGCTGAAGGCCTTGTCGCCGGTCAGCCAGCCGCTGGCGAACACCTCCTGCTTGACGCTCTTGCCTTGCGGGTCGGTGGTCACGCGCATGATCCGCGCGCCCTGGTACTTGTGACGGTTCCAGGAGCCGTGCTCGGCGATCAGGATGTTGTTCTTGTAGTCGGCCGGAAACTGGCTGCCGCTGTAGAACTTCATCCCCAGCGGCGCCACGTGCGCGCCCAGGTTGAGCGCCGGCGGCGTGAACTCGCTGCAGCTGTGGCCCTTGCCGTACTTCGGATCGAGCATGGTGCCCTGGTGGCAGTACGGGTAACCGTAGTGCGCGCCGATCTTGGCAATGTGGTTGAGCTTGTCGCTCGGCAAGTCGTCGCTGACCCAGTCGCGCGCGTTCTCGGTGAACCAGTAGTCGCCGCTGCGCGGGTCGATGTCGCCGCCCACGCTGTTGCGCACGCCGATCGCCATAAGCTCGGCCTCGCCGGTGGCCAGGTTGACGCGTCGCACCTGCGACAGGCTGGTCGGCGGCAGGCACACGTTGCACGGCGGCCCGAACGGCACGTACAGGCGCCCCTCCTTGTCGAAGGTCAGGTACTTCCAGCCGTGCGCCACGTACGACGGCATGTCGCTGTAGATGACCTTGGCCTCGGGCATCTTGTCGAGGCTCGCCTCCGCGTTCTCGTACTTCAGGATCTTGTCGATGTCGACGACGTACAGAGCGCCGTCGCGGAACGCGATGCCGGTGGGCATCTTCAGGCCCTTCAGGATCTCCTTGACTTCCTTCTTGCCGTCATTGTCGGTGATCGCGTAGACTGTGCCGACGCCGAACGAGCCGACGAACAGCGTTCCCTTGTCGCCCCAGGCCATCTGGCGCGCGCTGTTGACGCCGCTGGCGAACACGCTGATCTTGAAACCCTTCGGCAGCTTGATCGCCTTCAGGTTCTTTTCCAGATCGGCCATCGATGCCGGCAGCGCCGGCGACGCGTCGGGCGCGAGGCCCTTCTGCGTCTGGGTCTCGTCGCCGAGGAAACAGTCCGCTGGCGGGTGCCCCCAGAAATCCTTCTTCGTCGAGTCGTAACTCTTGAGCGCTTGCGCGTGCGCGGCCGAAACCATGAACATCGTGGCGCACGCGCCGGCGAGCGCCGCTCGGCCGAATGCACTCGGGACGGTCGAACCTTTTCGAACAGTCTTGCTTGTCTCCTGTTGGTTTTTACTTCTAACCCGCCCGTCCATGGAAGCACGGGCACTCTCACTTCGCAGCCAGCGAAATTCCTCGTCTTCGGCGGCGGCTACCGCGTCGGCGTCTATCCTATCCGTTGCGGCAGGTACAGCGCGATGATCGGGAACGCGATCAGTATGACCAGTCGCAGGATATCGGTCGCGACGCGGCGTGGCACCGACCGCGAACGCCGACGCGCTGGCCCACGCGGTGCAGCAGGCGCTGCACCTGGTCGGCGAGGCCTTGCACGGTGCCAGCCGGTTCGACCCGGAGACCGCGCAGCGCACCTTCCGGCTGCACATGAGCGACATCGGCGAGAGCGAGTTCCTGCCCGCCCTGATGCACGAAGTGCGGCGCCTCGCGCCGGAGGTGCGCATCGAGACCCGCCAGCTCGAGTACGCGCAGATCGAGAACGCGCTCGACAGCGGCACGATCGACGCCGCCTTCGGCTACCTGCCCGGCGTCGAGCACAGCTGCCAGCAGCGCCTGTTCATGGAGCGTTACGTGGTGCTGGCGCGCGCCGCCCACCCGTTGCTCGCGCAGCAGCCGACGCCACGCCAGCTGGCGCAGCTCGACTACGTCGTCGTGCGCCAGCACACCGAGACGCTGCGCCTGCTCGACCGGATGCAGCTGCAGGGGCGCATCCGGCTGAGCACGCCGCACTTCATGGTGATCCCGGCGATCCTGCGCGAGACCGATCTGGCGGTGCTGCTGCCGATGCGAATCGCGACCAAGTTCGCGCTCGCCGGGCAATTGCGCTTCGTGCAGCCGCGCTGGGCGGTGGCCGACTTCGGCGTCGGGCTGCACTGGAGCCAGCGGGCGCAGAACGACCCGGCGCACCAGTGGCTGCGCGCGCTCGCGATCCGGCTGTTCCGCGAGCCGGGGACGGCGGGCGCAGTTACAGCACCTCGAAGAAGCGCATCACCACGTCGCTCGGCCGCCTGAGCCCGGTGCCGAGGAACACGCGCTCCATCAGCCACACGAGCGACGGCGCGCTGGCCTCGAAGCGCGGCGCGCAGCGGAAGTAGACGTCCTCGGGCGCGACCGGCTCGCCGCGCAGCAGCCGCGCCATCACCTCGGGCGCCGCGGTGCGCAGCGCGTCGTTGTGGACGCAGATGCGGTCGCCGGCGTCGGTCTCGAGCACGTAGCGCGCGTCGAGCCGGGCCATCCGTTCGTTGACGATCAGCTGAAAGTCGGCGCCACCGGGCAGCACGCGCGCGGTCCAGTCGCGCGCGATACAGCTGCCGCCGAGGATCGCGATCACGCGCCGCGTGCCATGGCCGACCGCGCCGACCTCGATCGGCGCTGCGACCTGCACCGACAGGTCGGCGAAGCGCGCTAGCCGCGGGGCGGCCAGCGGGTCGCCGCGGTCGTCGTCGTTCCTGCGCTGGATCGTCATCGTCAGGCCCTGTCGCCGGCCGCTCGCGGGCCGCGCAGCGGATTGTGGCGCGGCCGTCGCCCGGCTCGTTGCACAAGTTCGCCGCAAGCCCGATCATCGGCCGACCCGCCCCAGCCTTGCGATGACCACTCTGCGTGCCCTGCTCCTGACCGACGTGGTCGACAGCACCCGGCTGTCGCACGCGCTCGGCGACGCCGAGATGGCGCGCCTGTGGGCCGAGCACGACCGCGCGGCGCGCGACCTGCTGCGCGTCTGGCGCGGGCGCGAGATCGAGAAGACCGACGGCCTGCTGGCGGTGTTCGACAACGCTGCCGACGCCGCCGGCTTCGCGCTCGCCTACCACCGGGCGCTGGCCGCGCTCGAGCACCCGCTGGCCGCGCGTGCGGCGATTCATGTCGGGCCGATGACGCTGCGCGAGAGCAACGCCGACGATGTCGCGGGCGGTGCGAAGCGATTCGAGGTCGACGGCCTGGCGAAACCGATCACCGCGCGCGTGATGGCCACCGCGCTCGGCGGGCAGACGCTGATTACCGCGGAGGCACGCAGCGCGCTCGGCGCGAACGCGCTGCGCGTCCAGTCGCACGGACACTGGCGCCTCAAGGGGCTGCCGGAGCCGGTCGAGCTGTTCGAGGTCGGCGACGCGCACGCGCCGTTCACGCCGCCGCCCGACGACGCGAAGGCCTACCGCGTGCTGCGCCAGCGCGAGCTCTGGCTGCCGGTGCGCGAGGTGCGGCACAGCGTGCCGGCCGAGCGCGACAGCTTCGTCGGGCGGGAGCAGCCGCTGCAGGTCTTGGCGCAGAAGTTCGCCGATGGCGCGCGCCTGGTCTCGGTGCTCGGTATCGGCGGCACCGGCAAGACGCGCCTGGCCACGCGCTTCGCCTGGGCATGGCTGGGGGACTACCCGGGCGGCGTCTGGTTCTGTGACCTGTCGCAGGCGCGTGGCGTCGATGGCATCTGCTTCGCCGTCGCCCAGGGGCTGGACGTTCCGCTGGGCGAAGCCAATCCGGTCGCGCAGCTCGCGCAGGCGATTGCCGGGCGCGGCGCCTGCCTGGTGGTTCTCGACAACTTCGAGCAGGTGGCGCGTCATGCCGAGGAGACGCTCGGCCGCTGGCTCGACCGGGCCGCGCAGGCGAAATTCCTTGTCACCACGCGCGAGGTGCTGGGCATCGTCGGCGAAGAGACGCTGGCGCTGGCACCGCTGCCGACCACCGATGCGGCCGCGCTGTTCCTGCGCCGCGCCGAATCCGCGAAACAGGGCTTCCATGCCGGCGCCGACGATCGGGCCGCGATCGAGCAGCTCGTCAAGGTGCTGGACGGCCTGCCGCTGGCGATCGAACTCGCCGCGGCGCGCGTGCGCGTGATGCCGCCGCGGGTGCTGCTGGCGCGCATGCACGAGCGCTTCAAGCTGCTCCTGTCGAGCGCCGGCCGGCGCGACCGCCAAGCCACGCTGCGGGCGACCTTCGACTGGTCCTGGGATCTGCTCAGTGCCGCCGAAAAGGCTACGCTGGCGCAGCTGTCGGTGTTCGTCGGTGGCTTCACGCTCGACTCGGCGCAGGCGGTCCTCGATCCGGCCCATCCGGGCGGCGCGCCGTCGACGGTCGATGTCGTCCAGTGGCTGGTCGACAAGAGTCTGGTGCGCCAGGTCGAAGACGACCGCTTCGATCTGCTCGAAAGCGTGCGCGAGTACGCGGCCGAGCACCTGCGCACCGACGGTCGCTACCCGGGCAGTGGCGCGTCAGCGGCGGCGGCGGCGCAGGCCCGCCACTGGCGCCACTTCGCCGGGCTCGACGAGCGTGCCGCGGTCGCGCAGGGCTGCGTCGAAGCCCACAACCTGGTCGCCGCTTGCGGCGCTGCGGTCGCGGGCTCCGACGCGGCTGCGGCACTCGGTGCCCTGGCCGGCGCCTGGGCGGCACTTCGGCTGACCGGCCCGGTCCGGGTCGGCGCCGAGCTGGCGGCGCAGGTGCGCGCGATGCCGGGCCTGCGCGCCGACCAGCAGGCGCTGGCGGACTGGGTCGCCGGCAGCGCGCTCTACATGCTGGGCGATGTCGCCGCGGCGCGCACGCACTTTGAAGCCGGTCTGGCGATGGCCCACGCCGCCGACGACCGGCCGGGCGAGGCACGGCTGCTGCTGGCGATCGCCGCTCAGCGCGCGGCCGAGGGCCATCAGGCCGACGCGCTGGACGGTCTGACCCGTGCCCAGGGGCTGGCCCGTGAACTCGGCGATCGTGCGCTGCTGTGTCAGGTGCTGATGGGCCTGGGCCGGCTGGCAGATCATCGAGCGCAGCTCGACCAGGCCCGCGGCCACTACGAGGCGGCGCTCGAGCTGGCGCGTGCGCTGCACGACCGTCGTCTGGAAGGCGGCCTGCTCGGCAACCTCGGCGGCGTGCATCACGACCACGGGCGGCTCGACGAGGCGCGCCGGCACTACGAGATGGCGCTGGCGCTGGCGCGCGAGGTCGGCGACCGCCGCTGGGAGGGCAACGCGCGCTGCAACCTCGGCCTGCTGCATCACGAGCAGGGCCGCGGCGGTGCGGCGCGCGCCGAGTTCGAGGCAGCCCTGGTGATCGCGCGCGAGGTCGGGGAGGTGCGGCTCGAAGGCACGGTGCTGTGCAATCTGGGGATCGTGCTCGAGGCGCAAGGCGAGTTGAGCGACGCGCGGGTCCACTGCGCCCGCGCGGTGGCGGTGGCGCAGGAAATCGGCGATCGCCGCTCGGAGGGGCAGTTTCGCGGCTACCTGGGCCTGCTCGAGGCACGGCTCGGGCACGTCGAGGCATCGAGGGCCTGCCTGGCCATCGGCGAGGCCCTGCTGCTGGGCGCCTCGGACCAGCTCAGCCTGGGCCTGCTGCTGTGCAGCCGCGCCGAGGCCGAACATCTGTGCGGCGATGCCGCGGCGGCGCACCAGTGCTGGCAGCGGGCCGACGCGCTGCGCAGCGAGTTCGGCATGGACTCGGCCTCGGAGTTGGGCCGGGCCCTGGGCCACGCTCGAATCTTGTTCGACGCGGACGCGATGGCCGCCCCGGTGGGCGGTCAGTAGTTGACGATCCGCGGGTCGATGCGCGTGCAGTCGGACCACGGGTCGGACGATCCGTGGGCCTTGCGCTGCACGATCAGGTTGTAGTCCAGCGAGCGGGCGCGGCCGTGGATGTCGCGCCACCGGAAGCGGGCCGGATTGCCGTTGTCGAGGCCGGGGCTGTCGAAATCAAAATTCGGATCGTTGCCGATGAGGTCGACGCCGTTCACGGCCGGCAAGGTCGTGAACACGAAGCGGTAGTCGTTCCGGTCGTGCGGGTCGGAGGCCTCGATCCGCCAGACCACCCAGGGCGTCTTGCCAGCCGCCACGTAGACGTTCTCGTACTGCGGTGACACGTTGCATTCGCCGCTCGATCCGACGCTGGCGTAGACGTCGATGAAGCAGGTCGCGTTGGTCAGGCAGTTCTGGTCCGGCTTCGACAGGAGCCGAACGCCGCCCGGTGCACCGCAGCCGAGTTGCAGGCCGGCAGCGATCACCACGGCCATCCACAGCAGGTACTTGCGCATGCCCTTCCTCCGTCAGCAACAGGACAGGCCCGAACAACCCTGCGGACGACTCGGCCGGCGTCGGGCCGCCGTGCGATCGGCCGCGGCAGACGACACCCGCGGCTCAGGTCGAAGTCGCGACTGTACGACGCCGAACGCCGATCCGTCATCCTGCATGTTGTCGATGCCGCAAACGACCCCCCGGCCTGCGCCGGCTCGCGCCTTTCAGCCGGTGTGCGGCTTCTCCACATGCCCCCCGAACTGGAACCGCATCGCGCTCAGGATCCGGTTCTGGAATTCCGCTTCGCCGCGCGAACTGAAGCGCGCGTACAGCGCCGCGGTCAGCACCGGGGCGGGCACGGCCTCGTCGATCGCGGCCTGGATGGTCCAGCGGCCCTCGCCGGAGTCGGAGACGCGGCCCTCGAACCTGGCCAGATCCGGATCTTCGTTCAGCGCGCTCGCGGTCAGGTCGAGCAGCCACGACGCGATCACGCTGCCGCGACGCCAGACCTCGGCGATGTCGTGCAGCGGCATCTCGTAGCGGTAGTGCTCGGGCACACGCATCGGCGTGGTCTCGGCGTCGTGCGCGTGGTCGGCGCTGCCGACGTTCGCGCCCTTCAGGATCGACAGGCCTTCCGCGTACGCGGCCATCATTCCGTACTCGATGCCGTTGTGCACCATCTTGACGAAGTGGCCGGCGCCGTTCGGGCCGCAGTGCAGGTAGCCGCGCTCGGCCGTGCCGCTGCCGTCGCGGCCCGGCGTGCGCGGGATCTCGCCGATGCCGGGCGCGAGTGTGGCGAAGATCGGGTCGAGGCGCTTCACGACCTCGGCCGCGCCGCCGATCATCATGCAGAAGCCGCGCTCCAGGCCCCAGACGCCGCCGCTGGTGCCGACATCGACGCAGTGGATCTGCTTCGCGGCCAGTGCCGAAGCGCGGCGGATGTCGTCGACGTAGTACGAGTTGCCACCGTCGATCAGCGTGTCGCCGGCATCGAGCAGCGGCAGCAGCTCGGCGATGGTCGCGTCGACGACCGCGGCCGGCAGCATCAGCCACAGCGCGCGCGGCCTCGCGAGCTTCGCGACCTGGTCGGCGAGCGAGACGGCGCCGGTCGCGCCTTCGTTCGCGAGCGAGCGCACCGCGAGCGCAGCGCGGTCGAACACCACGCAGTCGTGGCCGCCTTTGGCGAGGCGGCGCACCATGTTCGCGCCCATCCGGCCGAGGCCGATCATTCCGAGTTGCATGCATCGCTCCAGACACGCGCCCGCGGCGCAGAACACGCATCGTAGTGCGCTCGCGCGATACTGGCCGCCGCACGAGGAACCGCCAACTGCCCATGAGCATCACGACCGCCGACATCACCGCCGCCGCCGCGCGCATCGCGCCGTACGTGCACGAGACGCCGCTGTGGCGCCTGCCCAGCCGCGCGCTCGGCCTGCCGGCCGACGCGCCGGCGTTCGAGGTGCTGCTGAAACTCGAGCACCTGCAGCGCTCGGGCAGCTTCAAGGCGCGCGGCATGTTCAACCGGCTGCTCGCGAACCCGATCCCCGCGGCCGGCGTGATCGCCGCGTCGGGCGGCAACGCCGGCATCGCGACCGCGGTGGCCGCGCGCGCGCTCGGAGTGCGCGCCGAGGTCTTCGTGCCGAGCGTGATCTCGGCCGCCAAGCGCGCGCGCCTCGCGGCGCTCGGCGCCGAGGTCGTGATCGCCGGTGACGTGTACGCCGACGCGCTCGAAGCCTGCGAGGCGCGCCAGCGCGAGACCGGCGCGCTGATGACCCACGCCTACGACCAGCCCGAGGTCGTCGCCGGTGCCGGCACGCTGGCGCGCGAGCTCGAGACGCAGTGCGGCCACGCGCCCGACACGCTGCTGGTCAGCGTCCGCGGCGGCGGGCTGATCGGCGGCATCGCGGCTTGGTTCGCCGGGCGCAGCCTTGTCGTCGCGCTCGAACCGGAACTCGCGCCGACGCTGTTCCGGGCCCGCGCGGCCGGCGCGCCGGTCGATGTGCAGGTCGGCGGCATCGCGGCCGATTCGCTGGGCGCACGCCGCATCGACCGCATCGCGTGGGAGATCGCGCAGCGCCACGTCGCGCAGGCCGAGCTGCTCGGCGACGAGGCGATCCGCGACGCGCAGCGCTTCCTGTGGAACGAGCTGAAACTCGCGGTCGAGCCGGCCGCCGCACTGCCGCTGGCGGCGCTGCGCAGCGGGGTCGTGCGGCCGCGCGCAGGCGAGCGCGTCGCGCTGATCGTCTGCGGCGCGAACCTCGATCCGGCAAGCTTGTCCTGAACCCCCAGCGGAGACCGGCATGCAGCTCCTGATCCTCGGCGGCGGTGTCTTCCTCGGCGCCGCGGCACTCGACGCGGCACGCGCGCGCGGCCACCGCGTCACGGTCTTCAACCGCGGCCGTGCGCGCAGCGCCTGGCCCGAGGGCGTCGAGGCGCTGAGCGGCGACCGCGTCGCCGATCTGGGCGTGCTCGCCGGCCGCCGCTGGGACGCGGTGATCGACACCTGCGGCTACGTGCCCGCCGACGTGCAGCGCAGCGCCGAGGCGCTGCGCGACGCCTGCGGGGCCTGCCTGTTCGTCTCCAGCGTCTCGGCCTACGCCGACACGACCGAGCCGATGACGGCCGAAGACCACCCGCTGGCACGCTTCGACGGCATCGCGCGCGACGACCGCGACCTGCGCCACTACGGCGCGCAGAAGGCCGCGTGCGAGGCCGAGGTGATGCGCGTGTTCGGCGCGCGTGCGCTGATCGTGCGGCCGGGCCTGATCGTCGGGCCCGGTGACCGCAGCGGGCGCTTCTCGTACTGGGTCTGGCGCGCCGCCGCGGGCGGCGCGATGCTGGTGCCCGACGTGCCGGACGTGTGCGCGCTGCAGTTCATCGACGTGCGCGATCTCGCGGCCTGGATGATCGAGCTGCTCGAAGCCGGCACGCGCGGCGCGCTCAACGGCAGCGGGCCGGTCGGCGGCGAGACCATCGGCTGGCACACGCTGATCGCCACGTGCCGCGCCGATGCGGCGGCGCACGGCCTGGCACCGGCGCAGCCGGTGCGCGTCGACGAAGCCTTCCTGTTGCAGCACGGCGTGCAACCGTGGAGCGAACTGCCGTTGTGGCTGCCGTCGATCGACCCGGAATACGCCGGCTTCAACCGCGACCTGACGCGCGCCGCGGCGGCCGGGCTGCGCACCCGGCCGCTGCACGAGACGATTGCCGCAGTGCTCGCCGAAGGCCTGCCCGCGCCCGACGACAAGCGCCGCGCCGGCAAGCTCACGCCGCAGCGTGAAGCCGAACTCCTGGCCGCCTGGGCGGCCACCCACTCCTGAGCGAGCCCACCGCATGACCATCGAACTCCACAAGGACGCGCGCACCACCGCGGTCACGTCGATCGAGCGCTACTGGCAGGAGACCTTCGGCGAGGGCATCGGCAACATCCAGGCCGCGGCGCTGTTGCATTTCTTCCTCGATGAGATCGCGCCCAGCTTCTACAACCAGGCGGTGGGCGCGGTGCAGGAGCGGCTGATCGGGCGCGTCACCGAGGTCGACATCGAGTGCCACGAGGCCGAGTTCGGCTACTGGGCGAAACAGCGCAAGGGCTGACGCCGTGGCGTGCGCCACCGGCGCTCAGAAGCCGTTGTAGGCGATGCCGATGTAGGGCCGTGATTCGCCGTCGGCGCGCGTGTTGCCGGCGCGCAGGAACCAGCGCGGCGAGCCCAGCGCGAACCGGAGGCCGAGATTCGTCGCCTGGTAGCCCCGCTCGTGGTAGCGGCTCCACTCGACCGCCACCGGCAGCCCGGACGGCGCGTACTGCGCGGTCGCCAGCCAGCTGCCGCGAAAGCTCGATGCCTGCGCCAGCACGTAGTACGTTCCGCCGGGCGCCGGGCCGTACCACTCCGACTGCACCCGCGCCGACGAGCGCGTGTCGTGCCTCGCCGCCGGGTCGGCGCGGTCGTGGAAGTCGTTGATGCCGGCGCCGGCGCCGACCACCCAGTGATGCGTGTCGCCGCCCACCGACCAGCGGTAGACGATGCCCGCCGCGGTGGCGTCGCCGGTGTCCCAGCGCGCATAGGTCGCCGAGACCAGCGGCGCCGGTGTGTCGGGCGACGATGCACCGAGGGCGTGCACCAGCACCGCCGTGGTCGCGCTCGACGAGGTGTCGAGCTGGGCATACTCGATCGCCTGGGCGCTGCTGGCGGCGCACAGCGCGGCGGCGGCAAGCGCCAGGGCGCAATAACGTGTCGGCTTCAAGGTGTGGGTTCCGATCGGCAGGGGCGCATCGCGGGGCTAGTAGGTGGAGGGCAGCGACTGGCGGCGCGGCACCTCCCACGGATCGTCGGCTTGCGGCGTCGCCGCCGGCAGCGGCGGCAGCTCGGTCGAGCTGACGACGCGGTAGGCGAACACCGCGATGTCGCCGCCCCCCGGGCCGTTCAGCGCGAGACGCTCGAGACGGACACTGCACGTCGGTGCGTCGGTGCGCCGGCTCACGTCGAGGACCAGATCGCGCTGCTCGGGCAGTGCGTTGTGGCTGACGACGAAAGCGTCGTCCGAGCCCGCCGACCTGGCCGACATCAGCACCGATTCGGCCGGGCCGTTGCGGTCGACCCGCGCCGCGCCCGCGTTCCAGCGCACCTGCGCGAGCGGGTTCGGCCCCGGGCCGGGCACCAGCCGCGGCATCAGCCGGCTCATCGGCGTGTCGACCTGGTCGGTGTAGCCGTTCAGCACCCACTGCAGGTCCGAACCGAACAGGAAGCCTTCGAGCTGGTTGCGGCCTTCCTTGCTGGTCGAGAAATGCAGGCCGACCGCCTTCAGGCCCGGCTCGTCCTCGGGCAGCGGCACGGCGCCGCGAACCTCGCCCCAGAACGCGACGCGGCTCTCGGGCAAGGTCAGGTGGCCGGTCAGCATGTCGCCTACGGCCAGGCTGACCGGCAGCTTGCCGTAGAAGCGCAGCCCGTTCTCGGACACGTCGTCGACGGTGCCCGACAGGCGCGAACCGTCCGCCACCACCAGCTCCGCCGGCAGCGCGACCGGAAAGCGGTACTGCTTGCGGCGGTTGCGCTGGGTGATGGCCGTGAACGCGATCACGCCGATCGCCAGCGCGCTGTTGACGACGGCCCAGAAGACACTCGCGACGACCGCGCCCAGCGGCAGGTTCGGCGACACCATGTAGACAACGCCGCCGACCGCGATCGCGAGCGCATTCAGCGTCAGCACCGACCATTGCGGGAAGGTCAGCCGGACCGCACCGCGTGCCGCCGGCGCACCCTTGGCGGTGACGAGAAACTTCAGCGTCGGCGCGACCCAGGCCAGCGTCGCCCAGGCGAACGCGGCGAAGCGCGCCATGTTGTACTGCTCGATGAAGAGGCTGCGCCCGTAGCCGCGCGCGACCTCTTCGAAGACCCAGAAGGTCAGCACGCAGAACGGCGCGAAGTGGATCAGGAAGTCCGTCATGCTGGCGCGCATCGGCAGCACGCCCGACAGCAGCACCGCGACCGGCGCGAAATAGAAGATCGCCTTCTGCCAGCCGTCGAAGTAGGTCAGCACCGAGGCGAAGTAGTTCAGGCGCTGGGCCAAGCTCAGGCCGCGGTGCGTCAGGATGCCCTCCTTGCGCCAGACGTGCATCGCGCCCTGGCCCCAGCGCACGCGTTGCGCCAGGAAGGGCTGGATCGACTCGGGCGCCAGGCCGAACGCCAGCGGCTCGGCGTGATAGACCGACTCGTGACCCTTGGCATGGATGCGCATCGAGGTGTGCAGGTCCTCGGTGATCGTGCCGGTGGCGAAGCCGCCGATCTCCTCGAGCGCGCTGCGCCGCACCACCGCGCAGCTGCCGCAGAAGAAGGCCGAGTTCCAGTAGTCCTTGCCGCGCTGGATCACGCGGAAGAACAGCGACTGCTCGGTCCACACCGCGCGGCCACCGCCGCCGCCGCGGTGCTGGTACGAATCGAGGTTGTAGAAGTCCTGCGGAGTCTGCACGAACGCGACGCGCTTGTTCTCGAAGTAGCCCAGCGTCTTGGCCAGGAAGTCGCGGCGCGGCGCGTGGTCGGCGTCGAAGATCGCGATCAATTCGCCGCTGCTGTGCTTCAGCGCATGGTTCAGGTTGCCCGCCTTGGCGTGCAGGTTGTCGGCGCGTTCGAGGTACTCGCAGCCGAGCTGTGCCGCCAGCGCGCGCATCTCCGGGCGCCGGCCGTCGTCGAGCAGCCAGGTCTTGTGCGGGTGATCCATGCCGCGCGCGGCGAGCAAGGTCTTGCGCACCAGATCGACCGATTCGTTGTAGGTGGGCACGAACACGTCGACGCTCACGTCCAGCCGTACCGGCGGTGCGCTGCGGACCGTGAGCCGCCAGCACATGAAGACATGCAGCAGCGCGGTGGCGAAACCGAACACCTCGGCAGCGTAGATCAGGCCGGAGAAGATCGGCGCGTCCGGGTTCAGCGTGCCCAGACGCCAATGCAGGTACCAGACGCTGGCGGCGAGGAAGGCGAGCACCAGCAGGCGGCGCGGCCACTCCAGCGGCGTGTACGAGAGACGATTTGGATTCATCGAGGCGACCCAGGTGCGATCCGTGCTTATCGGCAGCACGCGGGTCGACCTGAGCGCGGGCGCGTCGCCCGGGCGCGGCGCGACCGCGTGGACGCGCTCGATGCGTGAAATCCGACCTCATCGCGGGACCAACTCCGGATTGACACCGGGAGCCGCAGCCAGCGCGAACGCCGCGCATAGGCACAAGTCCCACGTATTCAAACCCGGCACGCTGGCCGATGATGGCCGGGCCGGACCTGGCGACACGACGGGTGCGTTTCCACCCGACAAGGAGGAAGCATGCTCAGCAGGCGTCAACATCTCGTCCACCTGGGTGCTGCGATCGGGCTTGCATTGGCCCTGGCGCCGTGCGCGCAGGCGCAGAAGAAGTACGACCCGGGTGCGTCCGACACCGAGATCAAGATCGGCAACACCATGCCGTACAGCGGCCCGGCGTCGGCCTAGGGCACGATCGGCAAGACCGAGGCGGCCTACTTCAATAAGATCAACGACGAGGGCGGCATCAACGGGCGCAAGGTCAACTTCATCACGCTCGACGACGGCTACAGCCCGCCGAAGACGGTCGAAATGGTGCGCCGCCTGGTCGAGCAAGACGAGGTGCTGCTGGTGTTCCAGACCCTGGGCACGCCGTCGAACACCGCGATCCACACCTACATCAACGGCAAGAAGGTGCCGCAGCTGTTCGTCGCCACCGGCGCGTCGAAGTGGAACGACCCGAAGGGCCATCCGTGGACGATGGGCTGGCAGCCGAACTACCAGACCGAAGCGGCGATCTATGCGCAGCACATCCTGAAGACCGTGCCGAACCCGAAGATCGCCGTGCTGCTGCAGAACGACGACTTCGGCAAGGACTACCTGAAGGGCCTGAAGGACGGCCTGGGTGACAAGGTCAACCTGATCGTGGCCGAGGCCACCTACGAGACCACCGACGCGACGGTGGACTCGCAGATCGTGCAGCTGCAAGGCTCGGGGGCGAACGTGTTCTTCAACATCGCCACACCGAAGTTCGCGGCCCAGGCGATCCGCAAGGCCTACGACACGGGCTGGAAGCCGACCCAATACGTGGCCAACGTGTCGGTCTCGGTGGCCACCGTGCTGACGCCGGCCGGCCTGGACAAGTCGATGGGCGTGCTGTCGTCGATCTACGGCAAGGACCCGACCGACACGCGTTGGGACAGCGACCTCGGGATGAACGAGTGGCGCGCCTTCATGAAGAAATACTACCCCGACGGCAGCCTCACCGACGCGGCCAACGTGTACGGCTACGGGGCGGCCCGCACCCTGGTTCAGGTGCTCAGGCAGTGCGGCGACAACCTCACCCGCGAGAACGTGATGCGTCAGGCCGCGAACCTGAAGGACTTCGACACCGGCGTGGCGCTGCCGGGCATCAGGATCAACACCGGCCCGGCCGACTACGCGCCGATCGAGTCCGTGCAACTGGTCAGGTTCGACGGCAAGACCTGGGCGCCGATCGGCGAGGTGATGGGCAAGTAACCAGCGCCGGCGGAGCGCGGCAGCGCGCGGCTCAGTGCCGCGCCACCGCGAGCCAGCGGTAGAGCGTGCCCCGGTCGGCCAGCAGTTCGGCGCTTGCGCCCTCGTGCACGACGGTGCCGCGGTCCAGCACCACCGCGCGCTGCGTGATCGGCAGGATCAGCCTGGGGTTCTGCTCGACGATGATCGCGCTCATGCCCTCGTCGCGCACCACGCGCGCAATCGAGCGCAGCAGCTCTTCGACGATGATCGGCGCGAGGCCTTCGAGCGGCTCGTCGAGCAGCAGCAGCTTCGGGTTCAGCACCAGCGCGCGCGCCACCGCCAGCATCTGCTGCTCGCCGCCCGAGAGTTGGTTGCCCAGGTTCGTCTGGCGCTCGGCCAGGCGCGGGAACATCTGGTAGGCGCGCGCCACCGTCCACGGCCCCGGGCGCGCGACCGCGGTGAGGTTCTCGTGCACCGTCAGCGACTTGAAGATGTTGCGCTCCTGCGGCACCCAGCCGATGCCGGCCGCGGCACGCCGGTGCGGCGGAAGCAGCGTGATGTCCTGGCCCGCGAGCACGATGCGCCCGGCATGGCGGCGCGTCACGCCGACCAGCGTGTTCAGCAAGGTCGTCTTGCCGGTGCCGTTGCGGCCGAGCAGCGCGAGCGACTGGCCTTGTTCGAGCCCCAGGCTGACGCCCTGCACGACGACGGCCTCGCCGTAGCCCGAGCGCAGCCCTTCGACGCGCAGTAGCTCAGCCATGCGCGCTCTTCTCGACTACATCGCCCTCGCCGACTTGCCCTTCGCCCAGGTACACCGCCTTCACACGCGGGTCCTTCGCGATGCTGTCGACATCGCCCTGCGCGAACACCGCGCCGTTCACCAGCACCGTGACGCTGCGGGCGAAGTTGAACACCAGATCCATGTCGTGCTCGATCAGCAGCACCGAGACCTCGGCCGGCAGCGCATTGACGATGTCGAAGATCTCCTGGCGCTCGCCCTCGGGCACGCCGGCGACCGGCACGTCGAGCAGCAGCACACGCGGTGCGCAGGCCAGCGCGGTGGCAATCTCGAGCAGGCGGCGCTTGCCGTAGGCGAGGTGCCGGACCTGCTGCTGCCGCACGTCGTCGAGGCGGAACTGCGCCAGCAGCGTGTCGCAGGTCGGCGCCACGCGCGCGTCCGTGCCGAGCGGCTTCCACCACTGCGCGCTGACGCCGAGCTGCGCCGAGACCGCGAGCGCGAGCGACTGCAGCGGCGTCAGCTCGTTGAACAACTGGTTGATCTGGAAGGTGCGCACGATGCCGCGTCTCACGCGCTGGTGCGGAGCGAGTCTGGTGATGTCGACGCCGTCGAGCCAGATCGAGCCCGCGCTCGGTTCGAGCACGCCGGTCAGCAGGTTGATCAAGGTGGTCTTGCCGGCGCCGTTCGGGCCGATCAGCGCGCGCCGCGCGCCGCGCTCGAGCTGGATCGAGACATCGTTCGTCGGCACGATGCCGCCGAAGCGCTTTACCAGACCGCGGGTTTCGAGGACGACGCTCATCGCTTGAACCAGGTCCGCGGCCGGATCAGCTTCTCGCGCCCGACCATCACGAGCACGACCAGGAAGATGCCGAGCCAGAAGTTCCAGTACTGCGGCGTCCAGGCCGAGACAGCATCGTGCAGCAGCTTGAACACGATCGCGCCGAAGATGCCGCCGTAGAGATACCCGGTGCCGCCGATCACCAGCACCAGCAGCACCTCGGCGCTGCGGTGGAAGTCGAACACGTCGAGCGACGCGAAGCCGCTGGTCTGCGCCAGCAGCGCGCCGGCCGCGCCGGCCATTCCCCCGGCCACGGTGTAGACCGCGACCAGCCGCGCGTTCACCGACAGGCCGATGCTCGCCGCGCGCAGCCGGTTGTCGCGCAGCGCCTGCAGCGAGAAGCCGAACGGCGAGTGCACGAGGCGGCGCGCGAGCAGCAGGCCCACGATCAGCACGAACAAGGTGTAGGCGTACGCGGTGCGGCCGGACAGATCGAAGTCGAAGCGGCCGAACGGCGTCAGCAACGGCCCCATCGCCACACCCTGTAGGCCATCGGCGCCGCCGGTCAGCCAGTCGAGCTTGTTCGCGAGTTCGTACAGGATCGAGGCGACGCCGAGCGTGACCATCAGCCGCGTCAGATCGGACCCGCGCAGGATCAGCAGGCTGCTGACCGCGCCGAGCACGGCGCTGAGCGCCACCGCGACCAGCATGCCGACCCACGGGTCGGGCATCACGAGCTTGGCGAACAGCGCCGCCGCATACGCACCGAAGCCGAAGAACGCGGCGTGGCCGAGCGAGACGATGCCGGCGTAGCCCAGGATCAGATCCAGCGAGACCGCGAACAGCGCCAGGATCGCGATCTCGTTCAGCAGCAGCGCCTGCGCCGGCAGCGCCACCCACGAACCCAGCAGCGCGAGCAGCAGCGCGCCCTCCCACCAGCGCCAGCGCGCGTCGTGCTTCAGCCCGGTCGCGGCCGCGCTCACTTCCCGCTCCCCGCGCGCGCGAACAAACCCTGCGGCCGGATGATCAGGATCACGATCATCAGCGTGTAGACGATGAACGCGCCGAGCTTGGGCACGTAGTACTTGCCGGCGACGTCGGCGATGCCGAGCAGCAGCGCCGCGAGCAGCGGGCCGGTGATCGTGGTCGTGCCGCCGACCGAGCAGACGATCAGGAAATAGATCATGAACTTGAGCGGAAAGTTCGGGTCCAGGCCCAGCACCTCGGCGCCGAGCGCGCCGCCCAGCCCGGCCAGGCCGGAGCCGACCGCGAAGGTCAGCAGGAAGATCCGGTTCACGTTCAGGCCCATGCCGCCGGCCACCCGCGGGTCGTCGACCGAGGCCCGCAGCTGCGCGCCGAAGCGCGTGCGCGTCAACACCGCCTGCAGCGCGAAGGTCAGCGCCGCGCAGACCACGATGATGAAGAGGCGGTACTTGCCGACGCCGACCCAGCTGATGTCGAAGCGGCCCTGCAGCCAGGCCGGCAGCGTGATGTTCTGCTGCATCGAGCCGACGACGTAGTCGACCGCGGTGACCGCGATGAACACCAGCCCGATCGAGAACAGCACCTGGTCGAGGTGCGGCTTGGCGTACATGCGCCGGTACAGCAGCGGTTCGAGCAGCGCGCCGATCAACGCAGCGCCGAGGAACGCGAGCGGCAGGGTTGCCAGGAACGGCACGCCGAGCCGGTTCATCAGCAGCACCGTGATGTAGCCGCCCGCCATCGCGAACGCGCCGTGCGCGAGATTGATGAAGTTCATCAAGCCCAGCGTCACGGCCAGCCCGACCGCGAGCACGAACAGCAGCATGCCGTAGGCGATGCCGTCGAAGAGCAGCGTCAGCATGGGGCGGGCGCTCGCCAATCAAGCCCGCGCGCCCGGCCGCCGGGCCGCCCCAGGGCCCCGGCGCGCTTCCCCCCGGGGGAGTGTCGCCGCAGGCGCCGAGGGGTCGTCATTTCTGCTTGCCGGGATCCTTCACCGCCTTGATGACGTCGAACTCGACGTTGTACAGCCCGTTGTTCATCGCCGGCACGCGCTCGACCTTGCGGATGTAGACGTCCTGCACGATGTCGCGCGTCTGCGCGTCTATGAGCACCGGGCCGCGCGGGCTCTCGAAGACCTGGCCCTTCATCGCGTTCAGCAGCGCCTCGCCGCCGGCGCCCTTGGTCGCCTCGAGCGCCTTGTAGATCACGCGCATGCCGTCGTAGCCGCCGACCGCCATGAAGTTCGGGCGGAACTTGTTCGCGGCCTCGAACGCGGCGACGAACTTCTTGTTCGTCGCCGACGGATGCGCGGCCGAGTAGTGGTGCGAGTTGACGACGCCGATCGCCACGTCGCCCATCTCGGCGAGCTGGTCGTCGTCGGTCACGTCGCCGGTGGCGATCAGCCTGATACCGCTCTTGTCCAGCCCGCGCTCGGCGAACTGCTTCATGAACGCCGCGCCCTGGCCCGAGGGCAGGAACACAAACAGCGCATCGGGCTTGACGTCGATCACCTTCTGCAGCACCGGCGCGAAGTCGGGCGCGCGCAAAGGCGTGCGCAGCTTGTCGAGCACCTGGCCGCCGTCGAGGCGGAACTGGCTGTCGAAGAACTTCTCGGCGTCGAAGCCCGGGCCGTAGTCGGCCACCAGCGTGACGGCCTTCTTGATCTTGTTCTTCGCGGCCCAGTCGGCGATCGCCACCGTGACCTGCGGCAAGGTGAAGCTGGTGCGCACGATGTACGGCGAGGCCTGCGTGATGCTGCTGGTGGCAGCCGCCATCACGACCAGCGGCGTCTTGCTCTGCGTGGCCAGCGGCGCGGTGGCGAGCGCGGTCGGCGTGATGCCGAAGCCGGCGATCACCGCGACCTTGTCGTTGACGATCATTTCCTGCGCGATGCGCTTGGTCGCGTCGGGCACGGCGCCGTCGTCCTTCAGGATGACCTCGACCGTGCGCCCCGCGACCTTGTTGCCGTTCTGCGCCATCCACAGTTTGACCGCCGCGTCGATCTGGCGGCCGGTCGAGGCCGACTGGCCGGTCATCGGCAGGATCAGGCCGATCTTGATCGGGCCGGTGTCGGCGGCATAGGCGCTCGCCGCAGCGCTCGTCAAGAGCGCGACCGCGAGCTTCAGGGCATGGCGTTTGGTGATCATGGTGTCTCCGGGGGATGGCAGTGAACAGACCGGGGCCAACTGTAGCGAACTGTCGACGCTGGCTATCATGGTTCAAACCCCTGTACGGAGAGACACGATGACGCATCGCAACGCCCCGCCCTTCCGCGCCGACCACGTCGGCAGCTTCCTGCGACCGAAGTTCCTGCTCGACGCGCGCGAACAACGCGCCAAGGGCGCGATCACGGCCGAGCAGCTGCGCGCGGTCGAGGATCAGGCGATCACCGAGATCGTCAGGTTCCAGGAAGACGTGGGTCTGCAAAGCATCACCGACGGCGAGTTCCGGCGCACCTACTTCCACATCGATTTCCTCGAGCAACTGGGTGGCGTGAAGACCGACATCCCGGTCACGATCATCCGGCCCGACGGCACCGAGGAGCTGGCGCCGCCGGTGATGCGCGTGATCGGCAAGGTCGAGCATGTCAAGGACATCCAGCGCGCCGACTTCGAGTACCTGAAGGCGCAGGTCAGCGCGGGCCGCACGCCGAAGGTCACGATCCCGTCGCCGACGATGCTGCACTTCCGCGGCGGCCGCGCCGGCATCAGCAAGGAACACTACCCCGAGCTCGACCCGGCGTTCTACGACGACGTCGCGCAGGCCTACGGCGACGAGTTGCGCTCGCTCGCCGCCGCCGGCTCCACCTATGTGCAGATGGACGACACCAACCTCGCGTATCTCTGCGACGACAAGATGCGCGAGGCGGCGCGCAGCCGCGGCGACGACCCGAACGAGCTGCCGCACCGCTACGCGAAATTCATCAACAAGGTGGTCGCGCAGAAGCCCGCCGGCATGACCTTGGCGATGCACCTGTGCCGCGGCAACTTCAAGAGCACGCATGCCGCGGCCGGCAACTACGAGCCGGTGGCCGAGGCGCTGCTCGCCGAGATGAACCTCGACGCCTACTTCATGGAGTACGACGACGAGCGCTCGGGCGATTTCCGCCCGCTGCGCTACCTGCCGAAAGGCAAGACCGTCGTGCTCGGACTGGTGACGACCAAGTTCGGCGAAATGGAGGCTAAGGACCTGCTGAAGCGCCGCATCGACGAGGCCGCGAAGTACGCGCCGCTCGACCAGCTGTGCCTGAGCCCGCAGTGCGGCTTCAGCAGCACGGTGCACGGCAACAACATCGCGGTGCAGGCGCAGCGCGACAAGCTGCGGCTCGTCGTCGAGGTGGCGCAGGACGTCTGGGGTTGACGGCTCGGTCAGCGCCCCGCGGGTCGGGGCGGCGCGGTGCTCCGTTCGTCCCGCGTGATCGGAACCGCAGGGCCAGTCGATGTTTTCTGCATCCCGGGTGTGAGCAACCGCTTGGAACTCAACCGCCAGCCCGAATGAATGCGAAACAGTACAATGCATTCATTGAATGCGAAGCCGGGAAATGAAGATGGCCATGCTGACAGTCCGCAACATTACCGACGAGGTGCACCGAGCCCTGCGCGTACGGGCCGCGAAGCATGGCCACAGCATGGAGGCCGAGGTGCGCGAGATCCTGGAGTCCGCCGTCAGCCCGGCAGGAAGGGTCAAGCTGGGCTCGCTGCTGGCCGACATGGGCCGCCAGGCCAGGCTTACCGACCAGGAGTTCGCCGTCTTCTCGCAGGTGCGCGACAAGTCCCCCGCCCGCCCGTTGAGTTTCGAGTGATCCTGCTGGACACCAACGTAGTGTCGGAGCCGCTGCGCCCGGCACCCGACGCGCGCGTGATCGAGTGGATCGACGCGCAGCCGCTGGAAACGCTGTTCCTGTCGGCCATCACCGTCGCCGAACTGCGCGCCGGCGTGGCGCTGCTGCCCGCCGGCAAGCGCCGCACGGGCCTGCAGCAGAACCTGGAGAAACGCGTGCTGCCGCTGTTCGCAGGCCGCGTGCTGCCCTTCGACCTGGCCTGCACGCCAGCCTATGCGGTACTGCTTGCCAGAGCGCGGACCGCGGGGCTCGCCATCGCCACCGCCGATGACTACATCGCCGCCATCGCTGCCGCCAACGGGTTCACGGTGGCCACCCGAGACACCGGCCCCTTCGAGGCTGCCGGCGTCGCCGTCATCGACCCGTGGCTGGGCTGAGTGCTCGGGGTGACGGACCGTCGCGCATCGAATGAATTCCCGGCGGCAAGCGTGCCGCACGAAGTACGAGAAGGAGCCTGTGTGTCCCGACGGACCGAACTGATAGCCCAGGCCAAGGCCAAGGCCAAAGACCCGCAACTGGGCGCAGACCTGGACCAGTCGCGCCAGCGCTTCAGGGTCCCCGCTCCAATACCAACTTCTCGCGCAACCAGATCCAACGCCGCGCTCTCCGGCGCCAGCAACCTCGCCACCGCTCTGTCCTTGAATGCTTGTCCGTATCGAGCCACTCTCGTCCTTCATCGCCGCCCCAGGGGTTGTTGTTCTATCGGGGTGACAACTAATCTGACGCGGGGGGCGAGGGACTATTGACTTTGTTGGCGCCAAGCGCCCGTTGACCGCTTCACGGCGGCCCGGATACCAGACCAAGCAGAACGTGCGCTCTTGGGCCGCTTCCGGCCCTCCGCTGTGATCAAGCGCGACCAGAGGCAAGGCGGCGCAGCTCCAGGTCTCGAGCCCTCACAGCGGCCCGGTGCGCTACTTCAGGTTGCCCGCCAGAAACCCCCGCAGCCGCTCGCTGCGCGGCGCATCGAGCACCGCGCGCGGCACGCCCCGTTCCTCGATCACGCCGCGGTGCAGAAACACGAGCTGGTTCGCGACCTCGCGCGCGAAGCCCATCTCGTGCGTGACGACGATCATCGTGCGGCCTTCGGCGGCGAGGTCGCGCATCACGCGCAGCACCTCGCCGACGAGCTCGGGGTCGAGCGCCGAGGTCGGCTCGTCGAACAGCATCACCTCCGGCTCCATCGCCAGTGCGCGCGCGATCGCGACGCGCTGCTGCTCGCCGCCCGACAGCTGCGACGGGTACAGGTTCTGGCGGTGCGCGACGCCGACGCGCTGCAGCAGCGCCTGCGCGCGCGCGATCGCCGCGTCGCGCGCCACGCCGAGCACGCGCATCGGTGCCTCGATCACGTTCTCGAGCGCCGTCATGTGCGACCACAGGTTGAAGTGCTGGAACACCATCGCCAGCCGCGATCGCAGCCGCTGCAGCTGCTGCGCGTCGGCGGCGTGGAGTTCGCCGTGGCGGCCGGCCTTCAGCCGCAGCTCCTCGCCGGCGAGCACGATGCGCCCGGCCTGCGGCTGCTCGAGCAGATTGATGCAGCGCAAGAGCGTGCTCTTGCCCGAGCCGCTGGAGCCGATCACCGCGATCACGTCGCCGGCGTGGGCGGTGAGGCTCACGCCCTTGAGCACATCGACCGCGCCGAAGCGCTTGTGCAGGTCCTCGACCCGCAGCTTTTCGACCGGCACGGCGTCGCTCATCGGTCGCTCGACCCGCGACGCGCGAGAGATTCCGGTGTCGCGGGCATCCGCTGTCGGGCCGATCTTGAACCGCAGCGGCGGTACATCGCGAACGCTGGAGGCCAAGGAGGTCGGGTGGCCGACGCAGCGAAGTCAAGGCGGAGGGCCGGGCGCAGCCCGGCCCGGGGGACATGAGCGGAGTCGGCCGCCCGACTTCCTTGGCACGCGCCGACGCGGCATACGGACGGCAGCATCGGGCTGCAAGCAAGCAGAGGTTTCATCCTGGTCCCCGGATCGGCTCAGCGGCGCGGTTGCAGGTAGGCGAGCCAACGCAGTTCGGCGCGCCGGAACAGCGCGACCAGCGCGAAGGTCAGCGCCAGGTAGAACAGCGCCGCGGTGACGAAGGCCTCGAACGGCAGGTAGAAGCGCGAGTTCATCTCGCGCGCCGCGCCGGTCAGGTCGAGCAAGGTGACGATGCTCGCCAGCGAGGTGCCGTGCAGCATCATGATGACCTCGTTGCTGTAGGCCGGCAGGCAGCGCCGCAGCGCCGACGGCAGCACGATGCGCCGCATCAGCGTCGCCCACGGCATGCCGAACGCGCGCGCCGCCTCGACCTCGCCGTGCGGCGTGGCGCGGATCGCGCCGCCGATCATCTCGGTGGTGTAGGCGCAGGTGTTGAGCGCGAACGCGAGCACCGCGCAGAACCAGGCGCTCGACAGCCACGGCCACGCGACGCTCGCGCGCACCGCGTCGAACTGCGCGAGGCCGTAGTAGATCAGGAACAGCTGCACCAGCAGCGGCGTGCCGCGGATCACGTAGGTGTAGCACCACACCGGAGCGGCGATCCAGCGCCGGCTCGACGCGCGCAGCACGCCCAGCGGCAACGCCGCGGCCAGGCCGAACGCGAGCGCCAGCGCGAGCAGCGCGAGCGTCGTCAGCAGCCCCTGGCCATACATCGGCAGGCTCTCGGCGATGGCGGCGAAGTTCACAGCGCCGCAACCTTCACGCCGCGCGAGACGCGCTGTTCGAGCGCGCGCAGCGCCAGCACCGACACCGTCGTGATCGCGAGGTACAGCACGCCGACCGCGAGGTAGAAGGTGAACGGCTGGCGCGTCGCGCCGGCCGCCTGGCCGGCCTTCTGCATCATGTCGTTCAGGCCGATCATCGAGACCAGCGCGGTCGACTTGACCAGCACCAGCCAGTTGTTCGTGAACGACGGGATCGCGAAGCGCAGCATCTGCGGGCCGGTGATGCGGCGAAACACCTGCGCGCGCGTCAGCCCGAACGCGCGGCCGGCCTCGATCTGGCCGCGCGGCACGGCGATGATCGCGCCGCGGAAGGTCTCGGTGAAGTAGGCGCCGAAGATGAAGCCCAGCGTGGCGACGCCGGCGACGAACGGATCGATGTCGAGGTAGTCCAGGCCGAGCCGTTGCAGCAGCGCGTTGACCGCGATCTGCCCGCCGAAGAACACCAGCAGCATCAGCACCAGGTCGGGCACGCCGCGGATCAGCGTGGTGTAGACGGTCGCGGCGCCGTGCCAGAACGGCGACCTCGACAGCTTCGCGGCCGCGCCCGCCAGGCCGAGCAGCAGCGCCAGCGCCAGCGACGCGAGCGCGACCGCGACGGTCAGCGCGGCGCCCTCCAGCAGGCTGGTTCCGTAGCCTTGCAGCACCGCGCGGTCCTACTTGCCGTAGACGTCGAAGTCGAAGTCGAAGTATTTGTCCTGCAGCTTCTTGTAGCTGCCGTTCGTGCGGATCGCCCTGATCGCCGCATTGACCCGGTCGCGCAGCGCCGGCTCGCCCTTGCGCAGCGCGACGCCGACGCCGGTGCCGAAGTACACCGGGTCGTCGTAGATCGGCCCGGTGAACGCGTAGCCCCTGCCGGCCGGCGTCTTCAGGAAGCCGACATCGCCGGCGACGGCGTCGACCAGCGTCGCGTCGATGCGGCCGGCGGCGAGGTCGAGGAAGACCTCGTCCTGCTTGGTGTAGCGCACCACCGTCGCGCCGGCGAACCTGGCCGTCGCGAAGCGGTCGTTGATGGTGCTGCGCTGCACGCCGATCTTTCGGCCCTTGAAGCTCGCCGGCGTGCCGTCGATCGTGCTGCCCGCCTTCGCGATCAGGCGGTTCGGCGTGTTGTAGTACTTGTCGGAGAAGTCGACCACCTTCAGCCGCTCGGGCGTGGCCGACATCGACGCGATGATCAGGTCGAACTTGTGCGCCTGCAGCGCGGGGATCATGCCGTCGAAGTCCTGCTGCACCAGCGCGCACTGCGCCTTCATCTGCTCGCACAGTGCGGTCGCGATGTCGATGTCGAAACCGACTATTTTTCCGTCGGGCGCGATCGAGCTGAACGGCGGGTACGCGCCTTCGACACCGATGCGCAGCTTCGACGGTTCGGCGGCTGACGCCCCCAGCGGGACCCATGTGGCGAGGACGAGGACGAACAGCAACTTCTTCATGAACGACTCCGGGCGCGGGCGGATGGCGCCGCATGCCGCACTGTACCGGCGCCGGGAAGCGCCACAATCCGGCCACCGCCAATTTCCCGCGGTGGCGCGCCGGCCTGCGATCCGGACCGTTCGCGCATCGCCCCAACCCGCATGAACACGTCGACAAGCGCCGCCGCTCAGCTTCCATCGGCCACGGCCGCCACCACCACTACCGGCGTGCGCTGGGCCTGGCTGCCGCCGATCGGCAGCAAGCGCTACTACCTGATGCTCGGCCTGCTCGGCGCGCTCGTACTCGGGCCGCTCGGCGGCGTCACCGCGTCGTACATGAATTTCTCGCTCGGCTTCTTCGTCGGCGGGCAGGTGCTGGCCGGCATCCTCGGCTCGACCGTGACCCTGGGCTACGGCCCCGAGGGCAAGCACGGCGCGAACTACATGCAGACCACCGCGGCCTCGGTGGCCGGCATGGCCGGGATGGGCGTGCTGATCCAGGCGATGGTCTGGATGGGCCTGCCGCAGCCGCCGCTGTGGCAGCTGATGCTGTTCATGGGCGCGATCGGCATGTTCGGCGCCGGCGTCGGCATGCTGTACACGCCGGTGCTGGTCGACCGGCTGCAGCTGACCTTCCCGTCGGGCCTGGCGGTGGCGAACATCCTGCGCGCACTGACCGATCCGGTGCTGCTGCGGCTGTCGGTCGCACGCCTGGGCACCGGCATGGGGCTGGGCGTGGCCGGCGGGCTGGGCGCGGCCAAGCTCGGCTTTCTCGGCGCGATCGAACTCTCGACCTCGACCCTGGGCGCCGGCATGCTGGTGGGCGCGCGCATCGGCATCGCCGCGCTCGTCGCCGGGCTGACCGGCACCTGGCTGATCCCCTACTTCATCTCGATCGGCTGGCTGCACGAGGGCGAGCCGTTCCGCAAGATCACGTTCCTGATCGGCCTGGGGCTGATCATGGGCGCGGCGATCCTGGACATCGGGCTGATCCTGGTCGAAGCCTGGCAGCGCTGGCGCGCGCCGCCGGCCGCCCGGCCGCAGGCGGACGACGACGACTGGAAACGCACCAGCACCGGCCGCCTCGTCGCCTGGGTCGCGGCGTGGGCCGCGGTGCTGGTGTGGGTCGGCGCCGGCATCCTGCACCAGCCGGTGTTCTTCATGGGGGTCGCGGTCCTGCTGGTGTTCGTGTTCGCGATGGTCAACGGCATTTCGCTGGGCATCAGCGACAGCAACCCGATCTCGTCGGCGTTCGTGACCGCGGTCGTGCTGATGGCCGCGCTCGGGTTGAAGGACCCGAGCGTCGGCCTGATGGCCGGCGGCATCCTGCTGGTGGCCTGCAGCGTCGCCGGCGACATGCAGCAGGACCGCTCCACCGGCTGGCGCCTGGGCACGCCGCGCGCGATCCAGTTCCGCTTCCAGGTGATGGGACTGGTGGTCGGCGCGATCCTGACGGTCGGGTTCGCGAAGCTTTTCATGAGCGCCTACCCGGTGCTCGGCCTCGACCAGACGGTGCAGAAGGCCGCCGAGCAGTCCGCGCAGTGGCAGTCGACGATGACCTACAAGTTCGTCGGCGTGCTGCGCAGCCTGACCGACGACAAGCCCTACCAGCGCACCGCGATCGTGCTCGGCATCGCGATCGGGTTCGCGGTGCAACTGCTGCGCAAGCAGCTGTTCGGGCGCGCCGCGTACCAGCGCTTCAAGCGCAGCAGCCGGCTCGGCGGCGCGAGCGACTTCGTGATCGACGCGGTACTGGTCCCCTCGCCCTACGCGTACTCGTTCGGCAGCTTCCTGAGCCTGGCGACCTCGTCGTGGTTCGCGATCGGCGGCGTGATCGCCAGCGTCGCCAACTGGGTCGGCGACCGCGGCGCGGCGCCGCGCGGCGACGCCGCCGGCCAGCACATGGTGACCGATGACATGAGCACGACCTCGCTGATCGGCGGCGGCCTGATCGCCGGCGACGCGCTCGCCGCGCTCGGGCTGGGCGTGGCCGGCCTGCTGGCCACGGTCGCCGGCTGAGAGAGGGTTCGCTCGAATCAGTCGCGGCGCCGCGCGCGCAGCCCGATGCCGGTCAGCCCGGCGAACAGCAGCCAGCCGATCGACGGCTCGGGCACCGGGGTCAGGACGCCGAACAACCCGTGGCTCTCTTCGATGTCGAACGACGACCACGCGGCGATCGTCGCGGCGCTGGCCCACGGCGACATGGCGCGCGCCTCGCAGCTGATGCGCGAGCACATCGACACGCTCGCCGCGCGGCTCGACGAGAGGCTCGCGCACAGCGGCACCCGGCGAGCCCGCTTGCACGCCGCACTCACGCCGACACGCGCACGCAAGCCGGCGCGCTGAACGCGACGCTCGCGTCGCTGCTAGCCCGGATATTTCACGCTCCCCCGTAGAAACGAGGACGGCATTGCCCTTTGGATGCCCGTTTATCGAGGTGTCGAATCTTGATGAACGAGCGGGCAATGCCGAAACCAAACTGTAGCGAAGAAATTGACG
>JANXZN010000323.1 GCA_025355545.1 Rhizobacter sp.
TCCAGCCCGAACTCGTCGTCCTGGTACATCGTGCAGACGCGCTTGCTGCCCTTGTCCTTCACGAGCTTCGGTACCGCGCCGCGCATCTGGTCGTAGTAGGTCGCCGCGAACGCGTACTTCAGGCGGTTCAGCGGCTCGTACATCTCGCGCGCCGCGGTGATCGGGTAGAAGTTCACCACGTTCTTCTCGAACTGCACCGGCATCGCCGCGTTGTTCTGCGCGGTGCCGATGTGGCCGACCATGATGAAGATCTTGTCCTGGTTGACGAGCTTCTGCGCCGCCAGAAACGCCTTCTTCGGGTCGTAGGCCGAGTCTTCGACGATCAGCCTGAGCTTGCGCCCGTTGATGCCGCCCTGCTCGTTGATCTCGTCGACGCGCAGCAGCATGCCGTTGCGCGCCTGCTTGCCGAAGCCGGCGATCGGACCCGACAGATCCTGGATCGAGCCGATCACGATCTCGCTCTTGCCGACGCCCTGCGGCGGCGCCTTCGATTGAGCCTGCAACGGGCCGGCGGCCAGCGCGAACGCGGCGGCCAGGAAGCCGAGGGTGAGTTTCATCGTCGATTCTCCTGTGGTGGATGGTGACCGTTCAGCCGTACATCGCCTCGATGCGCCCGGCGTACTTCTTCTCGACCAGCTTGCGCTTGAGCTTCATGGTCGGCGTCAGTTCGTCGTCCTCGGCGCTGAGCTGCGTCTCCAGCAGCCAGAACTTCTTGATCTGCTCGACGCGTGCGAACTTCTTGTTCACGCGGTCGATCTCGCCCTGGATCAATTCCTGGACCTGCGGCGCGCGCGTCAGGCTGCTGTAGTTGCTGAACGGGATATCGCGGTCCTGCGCGTACTTCTCGACGTTCTCCTGGTCGATCATCACGATCACCGTCAGGTACGGCCGCTTGTCGCCCACGACCACGGCGTCGGTGATGTAGGGCGAGAACTTCAGGTCGTTCTCGAGTTCGCTGGGCGTGATGTTCTTGCCGCCGGCGGTGATGATGATGTCCTTCATGCGGTCGGTGATGCGAAAGCACCCGTCGGCGTCGACCAGGCCGACGTCGCCGGTGTGCAGCCAGCCTTCGGCGTCGATCGCCTCGGCGGTCTTCCCGGGCAGGTTCAGGTAGCCCATGAACACATTGGCACCGCGCACCATCAGCTCGCCGGTGGCCGGGTCGAGCTTCACCTCGTTGAACGGGCAGGCCGGGCCGATCCAGCCCGGCTTGATGCGGTCGGCGGGCGTGTAGGTCGCGGCACCGCAGGTCTCGGTCATGCCCCAGACCTCGAGCATCGGCACGCCGAGCGCGAGGTACCACCTGACCAGGTCGGGCGAGATCGGCGCCGCACCGGTCACGCAGAAGCGCGCACGGTGGATGCCGATCATCTTGCGCACGTTGTTCAGCACCAGCCAGCGCGCCAGGGTGAACTGCAGCTTCAGCAGCGCGCCGACCGGCGCGCGCGCGAGCACGCGCTCGGCGATGCGGCCACCGACGGCGATGCCCCACGCGTATGCAATCTGCTGCACCCGGCCGGACTCGCGCAGCGCGATCGCCACGCCGGAGTAGAACTTTTCCCAGATGCGCGGCACCGCGGTGAACACCGTCGGCGCGATCTCGCGCACGTTCTCGGGCACCGTCTCGGGGTTCTCGACGAAGTTCAGCTTCGAACCGGTGTAGAGCGCGAAATACTCGCCGCCCATCCGTTCGGCGATGTGGCACAGCGGCAGGAAGCACATGCGCTCGTCGGATTCGTCCTGCGCAACGATGCGGTTGTAGCCACGCACGGTGTAGACGAGCCCGCGATGTGAATGCATCGCGCCCTTGGGCTTGCCGGTCGTGCCCGAGGTGTAGACGAGGATCGCGAGGTCTTCGGGGCGGCATGCGGCGACGCGCGCATCGAGCTCGCCGGCGTGCGCCTTTGCATGGCGGCAACCCATCTCGCGCAACGCAGCCAGATCGATCACATCGGGGTCGGAAAACTCGCGCAGGCCCTTGGGGTCGAACACCACGATCTTGCGCAGCAGCGGCAGGCGCGCCCGCGCCTCGAGCGCCTTGTCGAGCTGCTCCTCGTCCTCGACGAACAGCACGCGGCTGCGCGAGTCTTCGCACAGGTAGTGCAGCTGCGAGGCGGCGTCGGTCGGGTAGATGCCGTTCGAGACGCCGCCGCAGCTCAGCACCGCCAGATCGGCCAGCACCCACTCGACGACGGTGTTCGACGCGATCGAGGCGCAGTCGCCGGCGTTGAAGCCGAGCCCGACCAGGCCGTTGCCGATCTCGCGCACGGCGCGCGCGGTTTCGTCCCAGGTCCACTCGCGCCAGATGCCGAGCTTCTTCTGGCGCATGAAGACCTTGCCGGCGCGCTGCGCGGCAGCGTTCCAGAACATCGCGGACAGCGTCTCGCCAACGACCACGATGTCTTCGCGGGGTTTGAGGTGACCGAGATCCCAGAGGTTGCTCATGTTGTTCGTCGAGGCGACTCAGCGCCAGGTCTTCTTCTTTTTCCAGCGCCGCTCGCCGCGCACGCCGGCGTCCTTCATGCCCAGGTAGAACTCCTTGATGTCGTCCTTCTCGCGCAGCTTGTCGCAGCTGTCTTCCATCACGATGCGGCCGTTCTCGAGCACGTAGCCGAAGTCGGCCACGTTCAGCGCCATGTTCGCGTTCTGCTCGACCAGCAGGATCGTCGTGCCGCGCTCACGGTTGATGCGGATCACGATCTCGAAGATCTCGCGCGTCAGCCGCGGCGACAGGCCCAGGCTCGGCTCGTCGAGCAGGATCAGCTCGGGCGCGGCCATCAGCGCGCGCGAGATCGCGAGCATCTGCTGCTGGCCGCCCGAGAGCAGCCCGGCGTCCTGGCGGCTGCGCTCGCGCAGGATCGGAAAGTAGCCGTAGACGGTCTCGAGGTCGCGCGCCACGCCGTCGCGGTCGCGCCGCGTGTACGCGCCCATCATCAGGTTGGCGTGGATGGACAGCAGCGGGAACACCTCGCGGCCCTCGGGCACGTGCGACAGGCCACGCTGCACGATCAGCGCCGGGTCGCGCGCGGTGATGTCTTCGCCCTTGAACGCGATCCTGCCCTTGCGCGGGTCGATGATGCCCGAGATGGTCTTCAGGATCGTCGACTTGCCGGCACCGTTCGAGCCCAGCACCGTCGCGATCTGCCCACGCTGCACCTGCAGGCTGATGCCGCGGATCGCGCGGATCGGGCCGTACGCGCTCTCGACGTTGAGCAGCTCCAGGATGGTCGACGGATCGCTCATGGCGTCACCGTGCGGCGCAGACTCGCCGCGTCGTCCATCGAGCCCAGGTAGGCCTCGATCACGCCCGGGTGCCGCTGCACCTCGGCCGGCGTGCCCAGCGCCAGCACCTCGCCCTGGTTCATCGCCAGCACGCGATCCGACACCTTCGCGACCAGCGCCATGTCGTGCTCGACCATCAGCACCGTGATGCCGAGTTCGGCGCGGATGTCGTCGATCCAGAACGCCATGTCGTCGGTCTCTTCGACGTTCAGGCCCGACGAGGGTTCGTCCAGCAGCAGCAGGGTCGGCTCGGTGCACAGGGCCCGCGCCAGCTCGACGACCTTGCGCACGCCGTACGGCAACCCCCCGACCGGCGACTCGCGGTAGTGCTGCAGGTCGAGCAGCTCGATCACCTGCTCGACCTTCTCGCGCGCCGCGACCTCGGCGCGGCGTGTCTTCGGCGTGAACAGCAACTCGCTCCACAAGCTCGTCTGCCGGTGCGTGTGGCGGCCGATCAGCAGGTTCTGCAGCACGCTCGCGTTCTCGAACAGCTCGATGTTCTGGAAGGTGCGCGCGATGCCGAGCTGCGCGATCTCGTGCGGTGCGCGGCGCGCGAGCGGCTCGCCGTCGAACGAGATGGTGCCCGTGGTCGGCGTGTACAGGCGCGAGATCAGGTTGAACACGGTCGTCTTGCCGGCACCGTTCGGCCCGATCAGGGTGAACACCTCGCCGCGTCGCACGTCGAAGCTGACCTTGTTGACCGCGAGCACACCGCCGAAGCGCACGCTCAGGTCCTTGGCCGACAGCAGGGTCTCCGTCATTTCAGCCGGTCCGACTTCAGGTAGCTCTTCTGCCGCGCCAACATCCCGCGGCAGTAGAACGGGAAGATCTGCAGGTAGGTGCGCAGCTTCAGCCAGCGCCCGTACAGGCCCATCGGCTCGAACAGCACGAAGCCGATCAGCACCGCGCCGTAGACCAGGCCCTGCAGCCCCGGCGCCTGGCCGATCGTCGCGGGCAGCCAGCCCTTGGCCAGGCCGATCAGCTGCGGCATCGTGATCAGGAAGATCGCGCCGAGGAACGCGCCGTGGATCGAGCCGACGCCGCCGATCACGATCATCAGCACCAGGTCGATCGACTGCAGGATGTTGAACTGGTCGGGCGAGATGAACTGCAGCTTGTGCGCGTACAGCGCGCCGCCGAAACCCGCGAGCGCCGCCGAGATCGCGAACGACAGCGTCTTGTAGCGCGCGAGGTGGATGCCCATGCTCTGCGCCGAGACCTCGGAGTCGCGGATCGCGACGAAGGCGCGCCCGGTCGGCGAGCGCAGCAGGTTCATCACGCCCAAGGTCGCGAGCACCGTGACGACGAGGCAGGCGAAGTAGAACGAGGTGTCGGTGTCGAGCTTCAGGCCGAACACGTCGGGCGCCTTGATGTGGATGCCGGCGTTGCCGCCGGTCACGCTCTCCCAGCGCGCGAACACCTCTTCGACGATGAAGCCGAACGCGAGCGTCGCGATCGCGAGGTAGATGCCCCTGACGCGCAACGCCGGCAGCCCGACCACCATGCCGACCGCGGCCGAGAGCAGCCCGGCCGCGACCAGCGCCAGCGGCGCCGGCAGCCCGGCGTTGGTCAGCGCCGTCTGGGTGTATGCGCCGACGCCGAGGAAGGCCGCGTGGCCGAGCGAGAAGAGGCCGGTGAAGCCCGACAGCAGCATCAGCCCGAGGCCGACGACCGAGTAGATCAGCACGAAGGTCAGCTGCGCGAGCCAGTACTCGGTGAACAGCCACGGCGCCGCCAGCAGCGCCAGCAACAGCAGTGCATACCAGAACACCTGGCCGCCGTGCCTGGCCAGGCGGATGTCCTGCGTGTAGTCGGTCTTGAAGAGGAAGCGCATGCCGATTTCCTCAGACCTTCTTGCGCAGCTTCTCGCCGAACAGGCCGCTGGGCCGCACCACCAGCATGATCAGCACGACGACGTAGGCGGCGATGTCCTTGAAGCCCTCGGGCAGGTAGAAGCCCGACAGCGCCTCGACCACGCCGATCACGAGCCCGCCGACGAGCGCGCCCGGCAGGCTGCCGAAGCCGCCGACCACCGCCGCCGGCATCGCCTTCAGGCCGATGAAGCCCATGTTCGCGTGCACGAAGGTGATCGGCGCGAGCAGCAGCCCGGCGATCGCCGCCACCGCCGCGGCCAGCCCCCAGACCAGCCCGTTCAGCCGCTTCACCGGGATGCCCATGTAGTACGCGGCGATCTGGTTCTGCGAGGCCGCCTGCATCGCCACACCGACCTTGCTGTAGCGGAACCCCGCGTACAGCACGCCGCTGAGCACCAGCGTCGCGGCGATGATCACCATCTGCTCGACGTTGAGCACCAGCTCGCCGAACATCCAGATCGCGTCCTTGTAGGGCACCGGCAGCGCGTGCGTCTCGGTGCCCAGCCCCGGCACCATCGTGATCGCGCCGCGCGCGACGTAGCCGATGCCGATCGTCAGCATCACGATCGAGAACGCCGGCTGGCCCAGGATCGGCCGGATCACGAGCCGCTCGAGCACGATGCCGAATGCGCCCATCGCCGCCACGGCGCAGACGAACGCGAGCCAGAACGGGAACCCGAGCGAGGTCATCACGATCAGGCCGATGAACGCGCCCAGCATCATCAGCTCGCCCTGCGCGAAGCTCACGGTCTCGGTGGCCTTGTAGATCAGCACCACGCCGAGCGCGATCAGGCCGTAGATGCAGCCCTGCGCGATCCCGCTGATGACGATCTGAAGAGCCTGCAATGACGCGCCTCCCGCCGGGTCGTCGGCGAGATCCTGTGGGTCAGGGTTCGGCGCGGCTGGCGATTTCTTGATCTAATGGCGTTCGCTTGCCAAGCAAGCAGTTGCTTTGTAGCGAACTGCGTGGTCGCATGGCAGCGTACAAACCCGAAACCGCACCTGAACAAGCGCCCGATGTCGGCCAGACCCCGAACCCCCGCCGGCGTCGGCGCCAAGCGCGCCACGCCCGAGGCGCCCGACAACCGGCGTGCCGATCTGGTGCGCGTCGCCGCACGCCTGTTCCGCGAGAAGGGCTTCGACGGCACCACGATCCGCGACATCGCGCACGCCGTGGGCATGCGCTCGGGCAGCCCGTTCTATCACTTCGCGAGCAAGCACGAGCTGCTGATGGCGGTGATGGAAGAAGGCCTGCGCCTGGGCCTGGAGCGCACCCAGCACGTGCTGGCCGACGCCACGCTGCCGGCGGCCGAGCGCTTCGCCCGGCTGGTGCGCACGCAGTACGGCATCCTGCACGACACGGGCAGCGATTTCATCCCGGTGATGCTCTACGACTGGCGCTCGCTGCCGGCGCAGTACAAGCGCCGCATCATCGAGCTGAAGGACCGCTACGACGCGATCTGGCAGCGCACGCTCGACGAGCTCCATGCGCAGGGTCTGCTGCGTGCAGACCCCCGGCTGGCGCGGCTGATGATCCTGGGCGCGATCAACTTCTCGGCGACCTGGTACCGCGCGAAACCGCGCGCGGCGACGCGCGTCGACCTCGACGAACTGGCGGCGCAGACGGTCGCGCTGGTGCTGCATCCGGTATGAACAACGTGCTCGTCGAACGCGACGGCCCGGTCTGGACCGTGACGCTGAACCGCCCCGAGGCCCGCAACGCGGTCGACGGCGCGACCGCGCACGCACTGGCGCAGGCGTTCCGCGAGTTCGACGCGGACGGCGAGGCCTGCGTCGCGGTGCTGACCGGCGCCGGCGGTCAGTTCTGCGCCGGCGCCGACCTGAAGGCGGTCGCGCGCGGCCACGGCGGCAACCCGCTAGCCGCCGACCTGCGCACCGACGGCCCGATGGGCCCGACGCGGCTGCAGTTGGGCAAGCCGGTGATCGCCGCCGTCGAGGGCCATGCCGTCGCCGGCGGGCTCGAGCTCGCGCTGTGGTGCGATCTGCGCGTGGCCAGCGTCACGGCCGTGTTCGGCGTCTTTTGCCGGCGCTTCGGCGTGCCGCTGATCGATGGCGGCACGGTGCGCCTGCCGCGCCTGATCGGCGAGAGTCGCGCGCTCGACCTGATCCTGACCGGCCGCGCGGTCGCGGCCGACGAGGCACTCGCGCTGGGGCTGGCGAACCGTGTCGTCGCGGCCGGCGCGGCGCTTGCGGTGGCGCGCGAACTGGCGCACCAGATCGCCGCGTTCCCGCAGCAGTGCCTGCGCCACGACCGCGCGAGCGTCATGGCCCAGCACGCGCTGCCGCTGCGCGACGCGCTGGCGCACGAATTCGCGCTCGGGCTGCGGACCCTGCAGTCGGGTGAGTCGGTCAGCGGCGCGCAGCGCTTCACCGACGGCGCCGGGCGGCACGGGGAACTTCCGGTGTAACGACATGAGCGGCTGGCCGAGGGCCGGCCCGCTGAAAGGGCTAGCCGTCAGTTGGTGGCTCTCGCGTGCGATTGATTCACTTCGGCGTGAACTGGATTATTTCGCCGCTGTCGCGCTTAAGGTGCAACAAGTCTTGATCAAGCCGAACGTCATTGCAACTTCGATCTCTGCCCTTTAGCTGACCGCAAAGACGCCCGTCCTCGGCTTGCCACTGCCCGCTGCTGTTGAACCCAGCGCTCGTATTGACGAAGAAGTAGCCGTTGGACTTGTACTCCAAGCGCCACGAGCTCCCGTCAGCAAGCTTGATGTGAAAAACCTTATTCTCAACGTACTTCTTGACATCAGCTGCGCTTGGCGTTGAAGCATCGTCCGGAAATTGCTGGGAGTGCGCGGTCACCGATGCAAATGCAAGGCTTGCACCAACAATTATGGGGATGAGTCGTTTCATGGACTTTCCTGGGTTGCAGATGCGAGAGCTAGTGCATAGATGCAATCTTGATGGAACTTAACCAAACCCCGCCACACCAATGATCTACTACGGACTGGTGTGGAGAACGAGAGTGCGAGTTGCCCTCAAGATTGCATCTCTGCACTAGCATCCGGCACGTCTCCTGCTACCTGGACCACCATGGAACTGACCTCGCGCGAGAAGGACAAGCTGCTGA
>JANXZN010000338.1 GCA_025355545.1 Rhizobacter sp.
CGCTGTCTTCCCCCGACAGGCGCAGCGCATAGCCGCTCGCGACCAGCGATGCGAACGCGAGGTGCTCGCCCATGCCCCAGTCGACATTGATCTCGCCGCGACCCATCGCGGCGCGATCGGCCAGCACCTTCTCGACCAGCGAGTGGACCTTGAAGTTCGGCGGCACCGTCGTGATGCGCTCGGCCAGGCGCTTGATCTCGGACATCGGCAGCGCGGTGTCGGCCGCGTCGGTCCATTTCTTGCCGAGGAACGGCGCCCAGTCGACCGCGTACTTGCTCTTGTAGTTGGTCAGCACCGGGTCGTAGGTACTCTTGCCCGCGTCCATCGCGGCGCGCAGCGACTTGACCATCGAATCGGGGCCGTCGGCCGGCAGCAAGCCCTGCACCACCAGCTTCTCGCCGTACAGCTTGCGCGTGCCCGGGTGCTGGGCGATCTTCTTGTACATCAGCGGCTGCGTCAGCGCCGGCGTGTCCTGCTCGTTATGGCCGAGCTTGCGGAAGCAGACGATGTCGAGCACCACGTCCTTTTTGAACTCTTGCCGGTAGTCGAGCGCGAGCTGGGTGCACAGCACCACCGCCTCGGGGTCGTCGCCGTTCACGTGCAGCACCGGCGCCTCGATCATCTTGACGACGTCAGTGCAATACAAGGTCGAGCGCGAATCGCGCGGGTCGCTGGTCGTGAAGCCGATCTGGTTGTTGATCACGACGTGCACCGTGCCGCCGGTGTAGTAGCCGCGCGTCTGCGCCAGCGCCAGCGTTTCCATCACGACACCCTGGCCCGCGAAAGCCGCATCGCCGTGGACGATGATCGGCAGCACCGAGTCGCCTTCCTTGTCGCCGCGGCGGTCCAGGCGCGCCTTGCACGAGCCCTCGACGACCGGGTTGACGATCTCGAGGTGCGAGGGGTTGAACGCCAGGCTCAGGTGGACCGGGCCGCCCGAAGTCGTGATGTCGCTCGAGAAGCCCTGGTGGTACTTCACGTCGCCCGAAAGCAGCGCCTCGGGCGCGGTATGGTCGAACTCGGCGAACAGGTCCTTGGGCATTTTGCCCAGCGTGTTTACCAGCACATTGAGCCGGCCGCGATGCGCCATGCCGATCACGATCTCCTGCACGCCCTTGGCGCCGGCGCGCTGCACCAGTTCGTCCATCGACGCGATGAAGCTCTCGCCACCTTCGAGCGAAAAGCGCTTCTGGCCGACGTACTTGGTGTGCAGGTAACGCTCCAGCCCTTCGGCGGCCGTGAGGCGGTCGAGGATGTGCTTCTTGGCATCGACGCTGAAGTTGGGCTTGGAGCGAATCGACTCCAGCCGCTCTTGCCACCAGCGCTTTTCGATCGGCTCGGTGATGTGCATGTACTCGGTGCCGATCGAGCCGCAGTAGGTCTCGCGCAGCGCTTGCACGATCTCGCGCAGCGTCATGTGCTCGGCGGTCGAGAAATAAGTGTTCGTGGCGCTGAAGGCGATGTCCATGTCGGACTCGCTCAGGTCATAGAACGCTGGCTCGAGCTCGGGAATCTTCGGCCGCTCTCGGCGCTTGAGCGGATCGAGGTCGGCCCAGCGCGAGCCGAGGAAACGGTAGGCCGCGATCAGCGACTGAACGTGGACTTGCTTGCGTGCGATCGCCAGATCGGTGGTCGAGGCCTTGCTGCCGAAGGTACCGGCCTTGGCGCGCTGGGCGAACGACTCGACGACCGGCGCGTGGGCCACGTCGCGGGCATTGCTGCCATCGGCGGCCGGCACGTTCTGGAGCGCGTCGAAGTACTTGCGCCAGTTGTCGGGCACCGAGCCGGGGTTGTCGAGGTAAGCCTCGTACATCTCTTCGACGTAGGGCGCATTGCCGCCGAACAGGTACGAGTTCGACCTGGATTCCTGAATCATTTCGCTCACCTTTCGCGCCGGTTTCCGGTGCTGTAGTGGGTTGAAAAACCTGCCGCGACGCGGCTAGACCACTGGCGGACAAGCGACCCGCCTCGCTGGTGCAAGCTAGGGGACGGGAAGGACTGAATATCAAGTCAGGTACCCCCGGCAAAGCCGGGGGCTTGGTTTTGTTAGCCCCTCAAAGGGGCAAGAAGCTGGAGTCGCCTGAAGGCGACATCACACGCCCAGCTTGAGCTGCTCGTACCGCTCGTCTTCGTCCTCCTGATGCCTG
>JANXZN010000339.1 GCA_025355545.1 Rhizobacter sp.
GGGCAACAGCACTACGAAGAGCAGCAGCACCAGCGCAGCGTCGCCGCACTGAAACGCCGCGCCGCCGCGCTCGGCTTCGAGATCAAACTGTCCTCAGTGCCGGCATGAAGACCCAGCCCCTGTTACTGTTTCTTGAGAGGAAACGCGTAGAGACCCAGCGCCGCCGCGATCAGAACGATCAAGGCCACCACGACTGAATGCGATTCTAGGCGGGGCTTGAAGGGCGACGGACCATCGGTAAACATCGCTCACAGAGTAGCGATGATCAGAGCGCGCTCATATCGTGCATTCACGGGCTTGACGGCGCGCTTCGAACTCGGAAGTCCCTTCGGAGGCCACGTCCGATTCAAGGCGGCCGCCGCTTCGTCGTCGGCGCGGCGTACGAGTTTTCGGCGTGCGGAATTTGCGTCGTCGAAGGCGCCCGGCACGGTGGCCGGCAACATCCGAATTTCGATTGCGACCTGAGAGAATCATCAGATGAGCACACTCGAACGCGCTATCGTGATCGCTGCCGAAGCGCATGCCGGCCAATTGGACAAGGCCGGCGCGCCTTACATCCTTCATCCGTTGCGCCTCATGCGAAGCCTAAGCACAGCGGACGAGCGCATCGTGGCCGTGCTTCATGACTTGGTTGAAGACTGCCCCGAGTGGTCCTTCGATCGACTCGCCGCCGAAGGTTTCAGCGGGCAGGTGATCGCCGCGCTTGAGTCGGTCACGAAGCGCGAGGGCGAGGACTACGAGAGCTTCGTGCTCCGCGCTGCGGCCGACCCGATCGGCCGGCGAGTGAAGCTGGAAGACCTGCGAGACAACGCGGACCTATCCCGCATCGCCAATCCGACCGCGCGTGACGTCGAGCGTGCCGAGAAGTACCGGCGCGCGATCGCGCTGATCGAATAGCCACTCCAATACCGGTGGAACCCGCACTCCTGATTCGCACTTCGGCTTGGCTACTGGCAGCGGCTGCGGCAACCGGCGCGTTGATGGCCGCATTGCGATACGCCATGGATCGGCCCGCGCCCGCGATGGTCTCCAAGCTTCATGGGTTCCTCGCAACTGCCGGCCTGGCGTTGCTCGTCTACGGATGGGCGACGATGCCACTGCCGAAGATCGCGGTGACGGCGACGGCATTGCTCCTTCTCGCCGCAACCGGCGGCTTGACGACGAGCCAAGCCTGGCGCTGGAAGCGGGCGCCGTCCGTCGAAGTTCTGCTGTTCGGGCACATGTCGCTGGCGGCGACGGGGTACCTCCTCCTCTTGGTAGCCTCCATCTCGGCGACCTGACCTCAATGCGGGTCGGCAGCCGCCCCCCTGTGATAGCGCGGCCAATGCCTTAAGCCCCGCGGATCTCACGCGTGGACAATAGCGGGCAAGCCCCCTGCACGATCCGCCACATGCCCATGGAAGCCTGCACCGCCTGCCAGCGCCTCGCCTCTGACCCGCGGTCGCTTCACGACCGGCGCCGCGTGGTCTTGAAGTACCAGGAGGACGCACCCCTGTCGGGCCGCCGGCGATACGCGAGCAATACGTACGTCTGCGATAGGTGCCAGACCGGGTGGTGGGTGTCGAGGCGCGGTCTCCGACCGCAGCAGGGGGAAGTCTGGACCGTCGACCGACGGACCCACGATCGACGGGCCGTTGATCGCGGTTACGGCAAGAGTGGAGGCGTGGATCTAATTGGGGGTGCGCTTAGTAGGCCGCGTGACCATCCGCACCGGAAACCGGGAGACCCAGTGAAGACAGTTCTTGCAATCGCGGCGGCCGCGCTGCTCACGGCGTGCGGCACCTTGGTCAATGACAAACCCCGCGCCAACTTCAGCGTCGACATGAACCATTGCGTCGCTGAGGCAGAGCGCGCGATCCCGGTGGTATACGGGACGCATTTCGAGCCTGGAACCAGTCAGGTACCCCCGGCAAAGCCGGGGGCTTGGTTTTGTTAGCCCCTCAAAGGGGCAAGAAGCTGGAGTCGCCTGAAGGCGACATCACACGCCCAGCTTGAGCTGCTCGTACCGCTCGTCTTCGTCCTCCTGATGCCTG
>JANXZN010000340.1 GCA_025355545.1 Rhizobacter sp.
AGGCATCAGGAGGACGAAGACGAGCGGTACGAGCAGCTCAAGCTGGGCGTGTGATGTCGCCTTCAGGCGACTCCAGCTTCTTGCCCCTTTGAGGGGCTAACAAAACCAAGCCCCCGGCTTTGCCGGGGGTACCTGACTGGACTGATTTCTGGCAGGGCGAGGGCAACGCGCAGGCCAAGGCCGCAATGGTGGCGGCCAAAGCAGGTGGCATCGGACACTTCGGCGGGCCGGCCAACACGATGGCCGGAACGCCGAAGTGGTGGGACGTTCAGATCACGCCCATTTTGGGCGCCGATGGAAGGCCCGAGAAGCTGCTTTGCGTCTCACGCGACATCAGCGAAGCCAAGCACGCCGAGCAACTGCTCGCGCTCAGCGAGGAGCGGCTGGCGGTGGCGTTGAGTGCCTCCGGCGTCGTGGCCACCTGGGACTGGGATCTGCTCACCGGCCTGGCTTACGGCGACGCGAATTACGCCCGCATCTACTCGTTCGATCCGGCGCGAGCCGCCGCGGGCGCGCCGCTCGCTGAATATCTGAAAACCCTTCACCCGGACGACGTGCCGACGATCCAGCTGGCGATGGACCGCACGCTCGCCGACGGGGCGGAGTTTTCGATCGAGTACCGCATCATCAAGCCGGATGATTCGATTCGCTGGGTCTTCGCGCACGGGCGCGTCGTTCGCGACGCGCAGGGCGTGCCGGTTCGCTTCGCGGGCACTTCGGTAGACATCACCGAGCGAAAATTTGCCGAAGTCAGGCAAGCGTTTCTGCTGCGAATGTCGGACCTTCTGAGGGGCCTGAGAGAGCCGGACGACTTTCTGTCCGCCGCCGCGAATGAACTCGGACAGCATCTGCGCGCGAGCCGCGCGGGGTTCGGCCAGGTTCTCCCAGACGACGAGGCGTGCGCCTTCCGCGGCGGCTATGCCGACGGTGTCGAGCCGATTTTCGGCACATTTGCGTTGGCGTATTTCGGCGCCGACAACATTTCGCGGATGCGCCAGGGGCTGACCGTCGTTTGCGACGACGTCGCGACCGACACCGGCAACAACCCGGCGAACTGGGAGGCCCTTTCGATCCGCTCGTTGGTGGCGGTGCCGCTGCTTCGCGACGGACGGTTCGCAGGCGCGCTGTACGTCAACTGTCGCGCCGCGCGCGACTGGTCGCCGGGCGAAGTGGCGCTGATCGAAGACGTTGCCGCGCGCGCCTGGCATGCACTGGAACGCGCCTGGGCGGAGACCGAGTTGCGCGTCAGCGAGAAGCGCCTGCTTGCCGCGGTCGCGATCACCTCGTTGGGCATGTTCGAGTGGGACACGGGCTCGAACGCGGTCGACCTGTCCGAGCGCGGGCGAGAGATCTTCGGCTTTGGTTCCACCGAAGGCACGCAAGCCGAAGACTTGTTCAACCGGATTCATCCGCAGGACGTGCAACGAATCCGCGACCAGGCCGCGACCTCGGCGCGCGAGGCCTCTCGCTTGGAGACCAGCTACCGGATCGTCTTGCCCAGTGGCGCGGTCCGATGGGTGAAAAGCGTCAGCGACGCGGTTCCTGTCTCCGAGGGACAGGCGGTACGCCTGGTGGGTGTGTTCGAGGACGTGACCCGCCGCGTGCTCGCCGAGCAGACGCTGCGAACCAGCGAGTCGCAGTTCCGGACCCTGGCCGAATCGATCCCGCACCATGTCTGGACTGCGCAACCGGATGGGCAACTCGACTGGTTCAATGACCGGACCTACGCGTACGCGGGTCAAGCCGACGGAGGTCTGCATGGCGAGGGCTGGGCCGCCACGCTCCATCCCGACGACGTGACGCCGAATTTCGAGCGTTGGGCGGCAGCGCTGTCGTCCGGCGAAGCATTCGTATCGGAGTTGAGGATTCGCCGCAGCGACGGCGCGTACCGCTGGCACATCGCCCGGGCCGAAGCCGTGCGCGAGCCCGATGGCCAGATCGTGCGCTGGGTCGGCACCTCCACCGACATCGACGATGAACACGCGGCTCGCGAAGCACTGGCTGACCTGAACGTGACGCTGGAGGCGCGCGTCGAAGAACAAACCCGTGAGCGCGATCAAGCGTGGAAGAACTCGAGGGACTTGCAAGCGATCGTCGGTGCCGACGGCATCATTGTCGCTGCGAACGAGGCCTGGACGGCGCTGCTCGGCTGGCATCCGGACGAAGTGGTGGGCCGCGGCCTTCTCGACTTCAGCCATCCTGAAGACAAGCCGCAGCACGGTGCCGTGCTCGAAAAAGCCGCCGCTGGATTGTTGCCGACGTACGAATGTCGCAACCTCCACAAGGACGGCAGCTACCAGTGGATTTCATGGATTTCGGCGCCCGAAAATTCGGTGATTTATGCGAGCGGACGCAATGTCACGGCCGAGAAGCAAGCCGCGGCCGACCTTCATGCCGCGCAGGAGCAGTTGCGACAGTCGCAAAAAATGGAAGCGGTGGGGCAACTCACCGGCGGCGTTGCCCACGATTTCAACAACCTTTTGCAGGTCATCTCCGCCAACCTGCAGCTGATGGCAAAGCACGCCGCCGGAAACGAAAAAATCGAGCGCCGGCTGGCCAGCGCGGAGGATGCGGTGCGGCGCGGAGCCAAGCTCGCGGGGCAACTTCTGGCCTTCAGTCGGCGCCAGGCGCTGGAGCCGAAAGTGGTCAACGTCGGCCGCTTTGTCCACGGCATGGAAGACATGGTGCGCCGCGCCATCGGCGAGGCCATCGACATCGAAACCGTTGTCTCGGACGGGCTGTGGAACACGCTGGTCGACCCGACACAGATCGAGAGCGCCGTGCTGAACCTGGCCATCAACGGCCGCGACGCGATGCGAGGGAATGGCAGGCTGACGATGGCGGTCACGAACGTATCGCTCGACGCGGCCTATGCGCGACGCCACGCCGAGGTGCTGCCCGGCGACTACGTGATGCTGGCGGTCAGCGACACCGGCGCCGGCATGACGCCCGAGGTGATGGCGCAGGTCTTCGAGCCCTTCTTTTCCACCAAGCCCGTCGGCAGTGGTACGGGGCTCGGCCTGTCGATGGTCTACGGCTTCGTCAAGCAGTCGGGCGGGCATGTCGAGATTCACAGCGTCGTCGGCCAGGGCACGACGATGAAGCTTTACCTGCCGCGTGCCGAGCAAGGCGAGGACGTCATGGTTGTCGCGGATACCGGGCCCGTGGTTGGAGGGACCGAGACGATCCTGGTCGCGGAAGACGACGAAGGGGTTCGCGCGACGGTGGTCGAGCTGCTCGGCGAACTCGGCTACCGCGTGCTGAAAGCGAAAGACGCCGCGAGCGCCTTGACCGTGATCGAAAGCGGCATGGCCATCGACCTTCTGTTCACCGACGTGGTGATGCCGGGCAGGCTGAAGAGCCTCGAGCTGGCCCGGATCGCCCGGGAACGCCTGCCGGGCATCGCGGTGCTTTTCACTTCCGGCTACACCCAGAACGTCATCACGTATGGCGATCGCCTGGAGGTGGGCGTCGAGCTGTTGCCCAAGCCGTACACGCGGGAGGCACTCGCGCGCAGGGTCCGGCATGTGTTGGCCAATCAGGCGCTGCGGGGTCACGCACCCGCGGTTCCGACAGAGCCCTCCGAGGCTGCGTCCGCGGGCTCGGGAAATGCGGGCAGTCTCACCGTCTTGCTGGTTGAACACAACGACCGGATTCGGTCCAGCACCACTGAGCTGTTGCAGGATCTCGGCCACGCCGTGGTCGACGCCCGCAATGCCGAAGAGGCGATGGTGGTCTTGCAAGGAACGCGAATCGACGTGCTCGTCACGGACCTGGGCCTGCCTGATACCTCGGGTGACGTTTTCGCGGCCGAAGCACGGGCTGCCCAGCCCGACTTGAGGATCGTGTTCGCCACCGGAAGCGCCCTCGCCCCCCATGTCATCGGCGACGGCATCACGCCGGTGTTGCTTCTCAAACCCTATGACGGTGAAGGCCTTGCGTCGGCGCTCGCGGCGGCGACAGCGTGACAACGTGAGCGGGATCGCTGGAAAGGGTCTGCCTTGACCTGCGTCATGGTCGTCGGCTGGTTCCGGGCTGATCATCATGGCAAAAGACATGACCCTGACTCCATTCACGAAAGGAAGTTTTGACATGACCCTGTTCCATGCCGTGGTCTGGACCGACCACCAGTCTGCCCAGGTGCTGCAGTTCGACGCCGAGCATGTGCGGGCCGACAAGGTCCGGGCGCACACGCACCACACCGCGCAGCATGGCAGCGCCGTGCGGTCGGAGCACGAGTTCTTCGGCGAGGTCTGCGATGCGCTCGACGGCGTCAGTGAGGTGCTTGTGACCGGCTCGCACACCGCGATCGCCGACTTTCGCCACTACGCCGACAAGCATCGGCCACAGACCGCCGCGCGCATCGCCGCTTACGAAGTCGTCGATCATCCGAGCGAGAACCAGCTCGTCGCGCTCGCGCGCCAGTACTTTCTCAAGCACGACCCGATGGTCGGGATACCGACGCCGACTTGATATCCGCCCTGCGGTGTGCTGCGGCGCAGCGTCGGTGGGGTGCGTCAACCCGGCTTGCCGTCCAGCCGAGGGCGAGTCAAAACGGGCCAGTAACGCAGCGCGAAGAGCCCGAAGCCGGCCGACCAGAGCGCGGCGGAGCAGATGACGGCGTGCAGGGCCCACGCCGGCGCCACGAGCGGCAAGCCCACGCGCACCAGGGCCGCCGTCAGAACCAGCGCATAACACGCGATGTCGAAGCGGTCCGCTCGCATCGGCCGGGCCGTGTGGCCGCGCGCGGTGCGCGTCATCATGCCGATGACGAGCCCGCCGACCGCGCCGACCGTCAGCGCATGCGTGGCGACCGAGCCGCTGATCCAGCCGAGTTCCGATGCGGCCCGCAGTGCCAGGTGAAGCGGGATCCACGCGTACGCCGCATGCAGCACCCAGACCAGCGGCGTGCGCCAGGTGGTCCATGGTTTCCAGAAGGCCCAGCGCAGGGCATGGGCGCCCGCGCAGAAGAGTGCGATGGCGGCCAGCGCGATGCCGTGCAAACGCAGGAGATCGGCCGCCAGCAGCACCAGCACCGAAGCGAGCGCGGATTTGTCGAGCATCGCGTGGCGCACCGCGCCCGCACCCGGCACACCGTTGTTGGTGAACATCGGAATCACGCGCCCGGCCATCACCGCCATGATGAACAGCACCATGTCCAGCGCGATCTGAACGCCCAGCCATGCCGGCAAGTCCAACACGCCGAGCTGCGACAAGTGCACGCCCAGATCGGCCGCGCTCATCAGCACCAGCAAGCCGACGAAGAAATAATTGCGCCGATTGCGCGCGGCCCAGAACGCTACGCCGAGTGCGGCCGCGGCCGCGAGCGGAAAAGCCGCGTCGACGATGGCCGCGGCCCAACCGAACGGCGTGAGTACGAGCACGCGGCCCGCCACCCACAGAAGCGCCAACGCCGCCAGCGGCAGGCCGGTCGGCGTGGGCCGGTTCGACCAGTTGCGCCCGGCGGTGAGCAGAAAACCCACCATCACGGCGAGCGTGAAACCGAACAGCATTTCATGCGCATGCCACAGCGGGCCCGACAGGTAAGGGCGGGGAAGCCAGCCTGCGAACTGCACGGCCCACAAGCCGATCGACAAGGCCGCGAACACGCTGGCGAGCAGAAAGAAGGGGCGAAAGCCGAGCTGCCAAAGCGCGAAGCCCGTGGATTCGACCGCCGGTCGCAGCGGCTCTTCAATCGGAATGAACTTCATCATCACATCGGCTTGATGGGCAGGGATGCACCCTGTCGTACACGCCAGAGAAAAGCCGAGGCCACGACGGTGACGGCGAAGAGCGCCAGCGCCACGGCGTTGAGAACGGCGCCGGTGGAGCGCAGTTCCGGGCTCGCGAAGCCAGCGCCGAGCCGAACCAGCAGCGATGCGTGCAACAGCACCAGCGGAGCATAGAACCAGGCAGTGAAGTGGAGCTTGATGCGCGCCACCGCGGGCAGGATGACGGGTGCATGGCCCATCATCATGCTGACGATGAAACCGAGCCCGAGGGCATGCAATGCCAGGTCACGTGCCGGCAAACCGATCGCCATGCACAGCCACGCCACACCGGCCACGCCGAGCCACGCGTAGCCGCCGAGAAGGCACACCGCCATGTAGCGGCTGAGCCCGTGCGCCAGCGCCGTGCGGCGGGCAATGTCGAACACGCCGAGCCACGCGGCCAGCGCGCCGAGGGCCACGCCGTAGATCACGCCGCCCAGCCTGGGCGCAGGGGCCGACAGCGCGGCACCCACCAGCAGCGCGAACAGGATCGCATGCAGTGACGGGCGGGCCGCTGGGTGGCGCCGCATCAGCCGCGTCATTTCAAGGCGTTCGGCGGCGATGGTCAGCACCAGAAAAGCGAACCACCACGGCAAGGTGGCGGCGCCGCTCTGGCCGGTCGCGAACATCAGGTTGCCGACGAGCCATGCCGCCGCGCCCACCAGCAGCAGCGTCGTGTGGGCGGCAGGCTGGCGCATCACCACGACGACGTTGACGCCGACGAAAACCAAGGCAGCCAGCACACCGAGCCCGGTGGCCACACCGGTGTACCCCGCCAGCATGAAGAGGCTGGCGATGCCCGAGGCGAAAGGCGCGATGAAGGCCCAGCGCCGCTTGATGGCCAGCGCGCGTTCGATCGCGATCAGCGTGCCCAGAAAGCCCGACAGCATCAGCGCCGCGTGCGCCACCGCCGCCTGACCGAACACGATGCTGTCGGGCAGCCCCGACCACTCGACACCGGCCCGAAGCAGGCCGCCCGCCACCGCCGCGAGCAGCGAAACGGCGACGAGCATCAGCATCAAAGGCTTGCCGACGGCTGCCGCCAGCGAACGCACCGGGGCGGCAGCGCGCGATCGTCGGGTCGTGCTGAGATCCGGCAGGTTCACCACTGCATGAAGCGCTTGGCGCGCACGCTCAGTTTGTCAGGCGTCCATGGCGGTTGCCAGCACAGCTCGACGTCGATCGTGTAGCTGGCGGGCAGCACACGATCCAGTTCGCTTTCGACCTCCTCGACGATCAGGTCGGCGACGGGGCAGGCGGCCGAGGTCATCGTCATTCGCACCTGCGCGTTGCCGGCCTCGATCGTCACCCCATAGATCAAACCCAGGTCGACGATGGACAGCGCGACCTCGGGATCGACCACGCGTGTCAAGGCGTCGACGACGGGCTGCCGCAACTCGGCCGGCCCGTCGTACGGGAAGGGTGAAGCCACTGGCGCGGAGTTCGACGAAGTGTCCATGGTGTGGGTGCCTCGAGCGCGCTGGGCGACCGGCTCCTTCGATGCGAGACGCACGCAACAGATGCGCGCGATGGAACAGCGGTCCGTTCGATGCAAGAGGGCGGGGCAAAAGGTGTATTTCGGATGCACCCATGCTAGGAACAAAGGCATCGCGAAGAGTTGATCTACATCAAGCCACGCTGTCTGCAATCGGACGACGCTGTGCGAGTCAGCTCATGCAGGAGACGGACCGTGACGCACGCCAGCCTGACCATCATTCTTCATGAACACCGGGCGCTGTCGGCGATGCTGCGCTCGATCCTGCTGCTGCTCGGCCAGCACCGGCGGCGTGGCACGCTGCCCGACTTCGGTGCGTTGCGTGCCATGTTGTTCTACGTCGACGAGTTCCCCGAGAAGCTCCACCACCCGAAGGAAAGCCGCCTGCTTTTCCCGAAGCTGCGCGGGCACGGCGCGCACAGCGACGCCGTGCTCGACCGGCTCGACCGCGACCACGCACGCGGCGAGCATGCGATCCGCGGGCTGGAACACGCCCTGCTCGGCTTCGAGATGATGGGCGAGACCGACCAGGGCGAACCGCGTCGCGCGACTTTCGAGACGGCGATGCATTTGTACGTGCGCTTCTACATTGAGCACATGCACATCGAGGAAACCGAGGTGCTGCCGCTCGCCGAAGCCGTGCTCGGCGCCGGCGATTGGACGGCACTCGACCAGGCGTTCCTGACCAACTGCGACCCGCTCGCAGGCCATGACGCGGTGGCGGCCTACCAACCCCTGTTCAAGAAAATCCTGAGCGCCTTGCCTGCCTCGAGCGGCGTCGGCTCGGTGCTCGAAGCGCTGGCCGGCGCGGGCGCGCCGAAGTACGCTTGGCCGCCGTTGGGCTGAACCAGCGCTCCCAGGACAGTCCAGTACCCGCACCCGACCCGGAGCGGTCTTTTCTTCAGGACTGAAAGCGGACACCCAATCACCGATTCCGCTGCCGACATTGGTCGAGGCGTTTTCCCGGTTCGATGGACACGTGTTCTTCCATGGCGTAAATGGACACCGAGTACTTTTCCACGGGCGGCAGACGGCGAACAGCGTTACCGCCGTGCCGGTCGATTGATCTTTGCCCTTCTGCTGAAGTGAAGCGCTGCGCCGCTCAGTGCGGCTGCGCCCACAGCGCCATCGCGCTGCTGACGCCGCCGGCGACGACCAGGCTTGCGCCCCACAGCAAGTCGAGGTTGAACCAGGCGCGCCGGAGGAATTGCAGCCCGAGCCAGCGGTACACGACCCAGGCGATGGCGACGCCGGAGACGAGCATCGCCAGCGTATGCACGAGCGTGACGCCGATCGCGATGACGAGGCCCGATCGCAACAGCGTCTCGAGCGCCGCATGCCCTGACACACCGCTCGGATCGGTCTGGGCCGTCGCGCACAGGCCGAGCGCGACCGGCACCAGCATCAGCCCGGCACCGTGCGCCGTCGCCATCACGAACGACCACCACGCGAGTTGCGTCGGCCGGATCCGAGCCAGATAGCGCGGATGGCGGCGGACGGCGAGCTTGTAAAGGCCGAACAGCAGCACCAGCGCGCCGGCGCCGATGCGGATGGCCCGGCTGTGCTGCAGGACTTCGCTGAGCAGCGCGAACGGCAGCACCGCGACGGCCATCGCCAGCAGATGGCCCGCGCCCAAAGGCATGAGTGTCGCGAACACGGCGCCGCCGCGCCGCGCCGCGAGGCCGTTGGCGACGGCCAGCGGCCAGCCCATCGCCGGGTTCAGGCCGTGGTAGACGCCGAACGCGACGACCGTGAACCATAGCGCCGCGTGGCCTTCGGCGCTCACCGCGCGGCCCTCGGCTGAGTTGCCTCAGCCCTTCATGCCGACGGATAGCAGAACGAATCGGTCGAGCAGTCGCCGCCCTCGAGGCGGATCTGGTGCGCGCCGAACTCCGGACCGAAGTCGACGTGGAAATCGGGATCGAGCGTGATGCCGCCGCCCGCGCCGACCCGGCACATCACTTGCACGCCGGGAACGCCGTCGGGATAGAACTGCGAATCCCAGGTGCTGTAGAGCGAATTCGTGAAATACACGCGCTCGCCGTCGCGGCTGATCTCGGTCATTTGCGGGCCGCCGCCGAAGGGTTTGCCGTTCGGGTGCGGGGTGTGCTTTGCAATTCCGCCGATGCGAACGCTGCCCGACTGCTTCGGCTGCATCGGGTCCGTGACGTCGTATTGCTTCAGCTCGCCCGTGCCCCAGCACGCGACGTAGAGGAACCGATCGTCGAGCGAGAGGTCGATGTCGGAGATCAGCGGCGGCACCGCGCCGAAGCCCTTCAACAACGGCGGCAGCACCGAGGGGTCCGCGGGCTCGGGCGGGATCACCGCCGTCTTCTTCGCGTGGAAGCGGCCACCTTCGCGGTACCAAGTCCAAATCGAGCCTTCGAGATTGGTCGTGTCGACGACGACGCCGAGGAAGCCGTATTCGCGCGTCGGATCGTGCGCCGGGCGGATCTCGAGCGCCATCTGGTGGTTCGCACCGAGGTCGATCGTCTGTACGTGCCTGCGCCCGCGCAGATCCCAGAAGTGAATCGCGTGGCCGTACTTGTTGGCGAGCAGGTCTTCGGCGACGATGCCGTTCTCGAACTGCGGCGGCAACCCCCATTCGCTCGACACCATGTAGTCGCGCGGCAGGTTCCACCAGAAGTCGTAGTGCAGCTTTTGCGGGCCGCGGTCGATCTCCCACTGGCCGCGAATGTCGAAGCTCTCGCAGTCCATGATGAAGACGCCCGGCGGGCCCTGCGTGCCGTCGGCGCCTGCGCCACCGAGCGTGCTGATGTAGATGCCTTCGGGACCGCAGTGGATGGTGTGCGGGCGCGAGTAGCCGGTCTTGCGGAAAACCTCTTCCGGCTCGATGACCTTGGCGATCGTCGGTTTCCTCGGGTCCGGCTGGGTGTCGACGACGTAGATGCGCGACGAGCGGATGCCCGGGATGATCAGGTAGCGGCGCTGCAGAAAGGGGTGGCCCGACATGGGCGACAGCGCCGACGAGCAGGCGTTCCAGCCGAAGTGGTGGAACTCGTCGCCGCGGTTGGGCATGTCGAGGCGATGCAGCACCGAGCCATAGGTATTCGATTTCGGGTCGACGTCGACCACCGCCAGCGCATCGGGGCGCGCGCCGCCGGGCGAGAGCAGCACGGTGTAGGCGATGCGCTCGGCCGGGGCCTGCATCGCTAGGCGCGGCGAGGGATGAAAGGTCGGATCGGGACGCAAGGTCTCTAACATGATCATCTCCTCGGGTCGATGTGATCACGGTCGCCTGGGTCGCTGCGGCGCAACGGCTGAATCGCAGGTGATCAGGCCGCATCTGAGCGCTTCCGGACCGACATGTCAAGCGCTTCCAAGCACCATGTCACGGGTCGTTCGCTCAGCGACCGAAGTTGGCCGACAAGAGCCTTCGAGACAGGTGCCTCATAGCCGTCATTCGCCGTTGGACGGGGTTTGAAGTCCTGTCTTCAGCAGTGCGGCCATCGCAGCACGACCTGAAGCTGCTGTCGCCCAAGTTTCAAAGCCGTCAACTCTCCGGTACTGCAAGAGGCCTTGTCACGCACACGCAGAGCTTGCTCGGGAGGCGGCGCGTCAGCCGCACTGCCCGACATCGCCGCAGGCGGTGCAGAAGTCGCAACCGTCGCGGTGAATGACGGTTGCGTTGCCGCATTCGAGGCAGACCTTGCCGGCCAATACGCGTCCATGCTCGTTCGGGTCGTTCGACGACTCGAGCACGCCCATGGCGCGCAGCGGGAAGCCTTCTTCGTCGAGCACGCCGAGCATCGCGTAGCGGTGGATGATGAGCCGCGCGAGGTAGGCCACCGTCGACGGCCAGGTCTGCTGGCGGCGCTCGCCGTGGGGCAGGCCGGGCACCGGGGCCATGAAGTGGCCGAGCGGCTCGGCGTAGTTGAGCAGCTTGCGCAGTTTCATGCCGATCCAGGCCGGGTCGATCACGCGCATGTCGAGCGACAGCAAACGCGCGAGCCCGTCGAGCGCGCGCGGGTAGTTGCCGGAGAAGCCGACGGCACACGGCCGCGTGATGGACGCGCTCGCCTCGAAACCCTGGCGCGCCACGGCGGCGCCGTCCGGCCCCGGCAGCGTGACCTCCTTCAGCGTCAGCGTGAACGCCTCGCCGGTGGCCGGGTTGTCGATGTCGACGGCCCAGGCGAGCGTGCCCGACGGCCCGGTGTGCGGCTCGTCGACGCTGAACATCGCGTCCATCACCGGCGTCGGGCCGCTGTGGCCCAGGCGCGGCAACGCCTTGAGTTGCTCGCAGCGCCAGCGAATCACCGCCGCGGTGGCCGCCACCACCCCCGGGAACAGCCGGCGCTCGCCGTGCGGCGGGAACGGCATCTCGAACGCGCGCTCCTCGGCCACGGTGGCGAGCGCGTCGAGTTTGAGCTGCAGCCAGGCCGGATCGTTGGCGCGCAGGTCCATCGACAAGGTCTTGGCCAGCGCACCCAGACCGCGCGGCTGTTCGACACCGTTGACCCAGACCTCGAACGGCTGCGGTGGCCCGCCTTCGGCCGCCGCGAGTTCGCCGACGAACAGCGCGAAATCGCCGAACGGGTGATGCACCATGAACGTCCACGCCGGGTTGCCCGACGGCAACTCCGGTCGACCCGGCCAGCGCAGCGACGCGAGTACCGGCGCGGGCAGGCGCTTGAGCGCAAGGCGCCGGTTCATCACGTCGATCTGCAACGGCGCGGCAGGCGCCGAGCCGCCGGCCGGGGCCACGCTCAGCACCGAGCCGAGCACGCTGTTCGGCCGGTAGGTGGCCAGGCCTTTGAGGCCCGACTCCCAGGCCTCGAAATAGAGGTGCTGGAAGTCGGCATACGGGTAGTCGACGGGAACGTTGACGGTCTTCGAGATCGCGGTGTCGATGCACGGCGCGACCGCCGCGACCATCGCCATGTGGGCCTGCGCGCTCATCTCGAGCGCGGTGACGAATGCCGGGGTGAGCGGCGCCGTGTCGCCCATCAGATGCCGATACAGCCGCCAGGCATGGTCTTCGACCGCGTACTCCTTGAAGCTGCCGTCGGGCATGCGCTTCTTGCGCGTGTAGTTCCAGCTGAAGGCCGGCTCGATGCCGTTGCTGGCGTTGTCGGCGAACGCCAGGCTGATCGTGCCGGTGGGCGCGATCGACAGCAGATGCGAGTTGCGCAAGCCGTGCGTGCGGATGCGGTCGCGCAGGGCTTGCGGCAGGCGCGATGCGAAGGTCGTGCCGGTCAGGAACAGATCGGCGTTGAAGAGCGGGAAGGCACCGCGCTCGCGCGCCAGCTCGACCGATGCTTCGTAGGCCGCGTCGCGCATCAGCTCGGCCATGCGCCGCGCCATCGCGCGTGCAGGCTCGGTGTCGTAGCGCAGGTTCAGCATCACCAGCGCATCGCCCAGGCCGGTGAAGCCCAGACCGATGCGGCGCTTGGCGCGGGCTTCTTCTTGCTGCTGCGCGAGCGGCCAAACGGTCACGTCGAGCACGTTGTCGAGCATGCGAACGGCCACCTGCGCGACCCCCACGAAGGCCGCCTCGTCGAAGCGCGCGCTGGCCGCGAAGGGCTCGTGCACGAAGCGCGTCAGGTCGATCGAGCCGAGGCAGCAGCAGCCGTACGGCGGCAGCGGCTGTTCGGCACACGGGTTGGTCGCGGTGATGCTCTCGCAGTACGACAGGTTGTTGTCGCGGTTGATGGGGTCGAGAAACAGCACTCCGGGCTCGGCATGGTCGTAGGTCGACCGCATGATCTGGTCCCACAGGTCGCGCGCCCGCCGCTTGCGATACACCCATGAGCCGGCGCCGATTTGTGCGTGCCGTGGGTTGCCCTGGTCAGTGTGTTGATACGCGCCGGCCGCCTTCTGCGCCGGTCCTGGCTCGGCATGGTGAATCAGTTCGACCTCGGCGTCGCCCTGCACGGCGTCCATGAACGCATCCGTCACGCCGACCGACAGGTTGAAGTTCTTCAGGTCGCCCGCGTCCTTCGCATGGATGAATTCCTCGATGTCGGGGTGGTCGCAGCGCAGCACGCCCATCTGGGCACCGCGCCGCGCGCCGGCCGACTCGACCGTCTCGCACGAACGGTCGAACACCCGCATGTAGCTGACCGGGCCGGAGGCGCTGCTCTGGGTGCTGCCGACCCACGCCCCGCGCGGGCGAATGCGCGAGAAGTCGTAGCCGACGCCGCCGCCGCGGCGCATCGTCTCGGCCGCTTCGGTCAGCGCCGTATAGATGCCGGGGTGGCCGTCCTCGGCGTGTGAAATCGAGTCGCCCACCGGCTGCACGAAACAGTTGATCAGGGTGGCCGACAACCCGGTGCCCGCGGCCGACTGGATGCGCCCGGCTGGCACGAAACCGTCCCGCAGGGCTTGCGCAAAACGCGCTTCCCAGTGGGCGCGCTCGGCCGTGGGCTCGGCCTGCGCCAGCGCACGCGCGACGCGCTGGTGCAGGGCTTCGATGGACCGTTCGTCGCCTTTTGCGTACTTCTCCAGCAGCACTTCTTCGCTGATGTCCTGAGCGGGCAGGTTTTGCAAACTGTGCAATGCCGAGTGTTCGGGCGGGCGCATGCGTGAAACTCCTTGAATGGGAAAGCGCAAGTTAGACCTTCCGCGATCGGCGATCATTGACCTGAATCAGCGTCCATGAAGTCCATGGGGTGGATCGTGCCCCTTCGCTCGACATCATCACGCGGTGCGCGCCGTGACGGACGCTTCGCTGCTGGTGACGATCTTGTTGCACACCGCATCACCGAACCCGCCGAGCCCACGGATGCCAGCGAGCGTCATGGCAACCCGAGCGCGACCGAGCGTGTGAGCGCCACACCGACGATGTAGCTCACGCTGGCCAGCGCCGCCGCGAAGGCGAGGCCGCGCACCCGCGCCGAGACGCCGCGGCGCAGCGCGACGCTGCCGAGCGCCACGTAAAAACACAGCGCGACCACCTTGGCGGTGAGCCACGGCTGCACCAGCGGGTACTGGCCACTCATCAGCGCGAGCGTGATCGCGGCACCGAGCAGCAGCGTGTCGTTGACGTGCGGCACGATGCGCAGCCAGCGCCAGCGCCGCCAGTCGATGGCCGCCAGCTGCATCGTGCCGCGCGCGGCGAACAGGCCGATGCTGATGCCCGCGCAGGCGACGTGGATGGCGCGGATCGTCAGGTAGTCCATCGCGCGAGTGTGCAGCCGCCGCGATGGCCGGGCCCGCGGCGTTCGGTCACGCCGTCACGGCGTCGCGCTGGGTCAACAGGCGCATCATCAATTCGCGCACGCCGCGGATCTGGTCGCCGAACGGCAAGGCGCCGACACCGCGGAAGAACAAACCCTTCTTCACGTCGCCGCGCAAGGCCGCGGCCAGCTGGGTGTCGATGCAGAACTGGCCCCAGCCGGGCAAGCCGTCGCGCAGCCCGCATTGGGCCAGGCAGTCGAAGGCGAGCGTGCAGCGCGGCTTGACGTGCGCCGCGCGTTGCAGCTTCGGCTCGGCCTTGAGATAGTTGACCAGCCAAGGGGTGGCAACGGCGCGCGCCGGCAGCCCGGCCACGCTGATGAACTCGACCAAGTCTGTGTCGCGTGCCTGCGCCAGCACGCGCTTGAAATTGGCGTGCGCGTCGCATTCCTGCGTGACGGCGAAGGGCGTGCCGAGCTGCACCGCGGCCGCACCCAGCGCCTGCACGCGGGCGATGTCCTCGAAACAGCGGATGCCGCCGGCGGCAATCAGCGGGATTTCGATGCCCGCCGCGCGCAGGAACGCGAGCGATTGCGGGATCACGTTCTCGAACTCGAAGCGCGGGTCGTTCAGGTCGGCGATTTTCGCGGCGCCGAGGTGGCCGCCAGCCAGGCGCGGATGTTCGATCACGATCGCATCGGGCAGGCGCTTCTTGCGCTCCCACTTGCGCACCAGCAGCTGCACGCCACGCGCGTCGGAGAGGATCGGCACCAGCAGCGCGCCGGGGTGGTCCCGCGCCAGCTCGGGCAGGTCGAGGGGCAAGCCGGCGCCGACCACCACCGCATCGATTCCGCACTCGAGCGCGCGTGTCACCGACGGGCCGTATTCGCTCACCGCGCGCATCACGTTGATGGCGAGCAACCCGCGCCCGCCGGCGATCTCACGCGCGGCGCGGATCTCGCGCGCCAGCGCTTCTATGTTGGCTTCGTTGATGGCCAGCTTGGCGGCCTGGGTGGCGGCCTTGCCGGGTGGCAGGTCGTTGGTGCGTTGCATCAGGTCGGGGTGGTGGCGGCGCAGATCGACCGACGAGATCGTGCCCATCGCCCCCAGCGCGGCCACGCTGCCGGCCAGCCGGTGCGCCGACACGCCCACCCCCATGCCGCCTTGCACGATCGGCAGCAGCGTGCGGCCGCCCAGGCGCAGCGGCGCGAGGCCACTGGCGCGCAGCAGCGCCATCAGGTCGTCGGGCGTGGCGGCGGCGTCGGCTGCGGAGTCGGTGGCAGTGATCATCATCCGGGCCGCGGCAAGGCACGAGCGCGCCGCATGGGTGGCAACTCGCGCACCGTAGCGGCTGGCCGAGAGCGTGGTTTTGACGAAGGTCAAGGACCGCTCAAATGCCGTTCATGCGCGGCTCAGGCGCCCACGTCCTCCGGATGCGGCGGCATCCAGCGCTGCAGGTAGGCGCTGGTCGATCCGGCTTCGGCCTTCGCTCGCGCGAGTTCGGCGCGCGCGATCGTGCGCAGGTGGACTTCGTCGGGTCCGTCGAGAAAGCGCATCGCGCGGCCCCAGCTCCACAACTGCGCGAGCGGGGTGTCGGGTGTCAGGCCCATCGCACCGAAGACCTGCATGGCCCGGTCGAGGACCCGGGTCTGGAGTTGGGCGGCCACGAGCTTGATCGCGGCCACGTCGATGCGCGCCGCGGCATTGCCCTGCGTGTCCATTCGCCATGCGGCGCGCAGCACCAGCAGGCGCGCCTGGTCGATCTCGACCCGGCTGTGGGCGATCCAGTCCTGCACGTTCGCGAAATCGCCGAGTGCCCGGCCGAAAGCGCGCCGCTCGAGGGCGCGCGCACTCATCAGTTCGAGCGCCAGCTCGCACTGGCCGATGCTGCGCATGCAGTGGTGCACGCGCCCGGGGCCGAGCCGCGCCTGGGCAAGCGCGAAGCCGGCCCCTTCCGCGCCGAGGCGGTTCGCGACTGGCACGCGCACATCGCGAAACAGCAACTCGCAATGGCCGTCGATGGCTTGTTGCTGCATCACCGGCACGTTGCGCACGACGCTCAGGCCGGGGCTGTCCATCGGCACCAGCAGCAGCGTGTGGCGAGCATGCGCCGGCGCCCCGGATTCATCCGAGCTGCAGCCCATCACGACCGCGAGCCGGCAGTTCGGATGCGCCGCGCCGGTGATGAACCACTTGCGGCCGTTGACGACGTAGTGCTCGCCTTCGCGATGGATGCGGGTCGCGATGTTGGTCGGATCGGACGACGCCACATCCGGCTCGCTCATCGCAAAGCACGAGCGCATCTCGCCGGCCAGCAGCGGGTTCAGCCAGCGCTCGGTCTGTTCGGGCGTCGCGAAGCGGTGCAGCAACTCGACGTTGCCGGTGTCGGGTGCGCTGCAGTTGAAGACCTCGGCGGACCAGGCCACGCGCCCCATGATTTCGGCCAGCGGCGCGTACTCGAGATTGCTCAGGCGGGTGCCGGGCTCGTGCGCGCGCAGCCCCGGCAGGAACAGGTTCCAGAGGTCAAGCGAACGCGCCTGCTGCTTCAGCGGCTCGACCACGTCCAGTGGATACACGCCGGCCGCGGCAAAGCGCTGCCACTGCGGGTTCGACGGCAGCACCAGGTCGTCGAGGAACTGCCGCACCTGAGCTTGCAGCCGTGCGACGCGAGGGGAGTGGGCGAAGTCCATGGGTGCGGCGCCGGCCGCGGCTACTGCACCAGCGGTGTGCCGGCCGCATCCAGGTCCACGCCTTCGACCGAGGCATTGCCCGCCAGGACCTGGAGGTACTGGCGCAGGGCGGTCACATAAGTCTGCTGGCGCAGTGCCATCGCGACCGCACCGCGCACCGACTCGAAGGGCTGGGCCACGCCGCCCTCGCGCTCGAGCACCTCGACGACGTGCAAGCCGAAGCGGCTGTGCACCAGGCGCGGCAGCACGCCGACCTCGACATGGCCGAACAGCTCGCGCGCGAATTCGGGAGCGCAGTCGGTGCTGCCGAGCCAGCCCAGCTCGCCAGCGTGCTCAGCGCTCGGGCAGTTCGACAACTCTCGCGCCGACTTGCCAAAGCCATCGCCGGCGTTGCCACGCGCTTTCCCGTCGTGGCAGCGAACGTCGAGCAGGCAGGTCTCGGCGCGGTTGCGCAAGGCCACCACGTCCATCCCGGGTGTCACGGCAAACAGGATGTGCCGCACCCGCACGCGTTCGCCGCTGCGGTAGCGGGCCGGGTGCGCCGCGTGGTGGCGCACGCAGGCTTCAATGGACGGATCGGGAAGTTGCAACTCGCGCTCCAGCCAGGCGGCTATCGCCTCGGATGCGGCTTCGCTGATCACGCCGTCGCCGGGCGCGGCGTCGGTGGCATCGAGCAGGCCCGCCGCGATGACGGCCTGGCGCAACAGTTCGGTGCAGGCGCGCTGGCGCAGTTCTTCGGTGCTGACGGTCTGCTTGAGCGGGTTCAACAACACGCCGTTGATGCGGGGCACCGGCGCGTCCGGCGTGATCGGCGCTATCGGCTTTGCGGCGAACGCACTGAAGTCGACGGATTCGATCAGCATGGCAAGTTGTCCTTCAAAAGCTTCAGACACCGGCGCCGGGGCGGCGCGGCTGGTTGTGGCCGGCCGGCAGGTTCAGGCGCCGGCTGCGCACCACCTGGTGCGGCCGGAACAGAAAACCGATGGTCGCGAAGCCGCTCCACACGTGCACCAGCCGGCTGAACGGAAACAGCAGGAAGATCGTCATGCCGAACACGATATGGAAGAGATAGGGCCAGGGCAGGCCGCTCAGCAGCCTGGCGTCGACCGGCCGCAGCGTGACGATGCGCTGGGCCCAGTCCGCGAGGATCAGCATCACGCTGCCGTCGGCGTGCTGCCATGAAAACGGCAGCGTGATCAGGCCCATCACGAGCTGCACCCACAGAATCACGAGCACCGCGATGTCGGTGCGGTGGCTGGTCAGGCGAATGCGCGGGTCGAACACGCGCCGGTACAACAACAAGGACAGGCCGACGAAACAAAACGCCCCGGCGATGCCGCCCGCCACGACGGCCATCGTCTGCTTGGTCGCCGCGCTCATGAAAACGCCGTACACGCTGTGCGGCGTGAACAGCCCGATCAGGTGGCCGAAGAACAGGAACAGGATGCCGAAGTGAAAAAGGTTGCTGCCCCAGCGCAAGGTGCCGGCGCGCAGCAACTGCGAGGAGTCGCTCTTCCAGCTGTACTGGTTCTGATCGAAGCGGATCAGGCTGCCCATCAGGAACACCGTGAAGCAGACGTAGGGGTAGACCTGAAAAAGGAAACCGTAGACGCCGCTCATGACGCTGCTCCCGATTCGGCCGAAGCCACGTTGCTCTTGCGAACGACGTGAATGGGCTGCACCTGGCCGGGCCTGGCCTGACCCTTCGACGAACAACCGTCGAACACCACTGGCTCGGCCCAGCTTTCGTCCAGCGGTTCTTCGACGGCAGGTTTGACCGGCTGCGCTTTTTCGCCAGCCAGCTCAAGCAGTGCGCCGAGCACGCTGGCGTAGGCGCTGTCGCGCTGCTGCAGCGCACCGAAGATCGCGTTGAAGATGTGCGCCATCTCGCCGAGAAAGGCTTTCGCTTCGCGCGGCGGCTGAGTCGAGACGAATTCGAGCACCGCCGGCAGGTAGTCGGGCAACTCGCCTTCGGCCAGGATCAGGCCCGCCTTCTCATACGTCTGCCCGAGGTCGATCATCGCCGGGCCGCGGTCGCGCGAGTCGCCATGCACATGCTCGAACAGGTGCAGCGAGGTCGCGCGGCCCCGATCGAAGAGCTCGACGTAGCTCGACTCGGCGGCCAGCGCTTCGGCGCGCCGCAGCGTGTCCATCAGCGTGTCGAGCTCGACGCGGCGCGAGTGCGACAACGCGCCCTCGTCACGCAGCAGGTCGCGCATCTCGGCGAGGTGGCTGCGCAGCCGCGCGTCGGGGTAGCCGAGCAACGCGGCCAGCACGCGCAGGCTGTTGGCCATCGGCCGGGGGGAGTTCAATGTGAACATGGTCAGACCTCCGCCTTGATGGGAATGGTGCGTTTTTTGTCGCCGCCGAACAAGCTGGTTTCGCTCGTACCTTCGGAACAACCGTTGCCGAACGTGAAGCCGCAACCACCGCGCACGTTGAAGGTGTTTTCGGCGTATTCGCGGTGCGTCGAGGGGATCACGAAGCGGTCTTCGTAGTTGGCGATCGCCATCACGTGGTACATGTCCTCGACCTCGGCCTGGCTGATGCCGACCTGCTTCAGCACCGCCTGGTTGATGCGCCCATCGACATGCTTTTCGCGCTGGTAGGCGCGCATCGCAAGCATTCGTTCGAGCGCGCGCACCACCGGGCCTTTGTCGCCGGCGGTCAGCAGGTTGGCCAGGTACTTGACCGGAATGCGCAGCTGGTTCACGTCGGGGATCTCGCCGTTCGCGCCCACGTGCCCGGCGTTGGCCGCCGCGCTGATCGGCGACAGCGGCGGCACGTACCAGACCATCGGCAG
>JANXZN010000341.1 GCA_025355545.1 Rhizobacter sp.
CTTCGCGATCTGCGCGGTGTTCGTGCCGGTGGCGTTCATGAAGGGCATCATCGGCAAGTTCTTCTTCCCGTTCGGCATCACGGTGGCGGTGGCGGTGCTGGTGAGCCTGTTCGTCAGCTTCACGCTCGACCCGATGCTGTCCAGCATCTGGAAGGACCCGCCCACCAACAAGCTCATCAGGCTGCCGGTCATCGGCCACCTGATGCGCGGCACCGACCGCTTGCTCGATACGATGCACGCCGTCTACGAGCGGCTGATCCACTGGGTGTTCTCGGGGCGTCATTACCGGGTGTGGCTGCCGACGCTGCGGCGCGTGCCCGGGCGCGGCCTGCGCCCGTCGCGCGCGACGATCACCGGCCGCGGCATCGTGCTGTGGGTGGGCCTGGCGAGCTTCGTCGGCGCGATCTTCCTGGCGCCGCTGGTGGGCACCGAGTTCATCCCCGAATCCGACGACAGCTACATCCGCATGAACGTGCGCATGCCGGTGGGCACGAGCCTGACGCGTGGCAGCGAGAAGATGCGCCAGGTCGAGGACGTGGTGCGCGCGATGCCCGAGGTGCGCATGATCTCGACCAGTGTCGGCGACACCGGCAACGGTTCGCGCAACACCGGCGATCTGACGATCCAACTGCTCAAGCCGCACGAGCGCAAGCGCACCCAGAAGCAGGTCGAGGAGGCGATCCGCGCCGGCCTGGCGCCGATTCCCGGCGCCGATGTGTCGCTCGGCCAGCGGCCGATCTTCATCTCGCTGCTTGGGCCCGACCCCGCCGTGCTCGACCGCGAAGTGCTGAAGCTGACCGGGAAGATCGCGAAGATCAAGGGCATCACCGATCTCGAGACCTCGGTCAAGCCGGGCCTGCCGGCCTATGCGGTGCGCATCAAGGCGGACGCGGCGCGCGAGCTCGGCCTGACGCCGACGCAGCTCGCGGCGAGCCTGCGCAGCTTCGTCAACGGTGACGTCGCGACCTACTGGACCGCACCCGACGGCCAGCAGGTCGAGGTCGAGCTGCGTCTGCCGCAGCCGATGCGCGAGAACATCGCGCAGCTCGACAACCTGCCGATCGCCTATGCGAAAGACGGCACGCCGATTGCGCTGTCGCGCGTCGCCGACGTGGTGCCGGTCATCAATCCCGAGGTCATCAAGCGCCAGGACCTGCAGCGTCGCCAGGCGATCTATGCCGGCGTGACCGGGCGGCCGAGCGGCGACGTGAGCAGCGATGTGAAGAAGCTGGTCGACGCGACCCAGTTGCCGCCGGGCTACCGCTTCGACATGGGCGGCCAGTCGCGCGACCAGGCCGAGGCATTCCAGGGCGTGCTGCTGGCGCTCGGAGCGGCGGTGGTGTTCATCTACATCGTGCTGGCGTCGCAGTTCGGCAGCTTCCTGCAGCCGTTCGCGATCATGGCCTCGCTGCCGCTGGCGCTGATCGGCGTGATGCTCGCGCTGCTGCTGACCGGCTCGACCTTGAACCTGTTCTCGATGATCGGCCTGGTGATGCTGATGGGCCTTGTGACGAAGAACGCGATCCTGCTGGTCGACTACGCGAATCATGTGCGCAAGACTGGCCTGAACGTTGCCGAATCGCTGCTGCAGGCCGGCCTGGTGCGGATGCGCCCGATCATGATGACGACCGCCGCGATGGTGTTCGGCATGCTGCCGATGGCGCTCGCGCTCGACGAGGGCGGCGAGATCCAGGCGCCGATGGGCCGCGCGATCATCGGCGGCGTGATCACCTCGACCTTGCTGACCTTGATCGTCGTGCCGGTGCTGTACAGCTACGTCGATCAGCTCGGCGCGTGGGCGAAGCGGCGCTTCGGCTCGCAGGAGGCGAGGCCGGCGGTCGGCGGCGCGATGCCGGAGCGCATGCCGGCGGCGAAGGAGTGAGAAGATTCCGGAGAATTCTTCCAGGAATCTTTTCAAAACACATCGTCAATCGAGACGATTTGGCTGGTGAGGTCGTCACATTATCTTCTCGAGAATCGTTTCATAATGGCGAATGCGCCCCCGAAACGAAGCCGCACGTGACCAGTTGATGACTGTGCTCGCCCGGCGCGCCGCCGTCGGCGCAGCCGATATCGCCGGGCCGCTGGGCGTCAGCATCCCGACGCTGCACCGGATGCTGCAGGCGCTGGGCGACGCTGTGGTCAGCGTCGGCAAGGCGCGCCGCAGCCGGTTTGCGCTGCGACGCGATCTGCGGGGCGAGCTCGCGCCCTTGCCGCTCTACGAGGTCGACAGCGCAGGGCGGGCCGAACCGCTGAGCGCGCTCGATCTGGTTCGCCCGCAGGGCAGTTGCCTGCCGCTGGCCGGAACCGGCTGGCCCGTTCCGGGCGCGTCGCGCGACGGCTGGTGGGACGGCCTGCCATACCCCTTCTACGACATGCGGCCGCAGGGCTACATGGGCCGCCAGTTCGCTCGTGCCGAGCACCGGCAGCTGGGCGTCTCGGTGAATCCGCAGGAGTGGGGCGACGACGACATCGCCTGGGTGCTGAGCCGCAGCGGCTCGGACACGAGCGGCAACCTGATTCTTGGCAATCGGGCGTTCGAGCACTGGCAGGCCACGAAGCTGGCGCCGGCCGAGCCCTTGCGCGCCCGCGCGGTCGGCGCGGCCTATGCGCGCCTGGCCGAGCACGCGATCGGTGCCGGCGTGGCGGGGTCGAGCGCGGGCGGCGAGTTTCCGAAGTTCGCCGCGCTGCGCGAGCGCAATGGCAGCGCGACCCCGCATGTGCTGGTCAAGTTCTCGGGTGCGGACCGGTCGGCGGCGGTGCGGCGCTGGTCGGATCTGCTGGTTTGCGAACATCTGGCGCTCGAAGCGATCAGCTGCCTGCCCGGCGGCGTTGCGGCGCGCAGCCGCATCGTCGAACATGCGGGTCGCACCTTTTTCGAGGTCGAGCGCTTCGATCGCCATGGCCTGTTCGGCCGCAGCCGGCTGGCCAGCCTCGCGACGCTCGACGCTGCGCTGCTCGGTGCCGGCACGAGTGACTGGGCCGTCCTTGCTGAGCGCATTCAGGCCAACGGGCTGCTCGACGCCACGGCGGTCGAGCGCATCCGCAGGCTGTGGTGGTTCGGTCGCCTGATCGCCAACACCGACATGCACACCGGTAACCTCAGCTTCGTCCCGCACGATGGCCTGACACTCGCGCCGGCCTACGACATGCTGCCGATGCTGTACGCGCCGCTGCCCGGTGGTGAACTGCCGACCCGCCGCTTCGAGCCGGCGTTGCCGCTGCCTCCGCAGCGCGAGGCGTGGCTGAGCGCCTGCGCGGCCGCACTCGTCTTCTGGGATCGCGCCGCGGTGGACGAACGCATCAGCGCCGCGTATCGTCGAAATTGCGGTGCCAACGCGAAGCGGTTGCGCGAAGTCGCGGACCTCGTCTGAACAAGCTCACTGCGAGATGTGGATCACATCCCGCACCAGCGGGTAGATGTGGTTCTGCCAGCGCTTGCCGCTGAACACGCCGTAGTGGCCGACGTTGGGCTGCACGTAATGGGTGCGCAGGTAGGGGCGCAGGCTGCTGGCGAGGTCCTGCGCGGCCAGCGTCTGGCCGACCGCACAGATGTCGTCGCGCTCGCCTTCGATCGTGACCAGCGCAGTGCGCCGGATCGCGGCCGGGTCGACCTTGCGGCCGCGGAACATCAGCTCGCCGCGCGGCAGGTCATACGTCTGGAACACCCGCTCGACGGTTTCGAGATAGAACTCGGCCGACAGGTCCGCGACCGCCAGGTATTCCTCGTAGAAGGTGCGCGTGACCTCGGCCTTGTCGAACTCGTCGTCAACGAGGTGCTGGTAGTACTCCTTGAACGCGTTCGCGTGCCGCTCCCGGTTCATGCTCATGAACGCCGACAGCTGGACGAAGCCCGGGTAGACGCGCCGGCCACCGCCGCCGTGGCGCCACGGCACGTGGCTGATCAGGTTCTTCTCGAACCACCCGATCGGCTTGGTGGTCGCCAGCTTGTTGACCTCGGTCGGGCTGATGCGGCAGTCGATCGGGCCGGCCATCAGCGTCAGGCTCGCGGGCGTGGCGGGGTGCTGGTCCTCGGACATCAGCGAAACCGCCGCGAGTGCCGCGACGCAAGGCTGGCAGACCGCGATCACGTTGGCGTTCGGGCCCATCCCGGCGAGGAAGTCGACCAGGTGCGCGGTGTACTCGTCCAGGCCGAAGCGGCCCGCAGCGAGCGGCACGTCGCGCACGTTGTGCCAGTCGGTGACGTAGACATCGTGGTCCTGCAGCACGGTGCGCACGGTGTCGCGCAGAGGCGTCGCGAAGTGGCCGCTCATCGGCGCGACGACCAGCACCTTCGGCTGCGCCGGCGCGCCCGGCTTGCGAAAGCGCAGCAGGCTCGCGAACGGTGTCGTCAGCATGAGCTCTTCGACGACCGGCACGCGCTCGCCCTTCACCAGCACCGCGTCGATGCGCCAGGGCGGGCGCTTGTGAGTGATCGCTGCGAGTTCGAGCACCCTGCAGGCCGCCGCGATCTGCCGCGTCGACGGCTGTGTCGCGAAGCCGAAGCCCCGGTCCTGCAGCATCGGCACCGCCAGTTTCGCCAGGGTGCGAAGCGGCCACATCAGATCGGACTGCGCCTGGTAGGCTTGATACATCATGGGTTCTCCGGCTCTGATTCGTCGGGGTGTCACAGCAACTAACGCGCCACCGGCCGCTGATCTGCAGCCTGTGGCACATCCCTTGCAACCCGCTGACAGCCCATCGGCGCCGGAGAGCCCACCATGATTGTCGCGACCCCTTCCAAGCCCAAGAGTGCACCCAGGGCGGCGGCGAAGCCCGCCGCCAGGGCCAGGGTCGCCAGACAACCCGCCGCATCGCTGACGCTGAGCAGCAAGAACTATTCGTCGTGGTCGTTGCGCGGCTGGCTGATGGCGCGCTTCGCGGGCATGGAGTTCGGCGAGGTGATGGTCTCGCCCGACGACGCCGACGCGCGCAAGGAGTTGCTGCTGCTCGCGCCGTCGATCCGCGTGCCCTGCCTGACGCACGACGGCGCGAAGGTCTGGAACACGCTGGCGATCGCGCAGTACCTGAACGAGATCAAGCCGAACGCCAGCCTGATGCCGGACGATCGCATCGCACGGGCGCATTGCCGCTCGGTCAGCGGCGAGATGAACTCGGGCTTCGCGAACCTGCGCTCGTCGCTGCCGATGAACCTGAAGGGCAAGTTCCCCGGCCACAAGGTCTGGGCCGGCGCGCAGCCCGACATCGACCGCATCGTCGAGATCTGGACCGATTGCCTGGCCAGGTATGGTGGCCCGTTCCTGTTCGGCAAGCAGCGCGGCATGGCCGACGCGATGTTCGCGCCGGTGGTGACACGCTTCCTGACCTACGACGTGAAGCTCGGCAAGCCCTGCATGCTGTACTGCCAGACCATCATGGCGATGCCCGAGATGAAGGAGTGGGTCGCAGCCGCCAGGCTCGAGCCCGACGAAATCGAAGAACTGGACATGGACTTCTGACCGCGCGGTAACGAAGCGCCGGGCCGGCGCCGGGCCGCTCCCAAGCCGGCCCGGATCCCCTCGCGGGATCGACCGATGTACGCGTCGGGCGAGGGGTTCCAGTCACCAGGGCGTGGGCGCCGGCACCTCGCACACCGCCGGCACGTCGATCGACTTGAAGTCGGCCGGGCCGACGATCTCGAGGTATTCCATGTCGGGCGAGTAGTCGAACAGGTAGTGACTGATGCCCGGGCGCTGGTGCACGCAGTCGCCAGCCTCGACCAGCGTCACCTGGTCGCCGTACATGAACTTGGCCCAGCCCCTGGTCATGATCACGATCTGGAAGTCCGCCTCATGGCGGTGCCAGCCGGTGCCCTTTTCCGGTGCCATGTTCGCCTTCACCAGATGGGCGATGACGGCGCCGTTCGTTGCATCGGCCACACCGAGATCCTTGTAGAGGAAGAAGTCGCGCAGGCCGTCGCTGCGCCAGGCGGTATCGGCCGGTTTGACGTGGGAGAACTTCGTGCTCGTCTTGTTCAACATGGGGCGACTCCTGCCGTACCTGGGAATGTGCAGATGCAGCATGCATAAGGTGTTCCAGCAGATCGGCGCTGCGGCCAGCCGCTTCCAGGGCGGCTCGACCCTGGCGGCCCACGGCATTGTGCATACTCAGGCCCCGGTGACGCCCGACCTGCCCAGCTTCGCGCGGCGCGAGGACGCCGCCTACGCAGGCCTGCTCGCCGGGCGGCGTTGGGTCGACCTCCATGCCGGGCGCTTCGTGCGCCTCTCGACAATGCGTGTCCTGCTGATCGAAGACGATGCCATGATCGGCCGGGCCGCCGGCCGCGGCCTGCGCCAGGCCGGCTTCGCGGTCGACTGGGTCACCGATGGCGCCGGCGGCGAGGCGGCGTCGGCCAACGGCGTCTATGACGCGGTGATCCTGGACCTCGGCCTGCCGCGCCTGGACGGCATGGCGCTGCTCAAGAGCCTGCGCGCGCGCCAAGACCGCGTCCCGGTGCTCATCATCAGCGCGCGCGACGCGGTGAGCGACCGGATCGCCGGCCTCAACGCCGGCGCCGACGACTACCTGCTCAAGCCCTTCGATCTCGACGAACTGGTCGCGCGCCTGCGGGCGCTGATCCGGCGCCACGCCGGGGCGGCGTCGGGTGTCATGGGCGTGGGCGCGCTGAGCCTCGACCCGGTCGGGCGCACCGTGACGCTGGACGGGCGCGAACTGAGCCTGACCGCGAAGGAGTTCGCGTTGCTCGAGACCCTGCTGCGCCGGCCCGGGGCGGTGCTCTCGCGCGAGCGGCTCGAGGAGTCGATCTACGGCTGGGGGGAAGAGGTGGGCAGCAACGCGGTCGAGGTTCACCTGCACAACCTGCGGCGCAAGATCGGCCCGACGCTGATCCGCAACGTCCGTGGCGTCGGCTACAAGATCGTCGGATGAGGCAGCCTTCGATCCGCCGCCACCTGATGGTCCGGGTGCTGGGCGCGCTTAGCGCCGGTGCGCTGATCCTGGTGTTCGCGGCCTACGCGCTGACCCTGGGCGAAATCGACGAGGTGCTCGACGACGGCCTGCGCCAGACCGCGCTGCTGCTCGCCGACCGCGACCTCGCAGGCGCACTGCCGGCCGGGCCGGTGGAGCACCGCGCATCGTCGGCAGACACCGAGTCGAAGCTGGTCGCGATCGCACGGCGCCGGGATGGGTCGCTGCTGTTTACCTCGGAGCCCGAGATGGACCTGCGCTTCGAGTTCGTCGCCGGCCGGTCGCTGCAGACCGCGCGCGATGCGCGGTGGCACGTGTTCACCGTGATTCAGGGCGAGCGCGTCGTGCAGGTCGCCCAGCCCGTGTCGGTGCGGCGCGAGCTGGCCGCCGAGTCGGCGTCGCAGCTGCTGTTTCCGCTGCTCGGCCTGATCGGCATGATCGGCGCGATGCTGGTACTGGCCTTGCGGCGCGGCTTGCAGCCACTGAGCGCGACGACCGACGCGCTGGCCCAGCGCAACGCGGCGTCGCTGGCACCGCTCGAGGTCGACAGTGTGCCGAAGGAACTGCTGCCGATGGTGCGCACGCTGAACGATTTGCTGGTCCGCCTAGCGGCGGCGTTCGAGGCGCAGCGCCATTTCGTCGCCGACGCCGCGCACGAATTACGCTCGCCGGTGACCGCCTTGCAGCTGCAGGTGCAGCTGCTGGAGCGCTGCCGCGACCCGGCGCAGCGTCTGCTGGCCACGCAGGAGTTGGCGGCCGGCATCGCGCGCACGCGCCGCCTGATCGAGCAGTTGCTGTACCTGTCGCGCGCCACCGCCGACGAGAGCGCCGGCGAGATCTTCGCCCGCGCGCCGGTTCGCCTCGGTGACGTCGCGCGCGGCGTCGTGGCGCGCTGGAGCGCCGAGGCGGAGCGCCGCGACGTCGACCTCGGCGCCGAGGAGCAGCGCGCTGCCGCGGTCGAGGCGAACGAGGCGCAGATCGACATGCTGCTCAGCAACCTGGTGGAGAACGCGCTGCACTACGCGGGGCCGGGCGGTGCGGTCGACGTGATCGCGACCGAGCTGGCCGGCGCGCCCGCCGTGCGCGTGATCGACAACGGGCCGGGCATCGAAGCGACCGAGCGCGCGCGCGTGTTCGACCGCTTCTACCGCAGCCCCGAGGCGGTCGCGACGGCGGAGTCCGGCAGCGGCCTGGGGCTGGCGATCGTCAAGGCGATCGCCGAAAAGCATGGCGCCGTCGTTTCGCTGCACTCCGGTGCCGGTGGCCGCGGTCTCGAAGTGCGCGTGGTGTTCCCGAAGCCGGCCTGAGTCACCTGGCGCCGAAGCAGCCACCGGAACCCGGCGCCGCCGGGCCCGTGGCGCGCACCCGCCACAGCGCGACCCGGCCGTCGCTATAGACCGGTTCCTGCGCGGCGAGCCAAGGCGTGTCGGCGGTGCTCGGCCACGGGCCGACGATCCATGCCGACGTTGCACCGCACAGCGCCGGGTCGAGCTCGTCGAATCGAAGCAGGCGGTGCTGCGACGGCGCGGGCGCGAAGTGCTCGGCATCGACGAGCTCGCGACGCCAGCTGTCCTTCGCCAACTCGGCCGGCGCCCAGCGGTCGACGACGAACACGGGCGCGTCGAGCTGCGCGTAGAACGGCAGGTCGTAGTGGTAGTTGCCGATGAACACCACCGGTTCGCCGGTCGCGCGGCCGGCCTGCAAGCGCAGGGCCAGGGCCGCCAGCGACTTGGGCTGGTAGAAGTGTGCGACCGACACGATCGCCACGCAAAGCGTCGCCGCGACGGCGCAGGTCGCGAGCTTCACGCGCTGCGGCGCGCGCGTGGCGCCGATCGCGTCGGCGATCAGGAACGCCAGCGCCGGCAGCGCCGGCAGGATGTAGCCGATCAGCTTGGAATCGGGCAGCGAGAAGAAGGCCGTGACGACCGCGAGCCAGACCAGCATCAGCGCGCGCAGGTCGCCATGTTCGCCGCGCAGCCAGGCGCGCACGCCGCCCCGCGTCAGCAGCCAGGGCGACCACGGCAAGGTCGTCCCCAGCAACACGACCGGATAGAACCAGAGCGGTTGCGCGTTGTTGAAGCCGACCGAGGCGAAGCGCTGCAGGTGCTGCACGACGAAGAAGTAGTGGCCGAAGCCGGGAAAGCGCTGCTGCATCGCGATGAACCAGGGCGCGGCAATGGCGACGAAGACGAGCCAGCCTGGCACCCAGAGCAGCAGGCGCCCGAGGCACCGCGTGCGGCCGGTGGCCAGGCCCCAGCCCAGCAGCACCAGCATCGGAAGCACCGCGCCGATCAGCCCCTTGGCCAGCACCCCGCCCGCGGCCGCCGCGAATGCCAGGCTCAGCGCCGCGCGATGCGGCCGGCCCGCCTCGATCGACAGCGCCGCGTGCGCGCCGAGCAGGATCGCGGCGGCGATGCAGGCGGCGACCAGCATGTCCAGGTTCGCGTACTGGGCGCCACCGTAGAACAACGGCATCGTGGCCAGCACGACCGTCACGCGCCGCGCGAGCGGGAAGCCCGCCCAGCGGCGAACGAACTCGAACAGCCCCGCGGCGGCCGCGGTGGCGGCCAGGATCGACGCGAGGCGGGCGGCCCAAACGCCGACCCCGAACAGGTCCATCGACGCCGCCGTGATCCAGTAGAACAGCGGGGGCTTGTGGAAGAACGGATGGCCGTTGAGCGTCGGCACGAGCCACTCGCCGCTGCGCAGCATCTCCCACGCCACGCCGGCGTAGCGGCCTTCGTCGGGGATCGCCAGCGGCCGCAGCCATGCGGTGGCGGCGAACCACGCGCCCAGCAACGCGGCACACGCCAGCCAGGCGCGGCGCCCGGCTGGCGCGACGGTGTCAGAAGGCGGCGCGCTCGAGGCGGTCGCCGCGAGCGAGGTCGTGATCGAATTCATCGCGAGGTCGGGCGCAGCGTGGCGCTGCCGTCCGAGTTTCGCGAATCACCACTTAAGTTCGACTTAGGCCGGGCGACGAGCCCGGCGCGCGCTCAGCACTCGACGATGTTCACCGCCAGCCCGCCGCGGGCCGTTTCCTTGTACTTGGTCATCATGTCGGCGCCGGTCTCGCGCATCGTCTTGATGACCTTGTCGAGGCTGACGTGGTGCGTGCCGTCGCCGCGCAGCGCCATGCGGGCGGCGTTGATCGCCTTCACCGACGCGATCGCGTTGCGCTCGATGCACGGGATCTGCACCAGCCCGCCGACCGGGTCGCAGGTCAGGCCCAGGTGGTGCTCCATGCCGATCTCGGCGGCGTTCTCGACCTGCTCCGGCGTGCCGCCCAGCACCGCGCACAGCGCGCCGGCGGCCATCGAGCAGGCGACGCCGACCTCGCCCTGGCAGCCGACCTCGGCGCCGCTGATCGACGCATTTTCCTTGTAGAGCATGCCGATCGCGGCGGCGGTGAGCAAGAAGTCGATCACGCCGGCATCGCTCGCGGCCGGCACGAAGCGCGTGTAGTAGTGCAGCACCGCCGGCACGATGCCGGCCGCGCCGTTGGTCGGCGCGGTCACGACCCGGCCGCCGGCGGCGTTTTCTTCGTTGACGGCGAGTGCGTAAAGATTGACCCAGTCGAGCACCTGCAGCGGGTCGCGCAGCGCCGCTTCGGGGTTGGCGCAGAGCTGGCGGTACAGGTCGGCGGCGCGGCGCCTGACCTTGAAGCCGCCGGGCAGCACGCCATCGGTTGCGCATCCGCGCACCACGCAGGCCTGCATCACGGCCCAGATCCTGAGCAGGCCGGCGTCGATCTCCGTATCGCTGCGCCAGTGGCGCTCGTTGCGGCGCATCAGCACGGCGACGCTGCATTTCTGCTGCTTCGCCAGCATCAGCAAATCGGCGCCGCTGTGGAACGGGTGTGCGAGCACGGTGGTGTCGGGCGCGATCAGTTTTTGCTTGCTGCCGTCGTGCGCGATCTCGTCGCTGACGACGAAGCCGCCGCCGACCGAGTAGTAGATGCGCGTCGACAGCGCCGCGCCGCCCGCATCGAAGGCGGTGAAGCGCATGCCGTTGGCATGGAAGGGCAGTGCCTCGCGGCGGTAGAAGATCAGGTCGGTCTTCTCGTTGAAGCCGATCTCGTGCGTGCCGAGCAGCGCCATGCGCTGGGCTTCGCGGATCCGCTTCAGCGCGCTGCCGATCAGTTCGACGTCGACGGTGTCCGGCTCCTGACCCGCCAGACCCAGCAACACCGCCTTGTCGGTGCCGTGGCCCTTGCCGGTCGCGCCGAGCGAGCCGTACAGCTGTGAGCAGACGCGGGTTGTCGCGGCGAGTCGGCCTTCGTGCTCGAGGCGCAGCGCGAACAGGCGTGCCGCACGCATCGGGCCGACGGTGTGCGAGCTGCTTGGGCCGATGCCGATCTTGAACAGGTCGAAGACCGAGACCGCCATGGTTCAGCTTTCGTAGTCGGACAGCGGCGGGCAGGCGCAGAACAGGTTGCGGTCGCCATAGACGTTGTCGACGCGAGCGACCGGCGACCAGTATTTGCGGCGCCGCAAAGACGCGACCGGGAACGCCGCCTGCTCGCGCGAGTAGGCGTGCGGCCAGTCGTTCTTCAGCAGCGCGGCCGCGGTGTGCGGCGCCGCCTTCAGCGGGTTGTCGTCGCGCGGCCAGGCGCCGGACTCGACCTTCCCGATCTCGCCGCGGATCGCGATCATCGCGTCGCAGAAGCGGTTCAGCTCCTCGAGCGACTCGCTCTCGGTCGGCTCGACCATCAAGGTGCCGGCGACGGGAAAACTCAAGGTCGGCGCATGGAAGCCGTAGTCGATCAGACGCTTCGCGACGTCCTCGGCGCTGACCCCGTCGGCGCCGCCGGTCGCTTCCTTCAGGGGCCGCAGGTCGAGGATGCACTCGTGCGCGACACCGCCGCCCTTGATGCCGGCGATGTTGCCGCTGAAGTGGATGTCGTAGTGATCGGCCAGCCGCGCGGCGATGTAGTTGGCCGACAGGATCGCGGTCTCGGTCGCCGCGGTCAGCCCCTCGCTGCCCATCATGCGCATGTACATCCAACTGATCGGCAGCACCGCGGCGTTGCCGAGCGGCGCGGCACTCACGGCGCCCACGCGCCGCGATTCACATCCTTCCGCGCCGAGCTGGGCGTCGGTGCCGATACCGGCGGCACGGTGCGCAGGCAGGTAAGGCACCAGATCCGCGACCACGCAGATCGGCCCGACGCCGGGCCCGCCGCCGCCGTGCGGGATGCAGAAGGTCTTGTGCAGGTTCAGGTGACTCACGTCGCCGCCGAACTCGCCCGGCGCGGCCACGCCGACCAGCGCGTTCATGTTCGCGCCGTCGACATAGACCCGCCCGCCGTGCTCGTGCACCAGCGCGCAGATCTCCTTCACGTGGGTGTCGAACACGCCGTAGGTCGACGGGTAGGTGATCATGATGCAGGCCAGCTTCGCGCGGTGCGTTTCGCACTTCGCGCGCAGATCGGCCAGATCGATGTTGCCGTCGGCGTCGCATTTGGTGACCACCACCTGCAGCCCCGCCATCTGCGCGCTCGCCGGGTTCGTGCCGTGCGCCGACTCGGGGATCAGGCAGACCGTGCGCTGCGCCTCGCCACGCGCCGCGTGCCAGGCGCGGATCACCAGCAACCCGGCATATTCGCCCTGAGAGCCGGCGTTGGGCTGCAGGCTCACGCCGCTGTAGCTGGTCGCCTGGCACAGCCAGGCTTCGAGTTGCGTGCGCAGCGCTTCGTAGCCGGCGAGCTGGTCGATCGGCGCGAACGGATGAATGTCCGCGAACTCGGGCCAGGTGACCGGGATCATCTCGCTGGTCGCGTTCAGCTTCATCGTGCACGAGCCGAGCGGGATCATCGAGCGGTCGAGCGCGAGGTCCTTGTCCGAGAGGCTGCGGATGTAGCGCAGCATCTCGGTCTCGCTGTGATGGCGGTTGAAGACCGGGTGCGTCAGGAAGGTGCTGGCGCGCTGCAGCGCCGGCGGGATCAGTGACGCGACGCCCTTCTCGAACGGCGCGAAGCCGGGCAGCGCACGGCCATCGGCGAAGAGTTGCCAGAGTGTGACGATGTCGCCGCGCGTCGTGGTTTCGTCGAGCGTGATGCCGATGCTGCGCGCCGCGGCGCGGCGCAGGTTCAGCCCGGCAGCGCGCGCGGCCTGCAGGATCGCATCGCTGCGCTCGCCGGTGTCGACCGTGATCGTGTCGAAGGCGGATTCGTTCGGCAGCGTGCGGCCCAGGTCCTTCAGCCCCGCGGCCAGGATCGCGGTGTAGCTCGCAACCCGTCGCGCGATGCGCTTCAACCCCAGCGGCCCGTGGTAGACCGCGTACATGCTCGCGACCACCGCCGGCAGCACCTGCGCGGTGCAGATGTTCGAGGTCGCCTTCTCGCGCCGGATGTGCTGCTCGCGCGTTTGCAGCGCCAGCCGATACGCCGGCGCGCCGTGCGCGTCGATGCTGACGCCGACCAGGCGCCCCGGCATCGAGCGCTTGAACTCGTCGCGCGTGGCCAGATACGCCGCATGCGGGCCGCCATTGCCCATCGGCATGCCGAAGCGCTGGGTGTTGCCGACGACGATGTCGGCGCCGCTCTCGCCGGGCGCCGTGAGCAAGGTCAGTGCGAGCAGGTCGGCGGCGACGATCGCGAGGCCGCCTTTCGCGTGAACCGCGTCGATGATCGGCTTGAGGTCGCGCACCACGCCGTTCACGCCGGGGTACTGCAGCAGCACCGCGAAGGCGTCGGTCTGCGCCGCGGCCTCGGCCGCTCCGGTAAGCACGGTGACGCCGATCGGCGCGGCGCGCGTGCGCAGCACTTCGAGCGTCTGCGGCAGCACGTCGTCGGCGACGAACAGGGTCGTCGATTTGCTCTTGCCGACGCGCATCGCCAGCGTCATCGCCTCGGCCGCGGCGGTCGCCTCGTCGAGCATCGACGAGCCGGCGATCGCCATGCCGCCCAGGTCGCAGACCATGGTCTGGAAGTTGATCAGCGCCTCCATCCGGCCCTGCGAGATCTCGGCCTGGTAGGGCGTGTAGGCGGTGTACCAGGCCGGGTTCTCGAGCACGTTGCGCAGGATCACGCCCGGCGTGTGGGTGCCGTGGTAGCCCTGGCCGATGAAGCTCTTCAGCACGCGGTTGCGGCCGGCGATCGCCTTCAGTTCGGCCAGTGCCTGCGCCTCGGTCAGCGGCGCCGGCAGCAGCATCGGCGCGGCGCGCACGATGCCGCGTGGCACGATGGCCTCGATCAATGCACGGCGCGATGCGGCGCCGATCACCGACAGCATCTGACGCTCGTCGTCGGGCTCGACGCCGATGTGGCGGGCGACGAACTCCGACGCGTTCTCGAGTTCGTGCAGGGGCTTGGTGGCGGACATCAGCATCGCGGATCTTTCCATGCGTCTTCAGCTGTTCCTGACGAGCAGGTCGTAGGCCGGGCCGTCCATCAGCTGGTCGAACTCGCCCATGTCGGTGACGTGAACCTTGAAGAACCAGCCGTTGCCCAGCGGGTCGGTGTTGGCCAGCGACGGATCGGCGCGCAATGCCTCGTTGACCTCGACGATCTCGCCGGCCACCGGCATGTACAGATCGGCCGCGGCCTTGACGGACTCGACCACGCCGGCCACATCGCCCTTCTTGAAGCTGCTGCCGACGGCGGGGAGGTCGACGAAGACCACGTCGCCGAGCGCGTCCTGCGCGTGGTGCGTGATGCCGACGGTGGCGGCCTCGTGGTCCTCGATGTTGATCCACTCGTGGTCGCTGGTGTACATCGTCGTCATGTCGGGGCTCCTGGGCTCGGGTCGGTAAGAGGAAGGGTGGCGGCCGGGATCAGCCGCGGAAGTAGCGGTGCGGCGCAAACGGCATCGGGCTGACGCGCATCGGCTGGCGTTTGCCCCTTACTACTGCGTAGACCTCGTGATGCGGCAGCGCGTGGTTCGCAGCCAGGTAGGCCATCGCGATTGGTTCGTTGACGGTCGGCGCGAGCGTGCCGCTGGTGACGTGGCCGAGCTTGCGGCCATGCGCGTCGACGATGGTCGCGCCTTCGCGCACCGGCACGCGCTCGAGGCCGATCAGGCCGACGCGTTTCGTGCTCGCGCCGGCGGCGAACTGCGCGTCGATCGCCGCCGCGCCCGGGTAGCCGCCGTGGCGCGCGCCGCCGCTACGGCGCACCTTCTGGATCGCCCAGGTCAGGCCGGCCTCGACCGGCGTCGTGGTCTCGTTGATGTCGTGGCCGTACAGGCACAGGCCGGCCTCGAGTCGCAAGGTGTCGCGCGCGCCCAGGCCGGCCGGCCTGACTTCGGGCAGATCGAGCAGCGCACGCGCGAGCGCCTCGGCCTGGTCGGCCGGGACCGAGATCTCGAAGCCGTCTTCGCCGGTGTAGCCAGAACGCGTCACGAAGCACTCGACGCCGGCCAGCGCGAAGCCGCGGCCGGTCATGAAGGTGAGCGCGGAGACCTCGGTGTTCAGCCGCGTCAGTGCCTGCACCGCCTTCGGCCCCTGCAGCGCGAGCAGCGCGCGATCGGGCAGCGGCTGCACGGTGCAGCGGTGGCCGATGTGGGTGACGAGGTGCGTGATGTCGGCGGCCTTGCAGGCCGCGTTGACGATCAACAGCAGGTCGTTCTCGCGCCGCGTGATCATCAGGTCGTCGAGCAGCCCGCCGCTGCTGTTGGTGAAGAACGCGTAACGTTGCTTGCCGACCGCGAGGTCGATCACGTCCATCGGCACCAGCGACTCGAGCGCCTTCGCGGCGCCTTCGCCGATCAGGCGAAGCTGGCCCATGTGCGAGACGTCGAACAGCGCCGCCGAGCCGCGGCAGTGGCGGTGCTCGGCCAGGATGCCGGCCGGGTACGAGACCGGCATGTCGTAGCCGGCGAAGGGCACCATCTTGGCACCAAGCTCGAGGTGCAGCGCGTGTAGCGGGGTCGTGGCGAGGCTGGTGGACATGGCGGTTCTCCGAGGGCAAGTTCACTGACCGACGCGACA
>JANXZN010000415.1 GCA_025355545.1 Rhizobacter sp.
CATGACCCCTGCGAACAGCAGCGACAGCACGACGAAGACGAGGAACGGCGACAGCCTTCGCGCGTGGCGCTGCACATGCGGCAGCGCCACCGTCAACAGCAGCGACAGCACCAGGATGACACCGTAGGCCAGGTCGGTGACGAAGCCCTGCACCATGCCGAAGTTGAAGGTCGCGAGCACATAGCCGATCAGGAACAGGTTCAAGGCGCCAAGCAGCGAGCCGATCACGCCACCGCGCCCACCAGCCAGGCTGGTGCCGCCCAGCACCAGCGCGGTCACGGCGATCAGCGTGTAGGTCGTGCCTTGCGTCGGGTCGCCCGAGCCGATCAGCGCGGTGTAGCAAAGCGCAGCCAGGCCGATGAAGGCGCCCGAGATGCAGTGCGCGCCGATGCGCACGATGCTGATGCGCACGCCGCTGGTGTAGGCTGCGCGCTCGTCCGACCCCATCAGGCGGAGATGGCCGTAAAACGCGGTGCGCGTGAAGAGCAGCCACGCGGCGGTGCACAGCACCAGGATGGCCAGCACCGGCGAGAGGATGGTGTCGCCCAGGCCCCAGGGCAGCATCCACTCCGGCGCCGAGCCGCCCGGCCGGGGCAGGATCACGAGGTTGATGCCGGACAACGCAAGGTAGCCACTCAAGGCCACGATGATGGGCTGCACGCGCACGAAGATGATCACCAGCGCCATCAGAAACTGATACGCCACGCCAACCGCGATGACGTACGCGAACACCGCCAGCGGCGAGGTGACGAGGTCCAGGCCGTTGAACTGCACCAGCGTCACGTTGATGAAGCCGAGCAAGGGGCCGACCGAGAGGTCCACCGTGCCGCGCCCCGCCATCGCCGTGGCCATCAGCCCGTAGGTGGCCAGCACCAGCGGCGCGGTCACGAGCACGGCGCTGCCGATGCCGGCGCTGGAGATCAGGCTCGGGCCGCGCAGCACGGCGGCGATCAGCAACGCGAACAGCATCAGGATCGGCACCAGCAGGTAAGTGCTGGTCGCCTGGGACGGCAGGGGGACGCGCGCGTCGGCCATGGGGGCGGCGATGCTGGGTTCAGGTCGGCGGGGTGGCGTGGCGGCGGGCAGGCGGCGCGTGGGGTGTCAGGTCACGCCCGGCTTAGCGCCGCGCGCGGCTGCCGCGGTTCGAGTCAACGTCGAGCACGCGCACCGAACCCCGGTCGGCGCCGGCGGGAGTCGGGCTCCTGTAGGAAGGCGACTCGCCGCCGGCGCTGGCTCGGCCTTGCGCGGCCCGCTCGGCGCTGCGGCCGGGCTCATCGCGGCTCATGTCGCGGTTCGTGTCACGGCCCGCGCGGTCCGTCGATCGCCCCGCTTCGCGATCCGACTGCACGATCTTCTTCAACACCGGCATCAGGTATTCCTTGAACAGATCCGGGTTCTCCGACATCGGGAAGTGGCCGATGTTTTCCATGATGATGCATTCCGAGTTCTTGATCTTGTCGGCCGTCTGCTGCGTCATCTCGGGCGTGCAGGCGAAGTCGTAGACGCCGGTCATGAAGTACATCGGCACGCGCCCGGAAATCTTCCGGCACAGCTCGCGAAAGTCGTGGTCGACGCTGTAGAAGTGCAGGTCGCCCTTGAACACGCCAGGGCCGCCCTGCGCGTAGAACCACCAGGTTTCCCAGCGGTAGTCGTTCGGGCTTTGCGGCGCCATCAGGCCGAAGGTCGCCGTGGCGCAGACCTCGCCGCCATGGATGTGTGGGTGCATTAGCGGGTCGATCCACCAGCCCGGCGAATGGTCGCAGGCCTCGATCGCGATCAGCGCGGAGACTTCGTCTTCATAGTGCAGCGCCAGCGGCAGGCAGACGTTGCCGCCCATCGAGCTGCCCATGATCACCGGCTTCTTCAGCTCCAGTGCGCGGCAGAACGCCATCACGAATTCGGCATAGAACTTGGAGGTGAGCTTGTACTCCTGCTCTTCCTTGTAGAAGTCGCCCGGCGGGTTCGACTTGCCGTGGCGCGGCAGGTCGAACGCGATGACGTGAAAGTTCTTCGTGATCTCCGGGTCGCAGAGTTGATGCCGCCACTCGCGCCCGTCGGTGCCTGCGGTGTGCAGGCACACGAGGGGAATGCCCTGGCCGTTTTCCTCGTAGTAGGTGCGGTAGGTTTCGCCTTCGCACTGCACATAGACGTAGCGCCCAACGATCGGGTCGAACTTGGCCATTTTCGGTTTCCTCCTGAGGGGTGACGGGCGGCGCGCGCGTCAGACTTCGCGCATCACGGCAAGCATCCAGGACAGCGCGCGCAGGTTCTGCCAGAACGGCTTGGTGTCGCCTTCGATCTTCAGCCTGCCGTGCAGCGGGTGCGCCATGGCCCAAATGTCGTTGTACATGGGCGGCGGTATCGGCTGCACGAAGCGGCTCCACGATCCCGCCGGAGCCCGCAAGGCGAACTGCCAGCCCATCATGTTCGCGCTCACGCCTTCCGACACCTGCTGGATGCGGCCCTCGCGCACGACGACCAGGTAGTCGCGGTCGTCGATGCCGATGACGAAGTTGACGGTGAAGAAGCGGCCGACGACGCGCAGCACGCGGTCGTCGTTGACCTTGTTCGCCCAGGTTTCGAACCAGTCAAGGTCCAGCGGAGCCGATGCGGTGTACCGAGTCATGGTCTGGGTTCCTCAGTGGGGGTCGGGGGTTCGAGACAAGCTTGCAGCGTCGCGGTGCATCACGCGGTCGGCAACGGCTGCGAGGCCGGCCCGTAGAGGCCGGTCAGGCTCGCGGTTTTGATCGTCACGGGCAACACCGCGCTGACGAAGTCGACATAGTTCGCCGTGGCGGCAAGCTGCAGCGATTCGCACTTCAATGCGTACAAGGTGAAGACGTAGCGGTGCGCCGCGTCGGGCGGCCACGGCCCGCCGTAGCCTTTGCCGAAACCGGGGACGGCGAAGGTCACGAAGTCACTGTTCAACTCCTTCATGCCGGGCGGCAGCAAGCCCTTCGCACCGGCCCCTTCGACGAGCTTGCGCGTACCTGCCGGAATGTCGTGCGCCAGCCAGTGCGCGAAGGCGCGCGGGAAGTTGAAGTGCGCGGGAAGGTCCGGGTCGGTGATGGCGAGCGCAAAGCTCTTCGTGCCCTTCGGCGGGTGCTCCCACATGATCGGCGGGGAGACCCGGTTGTGCTCGGCGTAGCGCGCGGGAATGCGCCCACCCTCGTCGAACGCGGGTGACCACAGGCCGAACAGGCCGTCGGCGAGCGGCTCGTCGTTGGCTTCATTCGCTGCGGCCGAGACCGCTCCGCTGTTGGCCGTGGTATTGATCGAGCCGTCGGCGCGAACTTGTTGCTGCGAAGCGCCGTGCGGCCGGGGATCGTGCGCGCCGCGTGCTTGCCCGAACATCGCTTGCAGCACCGCCGCGGGGTGGACCGCATCGCCCGCCAGTTCCTCGAAGATTCCGCCGCCGCGGAACACCAGCACGCGCTCGCACAGGCCGACCAGTTCCTCGATCTCGCTGGACAGGTAGACGACCGACTTGCCGGTCGCCGCGAAGTCCTTCAGGTACTGGTACAGATCACTCTTGGCGCCGACGTCCACCCCGCGCGCCGGGTCGTTGAGCACCAGAATCGTCGGGTTCAACGCGAACGCGCGGCCGATCAGCACCTTCTGCTGGTTGCCGCCCGAAAGCGATGTTATGCGGTCGCTGCGGTCGCCCATGCGAACCGACAGCTTCTGCGCCTCCCAATCGAACACGCTGCCCAACGCAGCCCAGTCGAGAATCTTCAGCTTGCCGGCCCGGGCGCTGCTGCGGTAGCGCGGCAGCAGCAGGTTCTCGAAGATGCCCAGGTTCGGGAAGATGCCTTCGCGCTTGCGGTCGCCAGACACATACGACACGCCGCAGTCGGCGGCGTCAGCCAGGCTGCGCACGGGCACGAAGCCCAGGCCCGGGTGCGCCACCATCGGTGCACCGTGGGCGGCGCGGTCCACGCCTGCCAGGATCCGCACGAACTCGCTCTGGCCCTGGCCGTCGAGACCTGCGACGCCGAGAATTTCACCCCGGTGCAGGCGGAACGCAACATCCGGCCCACCCGGCCAGACCTTCAGGCCGTCGGCCTTCATCAGCAGCTCGGGTGCATGCACCGCAGCGTCGGTTGCGGCGCGCGCTTCAGCCGCACCCGCCGCAGCCGCCGCAGCCGGTGCCGGCGCGCTGGCCTTGCCGGTCATGAGCTGCAACAGGTTTTTCTCGGTGATCTGCCGCCGGTCCAGCACACCCACATCGCGCCCGTCGCGCAGCACCGTGGCGCGGTCGGAAATCTCGATCAGCTCGGCGATCCGGTGCGTGACGATGATGATCGCCGAGCCCTCGTCGCGAAGCTGGCGCAGCTTGGCGAACAGGCGCTGTGTCGAGTCGAGGTCGAGCGCCGCCGACGATTCGTCGAGAATCAGCGCGCGCGGCTTGCAGAGCAGCGCGCGGCCGATCGTGATCCATTGCTTGAGGCCGAGCGGCAAGGTGCCGACGAGCGTGCTCGGGTCGATCGGCAGGCCGGTCAGCTCCAGCATCAGCGCCGCCGCCGCCGCCGCTTTGGCGCGCTGCGGCATGGCACGCGAGAACAGGGCGTCGGCGCCGAGGAAGAGGTTGTCGACGACCGAGCTTTCATCGGCGACCATCACCTCCTGGAAGACGGTGGCGATGCCGACCTGGCGCGCCTCGTGCGGCGAAGTCGGCGTGTGGCCGAAGACCAGCACCTGGCCGCTGTCGGGCGGCAGCACGCCCGACAGCACCTTGGCCAGCGTGCTCTTGCCGCAGCCGTTGCCGCCGACGATGGCGTGGATCTCGCCACGCGAGGCGCTGAAACTGCAGCCGTCCAGCGCCTTGGTGACGCCAAAAGTCTTGCGCACGCCGACCACGGAAATGTCGCGCGGGGCGGCCGTCCGTGAGGCTTCGCGTGCAAGCGCAGGTGTGTCGAGCATGGTCAAGGCCGACTCGTTCAGCGGTTCGGATCAATGCGGGCAGTGGAGGCAAGTCGTGGACCCAAGCCGCAGTGGCCGGCCGCACGAATTCACCCTCACGGCTTGAACTTCTCCGGGTCGGCCGGGCGCAGGAAATAGGCGTCGAGGTTGGCGGCGCTGGCCCAGCGGTTGATGCCGATGCTGAGCCACTTGTCGGAGTCTTCACTGCAGTCGGCGCCGACGGCCTTCTCGATGTCCGCGTAGCTGAGCTTGACCGGTTCGACCAGCACCGACTGCACCTTCGGGCCCTGGCCCTGGAGCGTCCGCATCATGATGTTCCAGCTCAGCTCCATGTCGTCGCCCGGCGGCCAGGCCTGGATCGCCGAGCTGATGTACTTCGGATTCTTGCGCCAGTAGCACAGCGCGCCGAGCTCGCCGCCGACCGTGATCGGAACCATCTTGCGACCCGACTGCTTGAGCGCACGCAGCCCGCCGAGTTCGGACGCCGACTGGATCACGACGCCGTTCAATTCGCCGGGGTTGGTGGCGAGCCACTTCTGCACCTCGGCCTGCGCGACCTGGTCGGTCCACATGCCGGCGACGCTGCCGACGACCTTGATGCCGGGGTACTTCGCCAGGGCCGCTTTCACGCCCCGGTCCTGCGAGTCGGACGCCGATGTGCCGGGGATGCCCTCGACCACCAGCACGTTGCCCTTCTTGCCGATCTCTTCGGCCAGCCAGGTGCCGAGCTGAAAGCCGCCGAGCTGAAAGTTGGCCGAGGAGTTGACGGCGTACGGCGAGGTCAGGTAGCCGGTCGCCGAGAACGTCGGAATGCCCTTGTCGTAAGCCAGCTTGACGGTCTGGTTCAGCGCCGTCGGGTTCGAGCAGCAGACGATGATCGCGTCCACGCCCTGGTCGATGAGCTGACGCATCTGCTGGATCTGCGTCGCGTCCTTCAGGTTCGACTGGGTGACGATGACTTCCTTGATCAGGCCGAGCTTTTTCCACTTCGGAATCAACTCGTTCTGCAACCGGTCCATGACCGCCGCGCGCCAGGTGTTGCCGGCGTAGGAACTGGCATAGCCGATGGTCCACGGCGGGCCCTTCTTGGGCTTCCAGTCGCGGTAGGCGCTGGGGCCGAGCGGCTGTGCCGGGTCCATCATGTCGGTTGAGTACAGGCGGGCGCGAACCTCGGCCGGAAGCTCATCGACGCCGGTGGCGAACGCTGCACCCGACACGGCGGCCATCAGGCCCGCCAACGCCAACACCTTGAAATCGTGAACATGCTTCATGTCGTCTCCGTTACTTTTGCAGGGGCGTCTTTGAGCCCAGCTCGATACTTACGCAACGGTGCTGTTCAAGCAATTGCCATTTTTTGAACCCCGCCTTCGGCAATCCTGATTCGCGACCTGCCTCAGCCACAAATTGGCTTGAGCGAGTGCGGCTTGGTCGTGCACGCGGCGTGAGCGAAGCGTCGGTGTGTCGAGCGCAGATCGAAACGCCGATTGAATCGGCACTGGAACTCAGCGAGGTCACGGTGGGCGTACTGGGTGCGGTTGGCGAACTTGAAGGCATGACAGGTGCCGGCCTGCCCTGTCGTGGGTGGCCCAGCACGGTGTTGAGCGCCCGAAACTGCGGCAGCTCTGCCGTCGCCTTGCCGCCGATCGTGACGATGCGCTTGTGGGTGCCGGCCCGCTCGGTGGCGATGAAGCAAGCCAGACCGTCGCAGACCGTCGTCACCGGGCGCACCCGCGACTTGGCCGCGAAGTCCGACACCGCTTCGCTGGTGAAGGGCAGCCAGTTCGGACGGCCCGTCTTCGGGGGTCTGCACCGCAGCGACGAACGAGCCCTTGTTCTCAACGCCTCGCCCGACCTGGCCGCCCGAGCACCCCCAGTCGATCTCCACACGCCGGGTCAGCAGGTGCGTGGCCAGGAACCCGCAGGCCAAGCCGAGCTTGCTGGAGGCCAAGAGCGTGCCGCTGCAGGCGCTGCACGGGTGCAGACAGGCCGAGCGCGGCCAGTCAAGCCGAGCTTCGCGCCGAAACGGGCTGTGGACGCCGCAACGGCAGTCTGGGCAGAGGAAGCCCTGGGGCCAGCGCGATGGGATGAGCGCAGCCTCGCACGGCTCGTCGCTGCCGTAGCACTGCATGAATTCGGCCATCGACAAACCGCGTTGGAACTGGACTGGGTTCATGGCCATGACGCACCCCTGAAGTGGGCGAGGCCCTCATCGATCTCGACGGGCTCATGGCGTGAGCGATGCTGGGCCCGGCTGAGGAATGTCGCGAAGCAGGACAGCCGTTGCACCTCTTCGCGCAATTGCGCCTCGATCTTGTTGGCGTGCTCCCAGGAGAGCGCCTTGTGCTTGCTGGCATGGACCGCAATTTTGCTGCCGCCCAGTGAGAGTTTGCCCAGCTTCAGGCACTTCATCTCGTGCACCTGCACCTGCAGCTGCACGAACGGCGCCTCGATCTGCGCCAGGAAGCGCCGCCGGAAGGTGGCGATGCGGTCGTGGTCGGGCGTGGTGTTGGCGGCAATGCCCACTCGCTCAGATCCAACGGGTCGACGACTTCCACGACAAAGCGGGCCGGCGGAACCTCAGGTGGCCACTCATCGACCGGCGGCAGCGGCAAGTCGGCGGTGTCTCGATCTACAGCAACGAATCGGCTCAAGGCGGCGGGCGTTGATTGAGTTGCTGCGGCAATCGTCCACGCCATCGCCCCCGCGCGGCAGACGGGAAAGCCCGACAGGCTCCTAGAATTTGCGCGAACCTTCAGGAGCCCACCCCATGAAAACTCGCGCCGCCGTTCTCGAAACCATCGGCCTGCCCGCGCCTTACGCGCAAAGCCGCCCGCTGCGCATCCGCGATGTCGAACTCGCACCGCCCGGCCATGGCGAGGTGCTGATCCGCGTGCGCGCGGCCGGGCTGTGCCACTCCGACCTGTCGGTGGTGTCGGGCGACCGGCCGCGGCAGGTACCGATGGTGCTCGGCCATGAGTCTGCCGCCGAGGTGGTCGAGTGCGGCGCGGGCGTGAGCGACCTGCGGCCCGGCGACCGGGTGGTGCTCGTCTTCATGCCGAGCTGCGGCGGCTGCATGCCGTGCATGGAAGGCCGCCCCGCGTTGTGCGAGCCCGGCGCGGCGAGCAACGGCGCCGGCACCTTGCTGTCGGGCGCGCGCCGGCTGAGCCTGCAGGGCGCAGCGGTGAACCACCATGTCGGCGTGTCCTGCTTCGCGGATTTCGCCGTGGTGTCGCAGCGCTCCTGCGTGAAGATCGACGCCACCGAGGCCGAGCTCAGCCACGCCGAGGCCGCGCTGTTCGGCTGCGCCGTGCTGACCGGCGCCGGTGCTGTCATCAACACCGCGCGCGTCCAGGCCGGCAGCTCGGTGGCGGTGCTCGGGCTGGGCGGCGTGGGCTTCAGCGCGCTGCTCGCGGCGGTGGCCAGCGGCGCGCGCGAGGTCGTGGCGATCGACCTGAACGACGCAAAGCTCGAACTGGCACGCGAACTCGGCGCCACCGCCTGCGTGAATGCCAGCGCGCCCGACGCCGCCGAGCAGGTGCGGGCGCCGACGCGCGGCGGCGTCGACTACGCCTTCGAGATGGCCGGTGCGATCCCCGCGATGGAGCTCGCCTGGCGCATCACCCGGCGCGGCGGCAGCACCATCTCCGCCGGCTTGCCGCACCCGGACAAACGCTTCGCGTTGCCCCCGGTGCAACTGGTCGCCGAAGAGCGCACCTTGCGCGGCAGCTACATCGGCTCCTCGGTGCCGGCGCGCGACATTCCGCGCTATATCGAGCTGTTCCGGCGCGGCAAGCTGCCGGTCGATCGGCTGATGGGCGAGCGGCTCGCGCTCGAAGACATCAACGTCGGCTTCGACCGCCTGGCGTCGGGCCACGCACTGCGCGACGTGGTGGTGTTCTGAATCGGGGCAGGACCGATGGAATGCGGGCGACTGGTTGTCAAGGCCTTCGCTATTGGCGAACACCCGCTTCGTAATTTGTGAACGGCACCGGCTGGCGAAGCCCTTGGTTTCCAGCAAGAATGCAGCCGCCGATAAGCATCGGTCCGGCATCTCCGACCGGCGCTGCATTGCGGCGGTGTCACGCAGTTCGCAGGGGCAACAAGATCACGAGGAGAGAGACATGAAATTGAAGTGGTTCAAGGTAGCTGCTGCTGCAGCGTTGTGCGTTGCCAGCGCGGCAGCGTCGGCCCAGAATATCAAGCTGTGGCAAGTCACGAGCGGCCTGCTCGAACTCGACAAGGGCTGGCTGACCGCGATGAGCGGCGTCGGCACCAAGGTCAAGGCGCCGGTCACGATGCACATCATCCAGCACCCGCGCGGGCTGATCGTGTTCGACACCGGCAACAACGTGGCCGTGTCCGACAACCAGTGCGCTTCCTACTGGGGTGCCGGCCTGTGCGGCGCGTTCAACATCCAGCAGTCGCGCGACGAGGTCATCGACCGCCAGTTGCAGAAGCTCGGCTTCAAGGCCGAAGACGTGAAGTACGTCATCTACTCGCACTTCCACCTCGACCACGCCGGCAACATCAAGATGTTCCCGAAGGCCAAGCACGTGGTGCAGAAGGAAGAACTAAAGGGTGCCTGGTGGCCCGAGAAGTTCTAGCGCGCTGCCTATGTGGTGAAAGACTACGACGGCACACGCGACTTCGACTTCATGGAACTGACCGGTGACTTCGACCTGTTCGGCGACGGCACGATGACCATCCTCGACTCCAAGGGCCACACCGCTGGCCACCAGTCGCTGATGCTGAAGCTGCCGAAGACCGGCTACGTGATCCTGTCCGGCGACGCTGTCTACACGGCCGAGAACGAGCAGGGCGTGATCCCGGGCATTACCTGGAACACGAACGAGTCGATGCGCTCGATCGACAAGCTGAAGAACCTGCGCGACACCCGCAACGGCCAGCTCTGGTACAGCCACGAACCGGCGCAGTACGAGGCGCACAAGGGGAAGGTGTTCGAGTAACGCTCTCACGCGGCTCGACCGCCTGGACTCGACGACCCGCCACGCCGCGGGTCGTTTTTTGTGGTCATCAGAACCCTCACCCCAGCCCCCCGCTTGCGGGCGCGGGACTGGGGTGAGGGGCAAACCCAGCCGCTGCCGATCGAATATCTTTCTGACGTGCCCGTGTCCCCAAGCATCGAATTCCTTGAAGTCCGCAAACGCTACGGCGCGCAGCCCGTATTGCGCGGCGTCAGCTTTGCCGTGCAGCGCGGCGAAATCCTCGGCCTGCTGGGGCCGAACGGCTGCGGCAAGACGACCACCTTGCGGCTGGTTGCGGGCTTTCTGTCGCCCGACAGCGGCGAGGTGCGCGTCTGCGGCGAGACGATCGGCAGCGGCTCGGTGGCGGCGCGCCGGCGCATCGGCTACCTGCCCGAGCGCGCGCCCTTGTATGACGCGCTGCGGGTGCGCGACTACCTCGGCTTCGTCGCCGCCGCAAAAGGCGTGGTGCGCAACGCACGGGCCCGCGCCATCGACCGGGCGGTGCACGACTTCGCGCTCGACAGCGTCGAGCGCAAGTCGATCGGCACCTTGTCCAAGGGCTACCGGCAGCGCGTCGGCCTGGCGCAGGCGACCCTGGCCGACCCCGAAGTGCTGCTGCTCGACGAGGCCACCAACGGCCTGGATGCGCTGCAGATCGTCGAGACGCGCGCGCTGATCCGCCGCGGCAGCGCAGGCCGCGCGGTGATCTTCTGCAGCCACCTGATGCAGGAGGTGACGGCCTTGTGCGACCGCGTCATCGTGCTGCACGAGGGCCGCACGGTGGCAATGGCCGATGCCGCAGCGGCGCCGAGGCTGGAGCTGCGCATGACCGGACTCGGTGTCGAGGCGGCATTGCAAGCACTGAGCGCGGTGGCGGGTGTCAGCGAAGGGAACGCACGCGAAGAAGATGGCGTCGTCATCTTCGACTGCCGCGTCGAATCACCCGCCATTGCCGACGCCCTTGCACGCTGCGCGCTCGCCTCGGGCCGGCTGCTGGCGCTTGAGACCAAGCACCCGACCCTCGAAGACCGCTTCATCGCTGCCGTGACACAGCGTGCGGTCGCCGCAGCATGAGCGCCTTCATCGCGCTCTACGTGAAGGAACTGCGCGAGCTGTTCGCCACACCGATCGCCTTCGTGCTGCTGGCGGTGTTCTGGGCGCTCGCTGGCTGGTTCTTCAGCTTCGGCCTGTTCTTCGTCAACGTCGCGCAGATGGTCGGCACCTTTCACAACATCAGCCTGCTGCTACTGCTGGTGATGCCGCTCGTCACGATGCGCATCTTTGCCGAGGAGAACAAGTCGGGCACGATCGAGCTGCTGTTGTCGCTGCCGCTGACGGAAACGCAGATCGCCCTCGCCAAGTTCGCGGCCGCATTCACGATGCTGCTGCTGATGCTGGCCGGCAGCGCCAGCGCCGTGTTGCCGCTGCTGCTGTACGCGCAGCCCGACCTCGGCCCCATCGTCGGCGGCTACCTCGGCATCACGATGCTGGGCGCGGCCTTCCTCGGCGTCGGCCTGCTCGTCTCGGCGCTGACCAGCAACCAGATCGTCGCTGCGCTCGTCACCTGGGGCACGCTCACGCTGCTCTGGTTCGCTGACTACGCCGCCACGATCGACGCGCTGCCAGGCCTGCGCCGCCTGTTCCTGCACCTGTCGTTGTCGGCCCACTATGTCGACGTGATTCGAGGTGTGGTCAACCTCGGCACGCTGGTGTATTTCACGAGCGCGCTGGTGGTATCGCTCGCGCTCACGGTGGCGGTTCTGAAGGGGCGACGCGCATGAGGCGCTTCCTCGCAAGGCTGAAATTCCTCGTGCCGGCGGCCGCGCTCGCGACTGTTGCCATCGCCATCAACCAGTGGGCGCTCGACCACCCGCTGCGCTGGGACATGACGAGTGCCGGCGTCTACTCGATCGGCCCGCAGACCACGCGCGTGCTCGACGCGCTGCACCAGCCGGTGACGGTGACCTTCTTCTACGACCTGCGCAGCAAGGAGATGAACGACGCGCGCGCCCTGCTCGAACAGTACGCGGCGCGCAATCGCCAGCTCACGGTGCGCAGCTTCGACCCAGCCCTGGCACCGGCCGAGGCGATGCGCCAACAGGTGCAGTTCGCCGGCACCGCGATCTTCGAAACGAGTGGGCCCGAAGGCCGGCGTGTGGTCGTGAACGGCGGCAGCGAAGCCGATTTCACGAACGGCCTGATCCGCGTCACTGCGAAGGGCGACCAGATCGTGTGCTTCACCGACGGCCATGTCGAAGCCGATCCGATGAGCCTCAAGTCGCATGACCACTTCGAGGGTGACATGGGCAGCGGCCACTCGCACAGCACCGGCGGGCGCGCGCTGGTCGTGCATGAGCGGCACGGCATGGGCATGGCGCGCGATGCCTTGCAGACGCTCGGTTACAGCGTCAAGGCCGTGACGCTGGTGACCGGACCGAGCGCGCTTGCGGGTTGCATCGTGGTCGTGATCGCGGGGCCGCAGACGGCTTTTGTGCCCGCCGAGGTGCTGCAGTTGCAAGCGTTCGCGGCGGCCGGCGGGCGGCTCATCGCGCTTGTCGATCCCTTCGTCGACAGCGGCCTGGGCGCGCTCTTCGCCGACTTCGGCGTGAAGCTCGAACACCGCCTGGTGCTCGACGACCAGAGCCACTACTGGACCGACGCCGCAACGCCCGCCGTGTCCACCTACCCGCGCCACAAGATCACCCGCAATCTGGCGCTGACCTTCTTCCCGGGCGCGGCGTCGCTGGTGCCGCTGCGCACATCGGGCGCCGGTGAAGTGCGGCTCACGCCTCTGGTGCAGACCAGCGACACCGCGCGCAGCGAGGCGCTCCCACCCGACACTGGCAAGCCAGACATTGGCTTGCAGACACTGGCGGTGTTGGCGAGCCGCAAGCTGGCGCTGATTGGCAAGACAAGTGACTCCGCGGACGACAAGCGTGCCGAGCTGGTGCTGGTCGGCGATGTCGACTTCGCCACCAATTCCTTCTTCCATGTGCTGGGCAACGGCGCGCTGTTCCTGAATGTAGTGAGCTACCTGGCCGACCAGCAGCAGCTCATCGACATCACGCCGCGCAAGTACGAACTGCCGCGCGTGCAGATGACGAATGCGCAGATGCGCGCGACCTTCGTGCTCAGCACCGTCGTGCTGCCGCTCGCGGCGCTGGCGCTGTCGGTGTTCGTGTGGTGGCGGCGGCGTCGATGAGCAAGTCCATGGCGCGCGCGACTTGGGGCTGGCTGGCTCTGCTCGTGGTGGCTGCGGCCGCGATCGTCTGGCAGGCCGTGCGGCCCAGCGCACCGGTCGCGCACGATGACCACGACACTCCAGTCGCGCCGCTGGTCGCGAGCGCCGAAGCGAACTGGTCGGTGGTTGAGCTGCTCGGCCCGGACGGCATGACACGCTTCGAGCGCGATGCCTCGGGCCGCTGGCTCGTCCACGGCACCACCGCCGCGCCGCCAGCGGACGAGGCGAGGCCGCACGCGCACCGCGCCGACCCGGCCGCCGCAGAGCGCATCGCGTCGGTCTTCACCGCGTTCGCGCGCACGCGCATCGAGCGCAGCTTGCCGGCCGATCCGGCGCGACTCACCGCCTACGGCCTCGACCGCCCGGAGTGGATCGTGCTGATCCACGGTGCCGACGCGCGGCCGCTGTCAACGGTCGAGGTCGGCCAACTCGCGCCCGACCGGTTGAGCCGCTACGTGCGCCTGCCCCTCGACGGCCGCGTGCTGACGATCGCGAACTACCAGATCGAGGGGTTGATCGCGCTCACGGGCGCTGCTCCGACAGCGTCTGCGTCTGCCGCCGTGCGATGACGCATCGGCCCCAGGCGCCGCCCACCCACTCAGCGAGCCGCATCACACAGCGCCTCCTTTGCCCACTTGTTCAGGCTCACACCATTGCGGGCAGCCGCCTTCAACGCCGCGGTGTGAACAGTCGGCGCGATGCGAAGCATCATCTTGCCTCTGGCCGGCCGTCGATGGAAATCGATGTCATCGACATCGAGCACGCGGCCGACCTTGGTCGGATGTGGCCGGTGCAAGCTGGCCTTGCGACCCTGCCAATCGAAGGTGACCGAAGAACCCGGCCGCTCTGAAATACGGCAACCCAAGGCCACCAGCAACGCCTCGATCCGCGCCCATTCGAGGTTGCCATTCGCTGGCTCGGCCCAAATCGCCGCAAGCGCTTTTCAGTGCTTGTCGTTCACGATCTAAGTGATAGCGTTCAAACTCTGATTTGCAATCACTTGCTGGGGGCTGGGAGGCTGCATCGCAGCCTGTCGACCTCAAACCGTGCGCCCTCCGTCCACCGGAAACTCGACCCCCGTGATGAACTCCGCATCGTCGCTGGCCAGGTAGACCGCCGCGCGGGCGATGTCCTTCGGCGTCGACAGCCGGCCGAGCGGAATCGTGGCGATGAACTTCTGCCGGTTCTCGGGCGTGTCGGGCATGCCCATGAAAGACTCGAGCAGGCCGGTCGCGCCCATCACCGGGCAGATCGCGTTGACGCGAATGTTGTCGGGCCCGAGTTCGACCGCGAGCGACTTGCTCATCAGGTTCACCGCGCCCTTCGAGCTGTTGTACCAGGTCAGGCCCGGGCGCGGCCGCATGCCAGCGGTGGAGCCGATGTTCAGGATCACGCCGCTGCGCTGCTTGCGCAGCATCGGCACGACCGCATGAACCATGTGGAAGATCGACTTGACGTTGATGTCGTAGACGCGGTCGAAGGTGGCTTCATCCACATCGAGCAGCGGCTGGTTCCGGTGCGTCCAGCCGGCATTGTTGACGACGATGTCGAGGCCACCGAACGCATCGACCGTGGCCTTCACCAGCGCATCGATGTCGGCGCGCTGCGTCACGTCGCATTTCACGGCGATGGCGTTCGCGCCGAGCGCCGCGGCCAGCTCCTTCGCGCCGGCCTCGTTGATGTCGGCCACCGCCACCTTCGCGCCCTCGGCGATGTACTGGCAGGCGATCTCGGCACCGAAGCCGCTCGCCGCACCGGTGACGATGGCGATCTTGTTCTGGAGTCTCATGGTGTTTCCTTCACTTTCCGTGGTACTGCACCACGGTCTTGACAACGCAGAACTCTTCGAGCGCCATGAAGCCTTTTTCGCGCCCATGGCCGCTCTTCTTGACGCCGCCGAACGGCAGCTCCACACCGCCGCCCGCGCCGTAGCAGTTGATGTAGACCTGGCCGCAGTGCATGCGCTTGGCAACGCGAATCTGGCGTCCGCCGTCGCGCGTCCAGATGCCGGCGAGCAGGCCGAAGTCGGTGGCGTTGGCGAGCGCGATGGCGTCGGCTTCGTCGTCGAACGGGATCACCGCGAGCACCGGGCCGAAGACTTCGTCGCAGGCCAGCCGGTGGTCGCGCGGCACCGGGCCGAACATCGTCGGCGCGACATAGAAACCGCCCCCCGGCACGCCGTCGGCGACCCGGCCTTGCGCAAGCACCGGGATGCCGCTGGCACGCGCCTGGTCGATGAAGCCCTGCACGCGCTGGCGCTGTGCGGCGTTGATGAGCGGGCCGCAATCCTGGTCCATCGCAGGCGTGCCGACGGACGACTGCGCGAAGCGCTCGACGACCCTCTTCACGAACGTGTCGTAAATCGATCGCTGCACCAGCAGCCGGCTGCCGGCCGAACAGGTCTGGCCGCCGTTCTGCGTGATGGCCTTCAGCACGAAGGTCGCGGCGCGGTCCAGGTCGGCGTCTTCGAAGACGATCTGCGGGCTCTTGCCGCCGAGTTCGAGCACGCATTTCAAGGTGCGCTCGGCGGCAGCCTTCTGCACCAGCGTGCCGACTTCGGGCGAGCCAGTGAAAGTGACGAAGTCGATGTCATGGTGCGCGGTGAGCGCCGCGCCGGCTTCCTCGCCGAGGCCGGTGACGACATTCAGCGCGCCATCCGGCAGACCGGCTTCCTTTGCAATGTTGCAGAACGCGAGCGGCAACAGGCAGGCGTCTTCGGACGGCTTGAGCACCGCCGCATTGCCCATCGCCAAGGCCGGCACGACCGAGCGGCCGAACATCTGCGCCGGGTAGTTCCACGGCAGGATGTGCGCGGTCACGCCGTACGGTTCGCGCAGCACGACGACGTGAAAGTCTTCGAGGTACGGAATCTGCTCGCCGTGCAGCTTGTCGGCCGCGCCGCCGTAGTACTCGCAGTAGCGCGCGGCCACCGTGATGTCGTTGCGCGCCTGGCTCAGTGGCTTGCCGGTGTCGCGTGCTTCGAGCTGCGAAAGTTCCTCGTGGCGCGCCAGAATCAGCGCCGACATCTTCATCAGGATGCGGCCGCGCTCGGTAGCGGTCATGCGGCCCCACGGGCCTTTGAGGGCGGCGCGGGCGGCGGCCACAGCGCGGTCGATGTCGGCGGCGCTGCCGCGCGCGAGCTGGTCGATGACCTCGCCGGTGCTCGGGTCGATCACGGGCAGGGTTTCGCCGCTGCTGCCGGCGACCCATTCGCCGCCAATGAAATGGTGTTGCACGAGGTGTTCTCCAATCAGGTCAGGTCAATGTGAAAGTGCTGCGGCAACGAAGCTGCGCTGCAGTTCGCCGCGTTCGAGCACCAAGGTTTCGGTCGGGATGTTCTTCAGCAGGCTGCGGTTCGATTCGGTGATGACGATGCACAGCTCGGGCCGGGCCCGGATCAGGCGTTGCAACGACGTACCGTACTGCGTTGCGAGCACCGGCGCCAGGCCCTGGAACGGCTCGTCGAGCAGCACCAGCCTTGTGCCAGCCATGACGGCCCGGCCGAGCGCCACCATCTTGCCTTGCCCGCCCGACAGCGCCGCGGCGGAGCGCGGCAACATGGCTTCGAGTTCCGGCACGATGGTCAGCGTCTCGGCCAGGCGCGCGTCGACGGCACGGCGCGCCATGCCGAGCACCTCGCACGGGAAGCGCAGGTTGCCCTCGACGCTGAAGCTCGGGAACAGCACGCGGTCTTCGGGCGCGTAGCCGATGCCCAGGCTGGCTCGGTCGCGCGCCGGCACGCCGGCAAGGTCTTGACCGTCGAAGGTCACGCGGCCGGTGTGTTTCGGCATGAAACCCATGACGAGGCGCAGCAAGGTCGTCTTGCCGGCACCGTTGCGCCCGACGATGGCCACGGTGGCACCGAGCTCGAACTGCGCGCTGATGCCGCGCAGCACCTGCACGTTGGCGAGGGTGGCGGACACGGATTCGAGCGTCAGCACAGCGTCACTCCCCGATCACGTTGCGGATCACGGCCGGGTCGGCCAGCACCTGCTCGGGCGGGCCATCGGCGGCGATCCGGCCGGCGATCCAGGCGGCAAGGCGGGTGGCATGCGCGCGCACTATGTCGATGTCGTGCTCGACGAAAATGCTCGTCACCTTGCGCTCGTCGAGCGCACGCATCAGCACCGCCATCAGCCCGTGCTTCTCGTCGGTGGAGACGCCGCTGGTGGGCTCGTCCATGATGAGCAGTTGCGGCTTGCCCATCAGCGCCATCGCCACGTCGAGCAGCTTGCGCTGGCCTTCGGGCAGCGCGCCCGCGAGGTCGTGTGCGCGCGCGCCGAGTTGCAAGAGTTCGAGCGTGGCATCGCCCGCGTCGGCATCGACGGCCTGGTCCAGCGGCAACAGCCAGCCGCTGCGCTTGCGCGACTTGACCGACGCCGCGATCAACAGGCATTCGCGCACCGTGTGCTCGCCGAACACCTGCGGCAACTGGAACGACCGGCCGACGCCGCGCAAGGTGATGTCGCGCGGCGAATGGCCGGTGATGTCGACACCCGCGAAGTACACGTGGCCCGAAGTCGGCTTCAGGTAGCCGGTGCAGATGTTGATGAAGGTCGTCTTGCCGGCGCCGTTCTGGCCGACAACGGCCAGGCGCTCGCCGGCGTGCAACTCGAAGTCGATGGCGTCGGCCGCGACCACGCCGCCGAACGACAGCGAGAGACCTTTCGTCGAGAGCAGCGCAGTCATGACGATACCCCGATCGAAGCCTGAATCATGCCCGTGTCCCCACCAGCCGCCGCTCGATCAAGCCGAAGATGCCGCTGGGCGCCGCGAACACCATCAGCAGCAGGATCAGACCCATCACCAACTGCCAGCTTCCCGTGAGCCACGCGGCCACATACAGCTTCACGAACTCGAACACGAAGGCGCCGATGAAGGCCCCGATCGCATGGCCCGAGCCGCCGAGGATGGCGATAAAGACGATCTCGCCGGAGCGCACCCAGTAGCCCATCTCCGGCGTCACCAGCCCCTGCGTCAGCGCGAACAGGCTACCGCCCAGGCCGCACAGCGCGGCGGCCAGCACGTAGCCGCCCCAGAACACGCGCTTCGCGGAAATGCCGAGGTATTCGAGCCGCGTTTCGTTGGTCTTGATGGCCGCCAGCGACTGCCCTGCCACGGATCGGAAGTAGCGCTGCACGAGCAGCCCGGCGAGCACCGCGCAGACCAGCGCGATGGCCAGCAACGCGGTCTCGAAGCCGTCGCGTTCCAGGTGCACGAAGGCGAGTGTCGGGCGGTCGAAGCGCAGGCCGTCGGTGCCGCCAGTTGTCGCACCGAACTTGCCGAGCACCGAGAACAGGACCATCGAGAACGCCAGGTTCAACATGCCGAAGAAGATGCCGCGGTAGCGCACCATGAACAAGCCCACCAGTGCGCCGGCGAGCGCGGCGCTCGCCGTGCCAGATGCGATCAGCAGCAAGCCGTCGAGATGCCAGGCGCGCGCGATGAAAGTCGTCGCGTAGCCGGCCATGCAGGCGAACATCGCGTTGCCGAACGAAACCTGGCCGGCGCGGATCAACACGATCACGCCGAGCACCGACAAGCCGTTCGCGAGTGCCAGCAGCACCGGCGTCTTGAGCCACGGAAAGAGCAGCGGCAAGCCGGCTGCGAGCGCGAGCAAGGCGAGGACGAACAGGCGCATTCGCATCGACGTTTGCCCAGCGGTTCGCGGGGGCGCATGCGGCGGTGATTGCAGCGGCGTTTGCAGCGGTGTTTTCAGTAGCTCGGCCATCGTCAAATCCTGCGCGCCGCAACCACCGAGAACATGCCCTGCGGCCGCACCAGCAACACCGCCACCATGATGAGGTAAGGCACCAGCACCTCCACCTCCGGCAGCAGGTAGATCGCGAACGAGCGCGCCAACCCGATCATCAGCGCCGCGATCGCCGCGCCGGCGATCTGGCCCAGCCCGGCGGTGGCAACGACCGCGAACGACAGCACCATCATGTCGGCGCCGATGCCCGGCGTGAACGACGTGGTGGGCGACGCCAGCGCGCCGCCGAGCGCGCCGAGCGACGCGCCGATGATGATCGTCAGCAGCGACACGCGGCCGGCGTTCACGCCCATCGCGGTTGCGACCTCGCGGTGGTGCGTGACGGCCGTGATCTGGCGCCCGAGCGCGGTCCGGCCGAGGAAGGCCTGCAGGCCGAGAAAGCACAGCAGCGCCACCGCCGGCAGCACGAGCAATTGATAGCGCGTGTAGGTGACGCCGGCCACGTTGATCGTGCCGAGCTGCGTCACCACGTCCGACACGAAATAGGGCTGGCCGCCCCAGATCATGCGTTGCAAATCTTCCAGCACCATGAAGGCGGCGAAGGTGACCAGGAGCTGCAGGATCGGGTCTTTGTCGAGGATGCGGCGCAGCAGGCCGATCTCCAGAATGCTGCCCAGCACGGCGCCGACGACGAGGGCGACGACGAACAGCGACGGCAGCGCCAGCCACGCCGGCAGGCCGAACCTGACGATCGCCAGGCCCATCGTCGCGGCCGCGTAACCGCCCCAGGCATAGAGGCTGCCGTGGGCGATGTTCAGCACGTTCATCACGCCGAAGATCAAGGTCAGGCCGAGGGCCACGAGGAAGATCAGCGCGGCATACGACACGCCGTCCATCAGCGCCAGGGCGAACAGGCTGGCGTTCATCGGGTTGTTGGACAAGTGCAGCGGCCGCGCTGCGCCTGCAGTTCGGGCGACACCGGCTTACTTGAAGTCGTAGGTCTTCAGGCGGTCGCTTTGCAGGATCGCCGGCTTGATCGTCTTGACCCACTCCGGCGAGTTTTGCCCGACCGGCGTGGTCACCATGTCGGCCGGTACCAGCATCATCTTGTCCATCACCGCGAACGGGTACTGCGGCACGCGTTTCGTGAGCCCCAGCAACTGGTCTTCCAGGCCCTGCCCGTCTTCACGCATCTTGACGACGCGGCCGTAGGCCTTGAACTCCATCTTGCGCATCGCCTCGGCCACCTGTTCGGTGGAAGGCCACTTGCCGGCGTTCGCCTTGATAGCGTTCTCGTAGCCCGTCTTCAGGCCGAGCAGCGCCTGCGCCATGTGGTAGGTCGGGTAGATCGGGTAGGCGCCGGTCTTGGCGCGGTACTTGGCGACGAACTCCTTGTGCTTCGGGTCGTCGCGCGTCTCGGGGTGCAGGAAGTAGTGCTCGCCGCGGCCACCGACGATCACGCCTTCGGGCAGCGCCGCGCCCAGGCGCTCAAGCGAGCTCTCGGCGAGCGGCAGCACCACCGTCGCGCCCTGCGTGAACAGGCCGCGCTGCGCGCCCTGACGCACGAAGGTGTCGAGGTCGCCGCCCCACGAGGTGCTGAGAATCACGTCCGGCTTCAGCGCCTGCAAGCGGCTGATCTCGGTCGAGAAGTCCGCCGCGCCGAGCTTCGGGAACAACTCGGCCACAACCTTCACATCGGGCTTGAAGGCCTTCAAGGTGTTGAGGAAAATTTCCCACGAATCGCGGCCCCAGGCGTAGTCCTGATTCACCACCGCGATGGTCGAGAAGTCGGGCCGCGTCTTCATCAGGTACAGCACGGTTGCGACCATCTCGGTCGTCGCATTGCCCTGCGTGCGCACCACGTATTTGTAGCGCTTGGCTTCCAGCACTTTCTCGGTGCCGCAGTCCCACATCACGTTCAGCACCTTCAGGTCTTCAGCCACCGGTGCCACGATGTTGCAGTTGCCGCTCGAGATCGCCGACAACATGGTGCGCACGCCCTGCTCCTGCACCAGGCGGCGGTACTCGCTGAGCAGCTTGTCGCCACCGATGCCTTCATCGATGTAAGTGGCCGACACCTTCACGCCGCCGATGCCGCCCTGCGCGTTGATATCGTCGATCAGGATCTCGGCCGCCGCCTTGCCCGGCACGCCGAATACCGACGCCGCGCCCGACAGGAAGGTGGTGATGCCGATCTTCAACTCGGCGGGCTTGTCCTGCGCGATCGACGGGCCAGACAAGCCAGCCAGGGCGGTACTCAGCAGGAAGGTGCCAACAGCCTTCGAGGACGTGGTGAGCTTCATGCGCTTGTTTCCTGGAGTTGTTGTGGGGATGCATTTCGAGTCAGACCCGAATGCAGACCTCGCTGCCTCAAGCCAGTGTACCCACCGAGACCACAGCGCCGCCATTCGGATTTACAGAACCGGCACTTCGGTTCGCATGAACGATGTGAACCCAGGAGCCCGTCAGGCTTGAGCCACGCGGGGCTCTATCGCCGACAAAACAGCAGCGATGACGGCGTCGCGAAGTGGCGTCGGCGTCTTCGAGCCGCTTGAGCACCCTTCAAGTCGTCCAGGGGCCGCTGCAAGGCCAAGGTTTGCGGTTCCTGGCGGGCATTTGCCTCCTCCTTTACGCCGCCTGCAGCACGTGCAGCCGCTTGATGTTCCAGGCCATCTGTCGGCCACCGATCTGGCCCGCGCGCGGCTGATGGTGTCGCGAACCCGACCCCATGCTTGGGTCGACTGGAGCCGGTGTTGCGGTCAGGACCTCGGCGACTTGCACATCGACGACGCCTTCGATCACTTCTACCTGTTGATTCAGGCGGCCAAGTGCGGCCTCGGGCTGGCCAATGTGCCCCGGATGCTGGTGCGCGACGACCTGAGCAGCGGAAGGCTGGTCGCGCCCCTGGGCTTTTCGGCAGGACCCAACAAGCTGGTGCTCTGGGTCGCGCCGCACCTGAGCCGCCGACCCGACACGGTCAAGCTGGTGGACTGGCTAATTGACGAACTGCGCGACGAACTGCGCACATCGGAACGATGAGCGAGCCGCTGCGCATCAGGGCCTTGCGCGCAGTGGCCGGAAGAACTCGCGAATCTCGTGCGCCAGCGCTTCGGGCTGCTCCATCGCGGCAAAGTGGCCGCCCTTGCTTTGCGTCGTCCAGCGCCGGATGTCGCTGTACATGCGCGCGGCGACCGAACGCGGCGGCCGCAGGATCTCGCGCGGGAACTCGGTATAGCCCATGCCCTTGAGCTTGGGGTTCTCGGCTTCGATCAGCGACAGCGCGTGGTCGATGCGCTTGCCGATGTCGGGCTGCTTGGCGGCGGCCCGCAGCGCTTCCCAACGCGCGGCCTCGGGCACCCAGAAGACATTGACCTCGCGGTAGTAGTCGCGGTCTTCCAGCTCGTCGGCCAGCAGGGCAGGCGTGCCGTTGGGCAGAAAGTATTCGTCGGCCGGATTGGCGAAGCGGGCGCTCAGCTCGGCGCGCTTGGCCTGGAAGGTGTCGGAGATGTACTTGACGAAGATGAGGCCAAGCACCAGGTGCTTGTACTCGGCGGCGTCCATGTTGGCGCGCAGCTTGTCGGCGGTGGCCCAGAGCGTTTTCTTGATGTCTTCGAGCATTGGGAATGGGTTTCGTGTCGTGCCCGCCGGCCCTTGGTGATGCCGATGATTCTCCGCGCTACCGAGTGCCCCTGACCGCGCCCACGCTGAGGTTCAGGTCGCGGAGCCAGGTTGCCCGGTCATCGCTCAGTTTTCTGTTGTCACTCCGCGAACGAAATTGACTCTTTACTGGGGATCATGCTGACGCCCTACGCCGCTTGCTTGCGGGCACCCAGACTCGCCATGCCGTGACGAGGCGATCCGCAGGCAATGCGGGGTCGAGCTTGGCGTAGCCGGCGGTGAGGCGCGTTCGACACAACTCGATGAGCGCCACCTGGTCGGGATGGTCGCGTTGAAGGAGGAATCCGAGTCGCTTGTAGACCGCACCGATCCCGATCTTGGCGGCGTTGTCGCCGAGCTTGGCCGCTTCCTTGGGTTGATCGTGGACGAGCTTCGCAAGTATCTCGGTCACGTTGCGAATTCCACCACCCAACGCCGGGTCAGCAAGCATGTCGATGAGGGTGCGGGCCGGGTTCGATACCTGGACGCGTGTGCGACCGCGCCAGACGGTCTTCATACCGATGAATCGCGCCGGTGCCACCGTGCGCAGCTCGAAGCGGGCCTTGCGCAGCACAAGCTGCCGCTCGCGCGGGCGTGTGGCTGTCATCACGCAGATCGAACGAAAGAGTTGCTCGGTGAGCCCCCAATGCTCGGCGGCGGACCACCCACCGATGTAGCACGGCGCGAACATCGCTGCGGCGACAGACCATGCGTCGTCCAATGCAACATCGGCCGACTCCGACTCGATAGGCACAGGGACGTACGCGCCGCGCCGAATACGTGCGAGCCATCCCGATCTCGACCACGCGGCGAGACGGCGAGCAGCGACTTCCGGCGTCAGCCCGAGGGCGGCGGCGGCATGGGTTGGCGTCACGATGGGCGGGCTGTCGCGCAGCAGTTTGCTCAACTGACTGCGAGACACCGCGCTGAGGCCTGCAGGTCGCATGCGCTATATCTTAAGCGAAAGAACGTCGCCATGAATGACGTTTCTACGCTCTGCTTATAGGTCTCCTGGGCTACGGGGCCACTGGCAGGGTCGCTGCGATGGACCAGTAGCCGCGGCCCGAAATGTATCGACGAAATGTCCGATGTGACACTTCCGGCAGGCCGGCAGACGCAGCGCCGAACCCGGCCCGAGTCGCGGAACACGAGCATGGCTTGCGGAGGCCGGCTACTTCACCCGGCCCAGAAAGGGTCGCGCGGCCTCGTGGCCCTTCACGTTCACAGGCTCTGAGGCGTTCTCGCCGCGGCAATCCACGCACCGATCTGCCGATACTGCTCGGTCGTCAGAAGATGGCGGCCCAGCATGTCGTCCAGTGTCTGCATCGGTGGCTCCTTGAGCGGGACCGGTCTCGGCCCCCTTCAAGCCTGCGGCGCCCCGGCCTGGCGGCCCGGATCGGCCTTCGCGAAGGCATCGAGCTGCTCGCAGGCGGCCATGATGCGCAGCACCGTCGGGACGCCGGCGACCTCGATCTTGAAGATCCGCATCACCACGACGATGCTGGCCAGGCAGATGTCGGCGATGGTCGGCGTGTCGCCATGACAGAACATGCCGGTTTCGGGCTCGCCGACCAGGCGCTGTTCGAGCGCCTGCAGGCCGGTGCTGAACCAGTGGATCTGCCAGGCACGCCACGCGGCATCGTCGAACTTTGCCGCGGTCGTCAGGTACTTCTTGACCCGCGGCGTGATCAGCGGATGCGTGTCGGCGGCCAGCATCGCCGCCAGCGACCGCACCCGCGCGCGGCCATGCGCGTCCGCGGGCAACAGCGCCGGTGCGGGATAGGTCTCGTCGAGGAACTCGAGGATCGCCAGCGACTGCGTCAGCGGCGTCGGTGACTGCCCGGGACCCCGATCGACCAGCGCCGGGATCGCGCCCATCGGGTTGATCTTCAGGAACGCCTCGCTGCGCTGTTCGCCCGCGTCGAGGTTGACGTTGTGTTCCTGCGCTTGCACGCCCTTGAGGTTGAGCGCGACGCGCGCGCGGTAGGTCGCGGAGGTGCGCCAGAAGGAGAAGAGTTCGAAGCGTGCGGGATCGGCCATGGGCCCTCCTGTTGGGGTTCTGTACAACTCAGTCCAGAATATAGCGCATGGCGAAGCAATCCGCAGACGCGGCAGTGGCTCTCGGCCGCCCCCGGGGCTTCGATCCCGACGCGGCCCTGCGGGTGGCGATCGAGGTGTTCTGGCAGCGCGGCTACCAGGCCACGTCGCTTGACGACCTCAACCATGCGATGGGCGTGAGCCGATCGAGCTTCTACGCGTGCTTCGGGTCGAAACACGCCGTGCTGATGGCCGCGGTGCGGCTGTACGCCGACGAACGCTTTGCCGCGCTGACCGAGCAGGCGACCACCCACGCCGACCCGCGCGCTGCGGTGCAAACCATGCTCGCCGCGATCGCCGAGGTCGACGGCGGGACGCGCGGCTGCCTGTTCGTCAATGCGATCGCCGAACTCGCGCCGGGCGATGCCGAACTGGTGGCGTTCGCGCAGGCCCACACCCGGCGGGTCGGCGCGCTGATGGCGGCGGCGCTCGTGCGTGCGGGATGTTCCGAGGCGCAAGCCGCGCCACGCGCTGCCGCCGTGCTGGCGCTGGCCATGGGCGTCACGACGCTGCGCAAGACCGGCGTGCGGGCGCCCGAACTCAGGAGCCTGCTGGCGCAGGCCGATCACTTGTTAGCTCTCAAACCCACCGCATAGTTCGCGGCATTGATCCACGGCGATCCGGCGCAAGGCCGCGTCGTTCGGGTAACAATTGATTTGCACACAAACGATTATCGCGTAAAGTAGTTTGCATCGAACTCTGCGAGTTCCGTCGTGCCCGCGTACGAACACCTCTTCCTCGAGAACCAGCTTTGCTTTGCCCTCTATACGGCAACGAACGCGGTCACGCGGATCTATCGCGAGCCTCTGCGCAAGTGGGGGCTGACATACCCGCAGTTCCTCGCGATGCTGGTGTTGTGGGAGCGCGGCACGCACACCGTCAAGGGCCTGGCCGATGCGCTCCAGCTCGACTCCAGCACGCTGACGCCGCTCCTCAAGCGACTGGAGGCCGCCGGCTGGGTCAGCCGCACGCGCGACCCGGGCGACGGGCGGATCATGCGCATCGAGTTGACCGCTGCCGGCAAGGCGCTGCGCCGGCCGGTGGCTGCCATCCAGAAAGGTGTGGCGTGCCGCACCAAACTGCCGGAGGCCGAATTCGTCACGCTGCGCAAGCAACTGCACGCGCTCGCCGAGACCTTGTCCGGCGCCGAGGTTTCGCGGGCGGTGCAGGCGTCCGATCGGCCTGCACCCTTCCACCCACGCGGCTGAGCCGCTTAACCCGAAGGAGACAGCAATGAACGACGCCTTGAAAACCGCCGCCGACACCGTGCTCGGCTACACCACCGGGCGCGCCGGCGGTGCGCCCGGCGTGGTCGCGATGGTCACCAATCGCCAGGGCAACGTCTACGAGGGCTGCGCCGGCGTGCGCGAACTCGGCAAGGCGCAGCCGATGACGCCGGATTCGGTGATGGCGATCTTCTCCACCACCAAGTCGATCACCGGCACGGCGATCATGCAGTTGGTCGAAGAGGGTCTGATCCGCCTCGACGATGCCGCGAAGAAATACGCGCCCGAGATCGCCGACATCCAGGTGCTCGACGGTTTCGACAGCGCCGGCCAGCCCCGCACGCGTGCGCCCAAGCGCGACATCACGGTGGCCGACCTGATGCTGCACATCGCCGGCTTTGCCTACGAGTTCTTCAGCCACGAGGATCTGAAGTACCGCACCGCGAAGGGCATCCCCACCGTCGTGTCGAGCAGCTTCGCATCGATCCGCACGGTGCTGCTGTTCGACCCGGGCGAGCGCTGGAACTACGGCTGCAACATCGACTGGCTCGGCCGCATCGTCGAGCAACAGCGCGGCAAGCGGCTCGGCGAGGTGTTCAACGAGCGCATCTTCGCGCCGCTGGGCATGAGCGACATCGCGTTCACGATGAGCGAGTCGATGCTGGCCCGCCGCGCGACGCTGCACGACCGCGCGCAGAACGGCAAGCTCACGCCCCTGCCCGACCTGATCCTGCCGCAACCGCCGGAGATGGACATGGGCGGCCACGGGCTCTACGCCAGCGTCGGCGAATACATGAAGTTCATCCGCATGTTTCTCAACGACGGCGCCGGCCCGAACGGCCGCGTGCTGAAGGCCGAGACGGTGGAGGCGATGTGCCGCAACGGCCTGCCCGCCGGCATGCACAGCGGCGGCTGGAAGACCTCGATCCCGTCGCTGTCCAACGACGGCGAGTTCGACCCCGGCGTCACCAAGACCTGGGCCTATACGTTCCAGCGCAACGAAGAACCCGCAGCCACCGGACGGCCCGCCGGCTCGCTGAGCTGGGCCGGCCTGGGCAACCTGTTCTACTGGATCGACCGGAAGAACGGCATCGGCGGTTTCTGGGGTTCGCAGATCCTGCCGTTCCAGGACGCGGTGTCGTACCCCGGTTTTGTCGACTTCGAGGCTGCCGTTTACCGCCACGCACGGTAGCGCGAAGAGGGCGGCGAATGCCGCCATCCCGCGGTCAAGACCATGTCACTGCGGGCGGCTGGCCAGGCTGCCGGGTTCACCCTGGGCCCAAGCCTCGCCCAGCGCCTTCGCCTGCTGCAGCACCAGCTCCACCGCTGCGTCTTGGCTGTCCGGCGGGTACTTGTAGTTGCGCAAGATGCGCTTGACCATCAGCCGCAGTTTGGCCTGCTCACCTGCGGGGCTTCGATGGACCGGTTCTGGTAGCGCTGCACCACCTCGGTCGTAAGCGTTCCGCGATCGACACCCTTGCGCCGCTGAAGGGGGCGTGCTGAGGGTATTAGGCGGCGGGCACCGGCGCGGGAGCCGGTGTGTGGGCGGCGGTGCCAGTCGCGTTGCCACGCCAGTTGTGCGGCAGGAGCTGCGCGAGGTCGCGGTTCTTCAGTGTCGGAAGTCGTTCGAACACGTCCTTGAGGTAGGCCCA
>JANXZN010000005.1 GCA_025355545.1 Rhizobacter sp.
CCGGCCAGCATCGCCGCCTCGGCGATCGAGATGTCGCGCAAGGGCTTGCCGAAGTAGATTTCCGCCGCCGACGCGAATCCGTACGCGCGCTGCCCCAGGAAGATCTGGTTCATGTAGACCTCGAGGATCTGGTCCTTGGTCAGCAGGCTCTCCATCTTGAAGGCCAGCAGCATCTCGTAGATCTTGCGGGTGTAGGTCTTCTCGGTCGACAGGTAGAAGTTGCGCGCGACCTGCATCGTGATGGTCGAGGCGCCCTGGCTGCGGGAGCGGTTGAACTGAGCCAGGGCGGCACGCAGCACGCCCTTGATGTCGACGCCGCTGTGCTCGTAGAAGCGTGCGTCTTCCGATGCCAGCACCGCGTGCTGCATGACCTTGGGGATCTGCGCGAGCGGCAGGAAATTGCGCCGCTCCTCGCCGAACTCGCCGAGCAGCACGCTGTCGGCAGAGAACACCCGCATCGGCAGCTTCGGCCGGTAGTCCATCAGGCCGCCGATCTCGGGCAGGTTCGGGTAGGCGACTGCCAACGCGATACCGACCAGCATCACGACCGCCACCAGGCCGGTCGCGGCCAAGCCGAGCAACCACAGCACACTGCGCGTCAACCAACGGGCCCAGGTGGGTGTCGCGCCACCACGGCGCGCGGGGGGGTCGGCGGGCCGCTGGGCCGGGCGCTCGGGTTCGCTCATGACACTCCAGGTTGCAAGTCTGCATTATAGAAAGCGCTGCTGCTGCCGAAGACCCGGGGCGGGGCAGCATTCGGGAGCGCCGAGTCAGCCGCGAAGAGGCTTTGTCCGGAGTTCACCCGATACCTCGGATCGAAGCCTTGACGAGGTGTGAGTTTTGCAACGAGCCAGCGTGTGCACAACCGGATTTTTCTTTGTGCCACAAAGACTTTACTGCTAACATTGAAGTAACTTATTAACAATCCAGCACGCTTATTCACAGCTGGGGGGAAAGGCGCCGTGAGCTTCCTAGACACGCTGTTGGGCCGCAAACATCCGCCGATGATCGGGCTGGACATCAGCTCATCCAGCGTGAAGCTCGTCGAGCTCGGCCAGACCGCGAACGGCGAGTACGTGGTCGAGCGATTCGGCGTTGAAAGGTTCGAAAAGGGCTGGATCGCCGACGGCCAGATCGAGAAGTTCGACGAGGTCGCCGAAGCCGTCAAACGCGTCGTCTCGAAGAGCGGTACCAAGACGCGTCAGGTCGTGATGGCGATGCCGCAGTCGGCCGTCATCACCAAGAAGATCATGCTGCCTGCGGGCCTGCGCGAGGAAGAGCTCGAACTGCAGGTCGAGACCGAAGCCAATCAGTACATTCCGTTCTCGCTCGACGAAGTCAGCCTCGATTTCTGCGTGATCGGGCCGAGCCCGACCTCGGTCGGCGACGTCGAAGTGCTGATCGCCGCGTCGCGCAAGGACCGGGTGCAGGATCGCCAGGGGCTGGCCGAGGCCGCCGGCCTCACGCCCGCGGTGCTCGACATCGAATCGCACGCGTCGCGCCTGGCGATGAGCCGGGTCATTGCGTCGCTGCCCAACGAGGGCAAGGACGCGCTGGTCGCGCTGTTCGAAATCGGCGCCGACACCACCAGCCTGAAAGTGCTGCGCGACGAAGAGATGCTGTACGACCGCGATCAGGCCTTCGGCGGTTCGCAGCTCACGCAGCTGATTTCGCGTCAGTACGGCTTCTCGTACGAGGAAGCCGAGCAGAAGAAGCTCGCCGCCGACCTGCCCGACGACTACGAGACCTCGCTGCTGGCGCCGTTCGTCGACAGCCTGTCGCAGGAGATCGGCCGGGCACTCCAGTACTTCTTCACCAGCACGCCGCATCACAAGGTGCACTACGTGATGCTGGCCGGCGGCACGGCCACGCTGCCAGGTCTGAAGGACCGTGTTACCGAGTTGACCGGTTTCGCCTCGATGGTGGTGAACCCGTTCGAGAACATGCGGCTCGGCTCGGCGGTGCGCGAAAGCAAGCTTCGTCGCGAAGCGCCGTCCTATCTCACGGCCTGCGGCCTGGCCATGCGGAGGTTCGTGCAGTGATCCTGATCAACCTGCTCCCGCACCGGGAAGAAAGGCGCAAGCGCCGAAAGATCGCGTTCTTCGCGGGGCTGAGTGTGGCCGCGCTCATCGGCTTGGGCGTCGTCGGCGGCTGGTATGCCATTGTCGAACAGCTGAAATCGGTGCAGCAGGATCGCAACAAGTTTCTCGCGACCGAGATCGCCAAGCTCGACAGCGAAATCAAGGACATCGCAACGCTGAAGGCCGAGATCGCTTCGCTGACCGCGCGCCAGAAGGCTGTCGAGGATCTGCAGACCGATCGCAACATCCCGGTGCACCTCCTAAACGAACTCGTCAAGCAGACGCCTGAAGGCATGTACTTCACGACCGTGAAGCAGGACGGGCAGGTGCTCAACGTCACCGGGATCGCACAGACCCAGGAGCGGATCTCGGAGTTCCTGCGCAACACCGCCTACAGCTCCGAATGGCTCGCGAAGCCCGAGCTGATCGAGAGCAAGGCCACGACGATCAGCGGCGCCAATCGCGACGTGAAGCGCCTGTTCGATTTCTCGATGCGCCTCACGGTGAAGCGCCCGCAGGACAAGGCAGCGGCCGTTGCCGCGCAGGCGCTGCCGGCCAGTGCACCGGCCAGTGCCGCTGCCGCGAAGAAGGCTTGACCGACATGGCGACCAAAGCAGCCCCGATCAATGTCGACCTGAACTCGGTCTTCGAAGGTGCGGCCTCGCAGTTTCGAGGCCTGAACCCGAACGAGCCGGGGCAGTGGCCCCTGCTGCCGAAACTCGCGGTCTGGACCCTGGTGGCCCTGGTCATGGTCGTGCTCGGCTGGTTCACGGTGCTTGCCACCGTGCACGACGAACTCGACGCCGAGCGCGCGAAGGAGCCCGGGCTCAAGCAGGACTACCGCGCCAAGCTGGCGCAGGCCGTCAACCTGGCCGAGTTGCGCAAGCAGAAGCTGCAGGTCGAGGGCTACGTCACCCAACTCGAGAAGCAGCTTCCAGGCCAGGCCGAAATGGATGCGCTGCTGTCCGACATCAACCAGGCCGGGCTCGGCCGCGGCCTGCAGTTCGAACTGTTCCGCCCGGGGCAGGTCATCGTGAAGGACTACTACGCCGAGCTGCCGATCACGATACGCGTGTCGGGCCGCTACCACGACATCGGCGCATTCGCGGCCGACATCGCGAACCTGTCGCGCATCGTCACGCTGCACAACCTGAACATCGCCGCGGCGCAGGGCAACACATCCGGAGCCCTGTCGATGGACGCCACTGCTCGGACTTACCGCTACCTCGACACGACCGAGGTCGAGGAGATGCGAAGCAAGGCGGCCAAGGCCAGCCCGGGGGCGAAGAAATGAGGGCTACACCCGCACCGTCGCGATCGCTGGTGGCCATGGGCGTGGTCGCGTTCGCGCTGACCGCCTGCGGCGGCGATCAGCAGGAACTGACCCAATGGATGGAGCAGCAGCGTCGCGAGGTCAAGCCCAGCGTCGAGCCGCTGTCGCCACCCAAGAAATTCGCGCCGCAGCCGTACGCGATGCTCGCCGGCGTCGAGCCGTTCAGCAGCCAGAAGCTGACCGTGGCGCCCAAGCAGGAAGCGAAGCAGCCGAATTCGCTGCTGGCGGCCGAACTCAACCGCCGCAAGGAGCCGCTCGAAGCGTATCCGATCGACAGCATGTCGATGGTAGGCAGCGTCGTCAGAGCCGGCCTGCCGTATGCGCTGCTGCGCGTCGACAACCTGCTGTACCAGGTCAAGGCGGGCGACTACCTTGGGCAGAACTACGGGAAGATCACGAAGATTTCGGAGACCGACCTTTCGCTCAGGGAAATCGTCCAGGATGCAGCCGGGGAATGGATCGAGCGCAGCAGCGCCCTCCAGCTTCAGGAGAAGGCGCGATGAAGAGCAATCAGGAGAATCAGATGACAGCTAAGTGGCGCGCCCGTGCCTTGACGCTCGCGTTGTCGTTGGGTGCCTGCGTTTCGGCGCTGGCCCAGAACGCCATCCAGTCGATCAACAGCAGCCAGCAATCCGGCTCGGAAGTAATTCGCGTCGAATTGTCGGAGCCGCTGACAGCGGTGCCGACAGGCTTCGCGATCCAGACGCCGCCACGCATCGCGATCGACCTGCCCGGCGTGGGCAATGCACTGGGCAAGTCCAGCGTCGAGGTCAACCAGGGGAACCTGCGCTCGGTCAATGTGGCGCAGGCCGGTGACCGCACGCGCCTCGTGCTGAACCTGAAGAAGCCCGCAAACTACCGCGCCGAGCTGCAAGGCAAGGTGCTGCTGATCGTGCTCGACCCGTCGGCCCCGCCGGAAGTCGCCGTGGCGGCTGCCGCGTCGCCATCGGCGCCGGCGAATTTCGCGCCGAGTCAGAACCGCAACCCGCTGGCGCTGAAGGACATCGATTTCCGGCGCGGCGCCGACGGTGCCGGGCGCGTCGTCGTCGAACTGCCCAACAGCCAGGTCGGCGTCGACATCCGCCAGCAGGGCCAGAGTCTGGTGGTCGAATTCCTGCGTTCGACCCTGCCGGAAAACCTTCGCAAGCGTCTCGACGTGACCGACTTCGGTACGCCGGTGCAGTCCATCACCAGCACTCAGAACGGCGACCGCGTCCGCATGGTCGTCGACCCCCGCGGGAACTGGGAACACAGTGCGTACCAGAGCGACAACCAGTTCGTTCTCGAGGTGCGCCAGCGCAAGGTCGACCCGAACAAGCTGACGCAGGGCCCGGGCTATGCCGGCGAGAAGCTGTCGCTGAACTTCCAGAACATCGAGGTGCGCGCGCTGTTGCAGGTCATCGCCGACTTCACGAACTTCAACGTCGTGACCAGCGACACCGTCACCGGCAATGTCACCTTGCGGCTCAAGGACGTGCCCTGGGACCAGGCGCTGGACATCATCCTGCAGGCCAAGGGCCTGGGTCTGCGCAAGTCGGGCAACGTGATCCTGATCGCACCGAAGGACGAGCTGAACGCCAAGGAAAAGGTCGAGCTCGAGGCCAAGGCGCAGATCGCCTCGCTCGAACCGCTGCGCACGCAGTCGTTCCAGCTCAACTATGCAAAGGCGATCGACATCGCCAACAGCCTGACCGGGCAGACCAGCGGTGGCGGTGGCGGTGGCGGTGGTGGAACGAACACCCGGATCCTGTCGACCCGCGGCACCGTCGTTTTCGAAGCGCGCACGAACCAGCTGTTCGTCAGCGACACGCCGACGAAGCTGCAGGAAATCCAGGACATGATCACGAAGATCGACATCCCGGTGCGGCAGGTGCTGATCGAGTCGCGCATCGTGGTGGCGGACGACGAGTTCGGGCGTTCGTTGGGCGTCAAGCTGGGCCTGGTCGATCAGCGCGGCGCGAACGGTGGCATCTCCGGCTACAACGTCGGTGGCAGCAACTACATCGGCGTCGGGGGCAATCTGAATGCTGTCGGCACGCAGACTCGTCAGGCCGGTGCCACGAGCAGCTTCAGCGACACCAACTTCGTCAGTCTGCCGGCCGGCAATCCGCTTGGCGGGGCCGCCAGTGCGGCGTCGGTCGCGCTGACCCTGTTCACCGCCGGTGCCAACCGCTTCCTCAACCTGGAACTGTCGGCACTCGAGGCCGATGGCAAGGGCAAGATCGTCTCGAGCCCGCGCGTCATCACCGCCGACCAGCAGAAGGCGTTGATCGAGCAGGGCGAGGAGATCCCCTACCAGTCGTCGACCTCCAGCGGCGCCACCGCGGTAAGTTTCCGCAAGGCGAACCTGAAGCTCGAGGTGACGCCACAGATCACGCCCGAGGGCAGCGTGATTCTCGATGTCGATGTCACGAAGGACAGCCGTGGCACGTCGGCCGGCATCGCAGGTTTCGCGATCAACACCAAGCACGTGCAGACCAAGGTGCTGGTCGAGAACGGCGGTACCGTGGTCATCGGCGGCATCTTCGAACAGAACGACCGCGAGGACACGTCCAAGGTGCCGTTCCTCGGTGACGTCCCCTACCTGGGCAACCTGTTCAAGACGAAGACGAAGTCCAGCACCCGAACCGAAATGCTGATCTTCCTGACGCCCAAGGTGATCGCGGATCGGTCGGCGGCGCGCTGAATGCGACTTGCCTTGCCTTCGACCGGCGCAACCCGAATCGACCACTGAACATTACCAAGCAGGTGTGACCGATGAAATCGAGGATCTTGATAGCGACTTTGCCCGTCTTGGTGTCGGTCGCGTTGCTGGCGGGGTGCGGTGGCGGTGGCGATGCCGAAGCGGGATCGCCAACACCGTTCAGTATCCAGCCGTCATCGCTGACTGCCACAGCCCCGGCCGGAAGCGCTGCGGGGGTTTGCGCGGCCGGCTACGTGGGTGACGTCTTTGTCTACGGCGGTAGTGCACCCTACAGGTTGAACAACACCGCGCCCGACGCGATCCTGCTGCACAGATCGGCGACCGATTTCACTCCGATATCCGAGGTAAGCGACCGCGGCGGCAACTTCTCGGTGACCTTCACCAACGGTATTTGTCTTAAGCCAGCGACCGTCATGGTCGTGGACAAGCTGGACCATCAGATCGTTCTGACCCTCAACAATCAGCCTGCGAGTTGAGCCTGCACCGCGCTTAGCGCGGCGGCCGGTGGCGCCTCGTTCTTGCGTCCGTCTGCTGTGACCACCGCGTGAGCCGAGCCGATCTCATCACTCTCGTCGGCATGCCCGGCGGCGGCAAGTCCACGGTCGGCCGCCATCTGGCCCGCCGTCTCGACGCACCTTTCCTCGACACCGATGTCGCGATCGAGCGCCGCATCGGCTGCGCGATCCGCAGCTACTTCGAACAAGAGGGCGAGGAGCGCTTTCGCGACCTGGAAGCAGACGTTCTCACCGATGTGCTCGCAGAGTCCCGTGGTGTGCTGGCGACCGGCGGCGGCGTTGTGCTGCGCGACGCCAACCGTCGACTCCTGCGCGACCGGTCGATCTGCGTCTACCTTCGCTCGACACCCGAGGAACTGTTCCGCCGCCTGCGCCACGACACCAAGCGCCCGCTGCTGCAGGTCGCCGATCCGCTGGGCCGCCTGCGCCAACTGTTCGCCGAACGCGATGCGCTGTATCGCGAGGCGGCGCACTTCGTCATCGAGACCGGCCGCCCATCCGTCCCGACCCTCGTCAACATGATTCTGATGCAGCTCGAACTCGCCGGCATGATCGACCCGCAGGACGTGCCTTCGCCCGTCGACGCCCCACCGCGCGACGAGCGCTGAGGCCTGGGTCGGCCTCGTACACTTGTCCGATGCATGCAGAACCCCCCGAACACGTCGGCATCGATCTCGCAGAGCGCAGCTACGAGATCCTGATCGGCGCGCGCATCTTCGATGCGCCGCACAGCTATGCCGGCCTTGGCAACGGCGGTGCGGCCGTTGTCGTCACCAACACCACCGTCGCGCCGTTGCTGGCCGAGCGACTCCTCACGGCCTTGCGAACGCAGTACCCGCGCGTGCTGCTCGTCACCTTGCCGGACGGTGAAGAGCACAAGACCTGGCCGACGCTGAACCTGATCTTCGACGCGCTGCTGCAGGCCGGCTGCGACCGCGCCACGACGCTGTTCGCCCTGGGCGGCGGCGTGATCGGCGATCTGACCGGCTTTGCCGCGGCGTGCTTCATGCGCGGCGTGGCGTTCGTGCAGGTGCCGACCACGCTGCTCGCCCAGGTCGATTCATCGGTGGGCGGCAAGACGGCGGTCAATCACCCGCTGGGCAAGAACATGATCGGCGTGTTCCACCAACCGCTGCGTGTGGTCGTGGACCTTGACGTGCTCGACACCCTGCCCGAGCGCGAGTTCAATGCGGGGCTCGCCGAGGTCATCAAGTACGGGCCGATCGCCGACGCTGCCTTCCTGGGCTGGATCGAGGCCAACCTGCCCGCGCTGTGCGCCCGCGACAAGCCGGCGCTGCGCCATGCCGTGAAGCGATCGTGCCAGATCAAGACGGCGATCGTGGCCCAGGACGAGCGCGAAGCAGATCTGCGCGCGGTGCTCAACTTCGGCCACACCTTCGGCCATGCGATCGAGAATGGCCTGGGCTACGGCCGCTGGCTGCACGGTGAGGCGGTGGGCTGCGGCATGGTGATGGCGGCCGATCTGTCGGCCCGACTCGGCCTTATCGACGCCGGCTACGCGAAGCGCATCCGCGACATCGTGCAGCGGGCCGGATTGCCGGTGGTTGGGCCACGGCTGGGCACGCCGCGCTATCTCGAACTGATGCGAGTCGACAAGAAGGCGCGCGCCGGCGAAATCCGCTTCGTCGTCATCGAGGCCCCGGGGCGGGCCGGGGTGCGCGGCGCGCCGGACGCGCTGGTCGCGCAGGTGATCGAGGCGCACACGGCGTGACACCGGTGGCGACGCAGGGCGGGCTCGGCGTGTGGGCGAGCCATGCCGCCCAGTCCAGAGGCCGGCGCCGGCCCGAGCCTCGCGCACCGAACCGCGATGATTTTCAGCGCGACCGCGATCGCATCGTGCACAGCACCGCGTTCCGGCGCCTGGTCTACAAGACGCAGGTGTTCCTGAACCACGAGGGCGACCTGTTCCGCACGCGCATGACGCATTCCATCGAGGTCGCGCAGCTGGCGCGATCGGTGGCGCGCGCCCTGCGGCTGAACGAAGATCTGTGCGAGGCCATCGCGCTGGCGCACGACCTCGGCCACACGCCCTTCGGCCACGCCGGCCAGGACGCGCTCGATGCGTGCCTGCGCGCGGCCCAGCCCGACGGCGGCGGCTTCGAGCACAACTTTCAGAGCCTGCGAGTGGTGGACGAACTCGAAGAGCGCTATCCCGACTTCGATGGCCTGAACCTGACCTTCGAGGCGCGTGAGGGCATCCTCAAGCACTGCTCGCCGCGCCACGCAAGTGCGCTGGAGGCGCGCGAGCCCGGCGGCGTGGGCCGGCGGTTTCTCGATCACACCCAGCCCAGCCTGGAGGCCCAGGTGTGCAACCTCGCCGACGAGATCGCCTACAACACGCACGACATCGACGACGGGGTTCGATCCGGCCTGCTGGCCTATGAGCAGTTGCTGGCGCTGCCCGCTTTCGCGCAATTTCACCGCGAGGCGCTCGGCGCATTCCCCGGGCTCGGCGGGCGCAGGCTGCTGTTCGAAGTGCTGCGCCGGACGTTGTCGGCGCAGGTCCATGACCTGATCGGCTGCAGTACTGCACGCATCCAGGAATGTGCACCCGCCGACGCCGACGAGGCGCGCCGTTCGGGCCCGCTGGTGCTGTGCAGCGCCGAAGGGGCCGAGTCGGCGCGTGCCGTCAAGGCGTTCCTGCGCTCCGGCCTCTACCGCCATCCGCGCGTGGTGCAGACCACCGAAGCGGCGCGCGCAGTGGTGCGCGACCTGTTCGGCGCGTACACGGGCGATCCGTCGACCTTGCCCGCACCGCATGCGACGCGCCGGCCGATCCACCGCGCGGTTGCCGACTACATCGCCGGCATGACCGACCGGTTCGCCCTGCGCGAGCACGTGCGCCTGTTCGGTGCCGGGCGCAGCGGGCTCGCCCACGAACTCTGACTCGAGGCAGAGTTCGTCATGGCACGGCTGCGACGCATCGTGATGCCGGGGCAAGCCCACGTGATCATCCACCGCGGGCACAACGGGCAGGTTGTCTTCGTCGACGATCGTGACCGGGCCAGCTACCTGTCGAGCCTGCGCGACGCAGCCGCCGAAGCGGGCGTTGCAATTCACGCTTACGGCCTCTTCGGGCGCGAGGTGCGCTTGCTGGCGACGCCGCGCGATGCGGCCGGCCTGGCGCGCATGATGCAGTCGGTCGGACGCCGCTTCGTGCGCGCCTTCAACCAGCGTCACGGCCGAACCGGCACCCCCTGGGAAGGTCGCTTTCGTTCGACCGCGATCGAAGCGGCCCCGCATTTTCTCGCCTGCCTGCGCTTCGTCGAAGGCCCGCCGGAGTCGAGCGCGGGAGCAGCGTCGTCCGGTGGCGAGGTCGAACCCAGCAGCGCGGCGCGCCACCTCGCCGGACGAGACGATTCCTTGGTCCAGGCGCACCCGGCGTACTGGGCGCTGGGCAACACGCCGTTCGAGCGCGAGGCCGCCTACCGGCAGTTCGCGTCGCGGCCGGTTTCAGCGCCGCAGTTGGCCGCGATCTTGCATGCGGCGCTGCACGGGTGGGCGCTCGGGTCCGATGCGTTTGCGGCGCGCGCGGCTCATCACGCGCAGCGCAGGGCGCGGCCATCGGCGCCGGGGCGTCCGCGCAAAAGAGATGAATGATATGTCCCTTATTATCTCGAACATAAAGTCCCAGCCGGCCTAATTGGTGTCAGACCCCACTTGTTTGATTTGAGATCGATGCTGCACTGCAGTATCCTTCTCAGTCGTTTCCAGCCCGGAGTGCGTCATGCCCCACGCCCCTGCCACGCCACCGACTCCCGCTTCTCTCGCCGAACGCAGCGCGGCACAGGCCCAAGGCCTGTATCAGCCGCAGTCGGAGCACGACGCCTGCGGTGTCGGCTTCGTGGCCCACATCAAGGGCCAGAAGGCGCACAGCATCGTCACGCAGGGCCTGAAGATCCTCGAGAACCTCGACCATCGCGGCGCCGTCGGCGCCGACAAGCTGATGGGCGACGGCGCGGGCATCCTGATCCAGATCCCCGACGAGTACTACCGCGCTGAGATGGTGCTGCAGGGGAACGAACTGCCGCCTCCCGGCGAGTACGGCGTCGGCATGATCTTTCTGCCGAAGGAGCACGCGTCGCGCCTGGCCTGCGTGCAGGAACTCGAACGTGCCGTCAGGACGGAGGGCCAGGTGCTGCTCGGCTGGCGCGACGTGCCGGTCGATGCCGAGATGCCGATGTCGCCGACGGTGCGGGCGAAGGAGCCGATCCTCAAGCAGATCTTCATCGGCCGCGGCCCGGACGTGATCGTGCCGGATGCGCTCGAGCGCAAGCTCTACGTGATCCGCAAGACCGCGTCGGCGGCGATCCAGGCGCTGAAACTGACGCATTCGCGCGAGTACTACGTGCCCAGCATGAGCTGCCGCACCGTGATCTACAAGGGCCTGCTGCTCGCCGACCAGGTCGGCAAGTACTACAAGGACCTGCAGGATCCGCGCGTGGTCTCGGCCCTGGCGCTGGTGCACCAGCGTTTCTCGACCAACACCTTCCCCGAGTGGCCGCTCGCGC
>JANXZN010000031.1 GCA_025355545.1 Rhizobacter sp.
TCGGCGTACTGGTCGACCAGCTCGATCGCGTGGCCGTCGGCCAGGAATGCGGGCGTGCCGTCGGGCTGGGTCAGTTCGGGCAGGGCCATCGCGCCGCGCTCAATGGCGCGGCGTGCTGCCGCCGGGGTTCAGGCCGAAGCGCTGCTGCACCGCGTCGTGCGTCTTGCCGCCGCTGGCGATGTCGTTGGCCACGGCGTCGAGCACGAGCGTGACGATCGTTCCCTGGCTGGTGTCCTGCTGGCTCTGGCGCGCCTGCACGGGCTGGCCGTTGTTGATGACCTGCACCTTGACGTCGCGCGATCCGGCGTTCGGTGCGATGCTGCCGGCCTGGCTGCCCATGCGCAGGATCTCCGGGCCCTTTTCGCCCACCAGGTAGTCGGTGCCGGCGCTGACCGGGCCGCCACCTGCCCTCGGGCCGCCGAAGTTGATGCCTTCGTTGCCGTAGTTCGAATTGATGCCGCTGGCGAACCCCGAGGTGCTGTACTGGCTCGTCGTCAGCTCGGTCGAGCCGCCGCCGAAGTAGGCCGACGCGATGCTGCCCAGCGCACCGAGCCAGCCGCCGCCGGAGCCGCCGGCGCTGCCGCCGAAGATCTGCGCCATCAGCGGCTTGACTATGTACAGCCGCTCGATCTCGGTGATGATGCCGGTGACCCAGGCCTTCGCGGCGTTGCGTGCGTCGCCGCCGCTGAGCGCGGTGACGGTCAGGTCCTCGAGGCCCTTGATCGAGTTGCTGACGGCGCCGTAGGTGGCGTCGCCGGCGCGCTTCACCTCGGCCAGATAGTCCTTCACCGCGCGGGCGGCGCCGGTCGTCGGGTCGTTGCGGTCCTGCGCTTCCTTCGCGGCGAGCGTGTCGCGCGCGGCAGCGTTGTCGCGCAGGGCCTGCGCCTGGTCGCGGTAGAGGGCCGACAGCTTGCCACTGAGGTCGACATCGTCGGCCAGCGCGGCGCGGCGCTGGAGCGCGGCGGCGGCGTCGAGCAGGCGGGCCGACTCGAGTGCGTGCAGCTGCTCGGCCGTCAGGCCGTATTGCGAGAGCTGCAGCTGCGCGTCCTTGACCTGCTGCTGCATCTGGTCGCGCAACTGCATCTGGCCCTCGACGTAGGTGGCGTTCGCGTCGGTGGCTTCCTTGATCCAATTGACCGATTCCTTCCAGGCCTCGTGCTGCTTCATCACCGCGACCGCGAGCTCGGTCTCCTGGTCGATCGCGAGCAGGCGGTCGACGCTGAGCTGTTCGAAGTTCTTTTCTACGTCCTTGTAGACATCGAGGCGGAACTTCTCGGACTCGGTGACCTGACGGCCGGTGTCGAGCTCGAGCTGGTCGAGCTCGACCTTGGCGCGGATCTTCGCGATCAGCGCGTCGTAGCCGTCGGCGACGGCGGCGGCCGTCTTGGCGTCTGCAGGGTCCAGGCCGAGGCGCGGGCGCTTGACGGCGGAGGTATCCTTGTCGCTTCGCTGGAAGTCGGCGAAGCTGGCGATCCTCGGCTTGAGCCCGAGGATCTTGTCCTCGTAGTCCTTCAGCTCGGACAGGGCTCGCTCGCCGTCGGTCTTGACGGCGTCGCTGATCGCGGTGTAGCCGTTGCTGTCCATCGCCTTGACGGCGGCGCGCGTGCCGAACGGGTCGAACCACGTGCGGCCCTTGGTGGCCGCATCGTCCATCAGCTTGGCCTGCGCGGCGACGGCACCGATCTCGCGGCCGATGCCCTGCAGTACGAAGCTGACGTTCGCGCCCAGCACCGCGACGGTCTGCATCGTGATCTTGATCGCTTCGCCGGCGACGTTAAACTGGTCGGCGCCCTGGCGCATGGCGATGAACTCGTCGGTGACGTTGATCATCGTCGGCAGCACGGAATCGGCCAGCGTGCGCTTCCACGCGTCGGCGGCGATCTTCAGCGTGACGAGGTTGTCTTCGTACTTCTTCGCGAGCAGTGCGCTCTCGGTGGTCTGCTTGCCGACCGCGTAGCCGCGCTCCTCGAGCTCCTTCAGGAAGGGCAGCAGCGTGGCGCCGGTCTTGCCGTACAGCAGCATGGCCGCGGCGCTCTTCTCGGTGCCGTCCTGGAACTTGCCCATGGCCTCGGCGACGACGACGAACTGCTCCTGCGCCTGCAGCTGCTTGAACTCGTTGAAGTTCAGGCCGAGCGCCTTGATCGCCTGGGCGGCGCCCTTGCTGTCTTCGTTCTGCGTGAACAGCGCCTTGCTGAGCTTGTTGCTGGCGCCGGCGATGTCGGTCAGCTCGGTATTGCTGTACTTCGCGATCTTGCCCAGGCCGCTGAGCGCCTCGACGGTGATGCCGGTCTGGATGCTCAGGTCGTACAGCCGAGCCTTGGCCTCGATGCCGCCGCTGACGAAGCTCTGCAGGCCGGCCACGCTAGTCACGCCGCCGAGCGCGATGAACGCGGTCTTCGCGTATTCGACGGACTTGGTGATGTCGCCCATAGCGTCGGCGACCGCCTTCTTCGAGGCCTGCATGTCGGCAATCAGGCGCGCGACATTGGCGACAATCTCGATGATCAGCGTGCCGACGTTCATCGCTTTACTTCCTTGTGTCGTTGTGCATCGTCGACGTCACGTGCAGCGCGATCGACGCATAAAAGCGTTTCGACCTCCCAGGGCGACAGCCGCCACCGGTTGATCTCTTCCCAGGCCCGGATCTCGCTGTGCCGCACGGGGCCGGCGGAGCGGATCGCGCGGTACACGTCCCACAGCGCGGCGCCGGCCCGGGGAAGCGGGCGGTGCGCCTCGGCGAAGAGCGGGTCGGGCGCGCCGGCCTGCACGGCGCGTTTCAGGTGCTCACGCAGCGTCACACCGTCCGGCTGCGGCGCGCTCAGGCGCATCTCCAGCTCCGCGCGCTTGATCAGGCGGGCGCGGAGCTTCCGATAAAAAGCTCTTGCTGGCTGAGCGCCTGCTTGACCTGATTGCGCACCCAGAGGCGCCGCGGGTCGGCATACAACTGTCTGGCGGCCTCTGTGCTGAACGGGATCGGCTGTCCACCGGCCACTAGGTTCCAGCCGAGCGTGGAACGCGCGAGGTAGTCGACCTCGTCGACCTCGGCATCGGCCGGGTCGGGCAGCTGGTAGCTGCCTTCGAGCTGCATCGCCTTCTGGATCTCGCGCTGCTTGGAGTGGTAGTGCGCCACGCGCAGAGGGTGGATGACGCCGGCCAGCTGGACCGTCGAGGTGGTGGGCGCGCCGGTCAGCGGGTGCTTGAGCACCAGCGTGCCGATCTCTTGCTGGATCGCGTCGTCGAGGTCGAGTGCAGACGCCTGTGCAGCGCCTTGGGCGGGGTTGCTCACGCTTGTGCGTCCTGGATCTGGATGGTGGTCTTCTCGGTGGCGATGCCGGCGCCGCCGGTGAGCGCCTCGAGGGCCTGGAAGGTGAAGGTCTGCACGACGCCGCCCTCGCCGTCCGTCTTGCCCGCGCTGCCGACCTTGATGCGCGGCAGCGCGACTGAGAGGAAGTCGCTCGCGGCGGTGTTGTCGGCGGTGAACGCGGCGAGCAGGTCGATCTCGGTCTCGTTCAGGAACGCATCGCGCAGCACCGCGTCGGCGAAGTACGCGGTGAACTGGCCGCTGACCATCACCGAGCCGGGGAACAGGAATGGCACCACGTTGCTGCCGACCACCGGGTCGCCGGTGAAGCCGGGGTTGATCGTCAACGTCAGGCCCGTCAGGATCGCGTAGGTGACGCCGCCGGCGCGCAGCACGCCGTTCACCGAAGCGAGCGCGCCGGTGGTGGTGATGACGGTCGGGCTGGTGAAATACTGGGCCGTCGCGGTGGTGACGTTCTGGCCCAGGATGTCCATGTCGATCTGCGCCAGGCCGGTGGGCGGCAGGCTCAGGTTGAGCTGGTCGACCTTGCAGCCGCTGTAGACCTCGCCCTGCACGACGTCCGGGAACCAGTGCTCGTAGCTGAAGCTGTTGTCGGTGTGGCCGGTCTGCGGGATGAAGGTAGTCTTGCCGGTGACCGTCTGCGTGGCGGCGGCCGCGCTCGAGGTCTCTGCCGTCAGCGCCGTGCCATTGAGCACGATCACGGTGAGCACCAGCGCCACGACCGAGACGACCAGCAGGTTCTTGGAATTGTTGCCGGCATTCGTCATGCCGAGCAGGCGGATCACGTGGCCGTTCTTGAAGCCGTCGGTCAGGTTGCTGCCGGCGCTGCGCGTCAGCGTGTAGGTCGGGCCACTGCCGGCGATCGTCAGCGTCAGGGGCGCCGCGGACGCGCCTGCCGTGAAGTCGCGCTTCAGTGCGAAGCCGAAGAAGTCGGAATACGTCTTGCACTGCAGGTCGCCAGTGAGTTTGCCCTTCACCCGGCGCACGCCGTGGCGGAAGTCGCTCTTCTGGAAGCTCTGCTTGATCTCGTTGGACAGATAAGTGTCCTTCGCGAGATCGATGACCGAGCTGACGCGGCGCAAGGCCTGCGCGGTCGCGGCGACCGGGATGGTGCCGAATGTGACTTCCTTTTTGTACGCGATCTGCTTGTATACGCCGGCGGCGGGGTTGGCCATGATGAGGCTCCTTGTGAATCAGGGTTCTTGGTAGGTGACCTGGAAATCGATGCTCTGCGTGTAGACCTGCAGGTCGTCGTCGCGCAGGTCGGGCCCGACCGAATCGCGAATGATCGAAACGACGCGCACGCCGTTGAGCGTGCCGCGCTGGTAGTTGCAGGCGATGCGCACCTGCTCGAGCACGTTCTTCAGCGCGACGTAGTTGCCCTGCCCCGCGATGCCGGTGACCTGGATGCGCGCCTGGTTCAGGCCGAACGCGCTGTTGGCGTCGATCGTCGTCAGCTCGCGGCCGCTGATGAACTCCACAACCACCGCCGGCAACGCCACACCCTGCGGCGCCTGGCCGGGGTAGACGCTGGCCGCGCCGTTGGCCAGCAGCGCGGTCAGCGGCGAGGCGTTGCGCAGCAGGTAGCTGATGGCGGTCTCGGCGCGCATCAGGCGTTCTCCGGGCCCGGCACGTCGATGCCTTCCTTGGTGGCCAGCCGGTTGCGGATGTAGGCGCCGATCGCGGCGATCGCGGCCGGGACGGTGCCGTCGAGCGCCGGGCGCATGAACGGTTTCTTCTTCGCGCCGGGGTGCTGCACGCCTTCCTTGAACACGCCGGCCAGGAACAGGCTCTTGCGGTTGCGCGGCTTGATGAAGTGCGCCGCAGTGCCGTACTCGACCCAGCGGGCCCAGAAGGCGAGCTTGCTGCCGGCGACGACGATCGCCTTGATCACGCCGCCGCGGGAGCTGGTCCGGATGCGCAGACTGTCGCGCAGCGCGCCCGCATGCTTGCCGCCCTTCTCGACCGGCACCAGGCGCCGCGCCTCGGCGAGCTGCAACTTGGCGCCGGCGCGCAGCGCGCCGCGCAGGACATTGCGCTCGACCTTGGCCGGCAGTTGGTCGAGGTACTGCTGCAGCGGGGCCAGGCCGGTGACGATGGTGTCGTCGCTCATACCGTGTACTCCTGGCACATCAGATCGAGGCCGCGCTTGCGCGGAATCTCGAGCACTGAGACGATCTGGAAGAGCCGCCCGTCGCTCTGTAGCACGCGCATGTCGGTTGTGATGTTGGGGCGCCAGCGGATCGTGACCTTGACCGCGCGGCTGCCGACACGCAGGCCCTGGCGCACCGCCTCGCCGCCCGATAGGTCGGTGCAGTTGGCGCGGATGTTTGCGGCGAAGGCGACCCAGCTGATCTGTTCCGAGTTGAAGGCCGCATCGCGCGCGACGCTCTTCTGCTGGATCGTAATGACCTCGTAGAGGTGGCCGGCCTGCATGGGGCGTGATCGCTCAGTTCAGCCAGCACGCGGCGCCGTCGAGCAGCCGGTCGACGTACGAGACCTTGACGACCGTGGCGCGCTGCAGGATAACCTCGTCTTCGCGGTTTTCGAACAGGGCGCCGATGCGCATCAGCATCCAGCTGCGCACGCTCTCGTGCAGCGCCCCGATGAAGCTGGTGCCGGTACCGGCGTCGGTCAGCGCGATCACCGCGCCGCCGGCGGTGGCCGCGAGCGTCAGGCTCGTGGCCGTCGGCAGCGACTGCGCGTAGTAGTCGGTGTCGGGCTGCAGCGGTGCGGGCAGCGCGCCGCCCGAGTTGCTCAGGCGCACGGCGTCGCCGATGTTGAGCGTTTTCCACAGGCCGCCTTTGATCGCGAGCACGTTGCCGGCCGCGGTAAGCGCGGCGCAGTCGCCGGCGTCGTACACGATCTCGACCGCGCCGATCTGCGGCAGCACTGGCGGCCAGATCTGCCCGAAGCTCGGCGTGATGCGGCCCGGCAGGCCAGTCATGTCGACGGTGTAGACCGACGGAGCAAGCGTCTGCTGCGTTCCGTTCATGTCGAGGTACTTGATCGACTGGACGGCGAGGATCGGTCCGTTTTCGAGTAGCACCGCGTGCGCGGGCAGCGAGTAAGCGACACCGGCCGGCACGCCCATCAGCGTGGGGCCGGGGAAGCTGTCGAGCACCAGCTTGTAGCGGGTGGCGACGAGCGTACGGTGGCAGTACTCCTGCGCGAAGCGGCGCGCCGCGCGGATGTACGTGTCGAGCAGCGCGTCGTCGGCCGTGACGTCCTGGCGCACGTGGGCGCGCGCCTCGATCACGTCGATCGGCTTCGACGCCGGCTCGATGATGCTTGCCAGGGGCATGGGTCAGCTCACGCGGCGGCGACAGTGGCGGCTGCAGGCGTCTGCACGTTCGTGTCGGCGGCCAGCTCCGCAGCGGCGTGGGCGGCTTGCGCCTGGATGTTCGCGGCGTCGGCGACATCGGCGGCCTCGACGGCCTTGTCGAGCGCCTTGTCGGCGAGTTGTTCGGCGCGCGCGGGCTCGAGCTCGACGTCGACGAGCTCGGCGTGACCTTGCGCGACGTGCGCGCTGGTCTCGGCGCCGACGGGATGGAAGCTACCGGCGGCGTACTGCAGCTGGCTGGTGCCGGCAGGGCAATGCCACCAGTTGACGAGGTATCGAACGAGCTGCATGGCAGGCTCCGTCAAAATGAAGCCGCGCGACCCTGTGAGCCGCGCGGCCGTAAACCGCCCGAGGGCGGCAGGAGGAGACAACCGGTCAGACGACCTGGGCAACGCCGGCCTGGTTGAACGCCGCGCCGTCTTCGTAGCGCGGGTAGCAGCCCAGCAGCGTGGCCTGCACCAGCGACGCGGCAGTGGCCGCGTTCACGTTCAGGCGAATCCAGCTGAACTTGTTCTCGACGTCGAGGTCGGCGGCCTTCATGTTCAGCAGCACCTGGCGGTTGTTGCCGCCGGCGGCGAGCAGCTGCGTGATGGCCTTGACCGGCGAAATGTCCTTCACGCCGGTACCGGAGTTGTCGGTGGCCTGCTGGAACTTGGCGTCGACCGTGCCGGTGGCGGTCATCACGCCGACGTCGATGATCGCCAGGAAGGCGAAGAAGTTGGCGGCGTTGACCCAGCCCGTGTTCTGCGAGGCAGATGACGAAACCGGGTCGATGGTGGCGAGCACGCTCAGGTGCTCGCTCGGCTTTGCGTTCGGGGTCATGATCGAATTCCTTTCGAGGGTGGGTTGTGCAGGCGCCTGCGATCAGGCGCCTGCAGCGGTTATCAGCGTGCGGCGAGCTGCACGAACGGCGACAGCGTGGTGGCGCCCTTGGCCGGGTTGATCGGCGCGGCCAGCTTCGGCGCGCCGTCGACGCGGAAGATGGTGCGGAAGGCGGTGGCGTCGGCGTCGAAGTACAGGTGGATCGACGTGTCGGTCTGGACGCCGCCGGCCTTGGTGATCGTGCGGTAGTAGCTCAGGTCGTGGAGCTGCACGTCGCCCTGCGAGGTGAACGCCGCGGCGTGCTGGCTGACCATGATCGGCCGGCCCAGCAGCATGCCGTACGGACTCTGCTGGATGCCACCCGCGTTCGGTGCGCCGCCCGGCATGTAGATCGGGTAGTTGCCGAGCGTGAGCGTGAACAGCGACGGCAGCACCGACGGGTTGATCACCCACACCGCCGAGCCGAACGAACCGGGCGGCAGCCGCGAGATCATGTTCGCCAGGTTGAGCGGGCTCAGCGTCAGCGTGGCTTGCCCGGAGTCCTTGGCGACGGTGATCACTGCGCCGGAATTCAGGGCGCCAAGCGGTTGGCCCGAGCCAGAGCCGAACAGGATCGCCTCGTTCGTCTTCCACTTGATCGAATCTCCGATCAGGCCGGGCAACAGCGACGTGAGCGCGTTGCTGTCGGCGATCAGCTCGTCGGTCAGCGGCACCAGCGCCATCAGCTTGTGCAGGCGCAGGGTTTGGGTGCCGAGGACCGGTTTGGTGGCAGTGGCCGCGGTCGCCTCGGCCTGCCAGTAGGCGCGCACGCCGTTCGTGCCCCAGGGCGTCTGCTCGGTCTTCGGGAAGACCATGCTGTTGCTGCCGACGCTGACGTTCTCGGTCATCGGCAGCAGCGAGTCTTCGCCGAGCGAGAGCTTGAAGATGTCGGTGCTGTAGGCCGGCGGGACGCTGAAGCCGCCGTCGGCACCGACGCCTTCGCCGCCCGTGGTCGACGGGGCGGTAGCGCCGATCAGCAGGCGTTGGTCGGGCCGACTGCCTTCGTTGGCCGCGGCGCGGACCGACTGGGCGAACTCGCCGAACGACTTGAAGCCGCGCTTCGGGTCGGCGGCGGCGTTCTCGGTGACGGTGATCGTGGACGATGCGTCGCGCTCGACGCCGCCGGAGGCGTTGAGGCCGGCCTCTTCCAGCGCCAGCGCCTGCTCGCGCTCGATGCGACGGTTCAGGCTATTGACGCCGGCGACCATGGCGTCGTACTGGGTCTGCTCTTCGGCGGTGAGGTCGCGGTCAGCGGTGGCCGCGACGTTGGCCAGCGCGCGCGCGGCCTCGAGGGTGGCGGCCTTTTTCGCCTGCAGGGATCGGATGGTGGCGGACATTTGGGTTCTCCGGTTCAGAAATGACAAAGGCCGCCGAGCTGCGGAAGCCGGGCGGTCGAGAGGTTGCACAACACGGCCGAAGGGCCGGCGCGGCGCATCGACGGATGCGCTGCGGATGGGGCCGTGCCTAGCCCAGAAGTGCGAGTTCGTTGCGGGCGGCCTTGAGGGCCGAGCGGGGTGCCTTGGCGGCGCGCTGCATGCGCTTGACGACGTCGTCGAAGGTCATGACGCCGTCGACCATGTTCTCGGTGAGCGCGGCATCGGCGCCGAGCGCGCGGCCCTGGCCCATGCCGCTGCGCACCTGGTCAATGCCGACGTTGCGGCCCTTGGCGACGGCCTTGGTGAAGGCGCCGTAGTAGTCGAGCACGCGGCTCTGCATGTACTCCTGCGCGTCACCTCCGAGCGGCTCGTACGGGTTGCCCTCGACCTTGTACTTGCCGGCGCTGATCAGCGTGGTCTTGATGCCGGCATCGTCCATGGCCTTCGACCAGTCTTCGTGCGCCTGCCAGACGCCGATGCTGCCGACCTCACCGCCTGGCGTGACGAAGAATTCGCTCGCCGAGCAGCCGACCCAGTAGGCCGCCGATGCCGCCAGGCTGTTGGCGATCGCGACGACGGGCTTGGTCGCGCGCGCGGCCATGATCTCGGCCGCCAGCTCGCCGACGCCGTAGACACTGCCGCCGGGGCTATCGATGTCGATCAGGATCTGGCCGATGGTCTCGTCGGCCATCGCCTCGCGGAACCTGGCGGTGAACGACTGGGTGCTGGTGCCGCCACACATATCGGTCATTATGTTGGCGCGCTGCAGGATCGTGCCGTAAAGCGGCAACACCGCGATCGAGCCAGCGGCGGTGCGCGCATAGCTCGAACTGCGCGGGGCGGCGGCGCCGATCGACACGCCGGCCGGAGATTCGTCTTCGACCTCGGCGCGCGGTGAGTTGAGCTTGCGCGCGAGCACGCCGGCGTAAGCCGTGAGCACCTCGCGCTGCAGGGCCCAGGGCGTAGCGAGCGCATGGGCGATGAACATGGCGTTTTTCATATTGGTTTCGCTTTTCCTACGCTGCAATCAGCAGTTCCTCGTCTCGTTCAATTCGTCCCCTGCGCGCGAGGGGCTTACCGATCTGCGCGCCGGGTTGGATGCCGAGGCCACCTAAAACCACCGTCAGCGCTGGCTTTCCGAACGCCTCCGCGCTGGCGATGCCTTGCAGGCGCAGCGTTTGCGGTTCCAGCGCCCAAAGCACCGCCCGCCTGCGCCCGCCGCCGCCGCCGCCGCCAGTGAAGTTGACGCTGACCGATTCAAGCGCCGGCGACCCGAAAGCCTCGGCGCTGTCGATGCCCAGCGCGTTGATCACCGCCGCGGCGCTGGTGCCGACGGCCGGTTGACCCACCCCTTCGGCGCTCGCGATGCCGGAGCTGCCCACCTGCGCCGCTGTGACGGCCCCGCCGAATGCCTCGACTGTGGCAATACCCGCCGCCGCGACCTGTGCTGCCGCTGCAGGGCTGCCGACTGCCTCGCCGCTACCGACCCCCGCCGCAGTTACCGAAAGCGCCACGCCGGGGGCGCCTATGGCCTCGGCGGTGGCAATGCCTGCGGCGACGACGCTTGCCGCTGCACCGTCGACCGAGGGCTGGCCGATTGCCTCGCCGCTGACAACCCCCGCAGCCTGCACGCTGACCGCGACCGCCGGTGTGCCGGCTGCCTCTGCCGTGACGACGGCGGCAGTGGCGACGCCTGCCTCTACCGCAGGCTGGCCGAATGCCTCTGCCGCGGCAATGCCGGCGAGATTGGTCGCCAGCGTGAGCGACGGCGCGCCGACTGCTTCGGCACTTTGGATGCCAAGGGCGCTGACACCGCTGGCCGCTGTGCCTTCAAGCAGCGAGCGCAGCGCAAGTAGCATGGTTTAGACCGGGACCTCTTCCCAAATAAGGGTGGACGCTGCGCTGAGTGCGACCGGCGTAGTGGTGGCCAGCAGGGCCAGCACGGCGCCGGGCGGCACGATCCACAGGCCGTCGGGGATGTCAAGCGTGGCCATGTGGGTGGTCTGAAACCCTGAGGCCGTGCCCAGCGAGGCGATGTTGTAGACGTTGCCGCCGCCGAGCGCTGCGGCGCCGGTCACCACCAGGTTGTTGGTCAGCCCGGTGAGCGCCACCGCGGCCATGTTGCGCACCGCCGAGCCGGTTTGCGCCAGGGTGTTGCGCTTGAACGGTTGGGCGCCCGTGCTGATGGCATTGTTGCTGATGCTCACGGCCCAAACAAATGGCGCGCCGCCGGTGTTTTGCAATGCGGTGATGGCGCAGGACAGAATGGCCTTCAAAACCACGGCATTGACGCCGCTGGTCGGCGGGTTATAGATGCCGGCAATCGGGGTGCAGGTGGCGCCCAGCGTGCCGCTCGTGAACGTGGCAGCGCTGATCGAGGTGAGCGGCATGCCGCCGCTGTAGACGTTGCCGCGATAGTTCTGCTCGTAGAAGCGGCCGTGCAGCTCGCTGACGACCATGTCGCCCTGCTTGCCTTGGCGAAACCCCTGCACCGGCACGGCGCCGTCGCTGTTGAGTTGGACGCCTACTTGTCCTTGTGCTGATGGCATGTTCTCTCTCGCTTACTGGGTTTGTTGAAGGGTGACCGACTGCTCGCCGATGCGCAGCAGATCAAGGTCGTCGCGGCTGTTGAGGGTGGACTGGAGGATGGTGTTCATGACGCGCAGCTCGACCAGCACTTGCTGCATGAGGTCTTCAAGCGTGAGACTGCGGACGTAAGCATCGCCCGACTGCCCCACCGCCTGGACGTTGGCGGCAAACGTGCCGTCGGCCGCGACGACGGACTGCCGGTATTGCGTGGTGCCGGTAGCGGTGGTGACGCTGACTGCATCAACCGCCTTGCCGCTGCCGTCGACCGCGACCTGAACAAAAGCCTGCGTGCTCACAGCTTGAAGATCTTGTTGGCGCCGGTGTCCCAGGTGACGTTCACCGTTTGGGATGCGGCGGGCGTGAAGGGCAGGCCGCTGGCCGGCGTGTCGATGTAGGCGATGACGCGGGCGGTGGCATCGGCGCCGGTGTGCTGAAACAGCAGCAACGCTTTCGATGCGCTGGCGGCGGTGGCGGTCAACGTCGTGTTGGCCGCATTGGCAACACCGGCCGTGACGGTCTTGCTCGTCAACGACGCGCTGCGGCCGTTGTCGACCGCGCCGAGGTCGGCGATGAACTTGTGCGCGGCGCTGAAGGTGTAGGTGCTCAAAACGAGCATGGTGCGGATGTCACCCGTGCTCCAGTTGATCGAGCCGTCGAGGAACCCCTCGCGGCCGCTGTCGAATAGTGCGTTCGCCATAGGTCAGGTCTCGTCAATTGGGCGGTCGATCAGTTTTTGAATCACGCCGTCGGCATCTCGCTCGACCGTGCGCTCGACGGCGCGCTGCGGCGGCGTGTTGACAACGATGTGACTGACAGGCGCCGCGACGTTGACAGTGGCCGGCGCGACGTTGACGACAGACGCGGGCCGCTGCTGCAGCGTGCTGACCACGCGACTAAGCATGCTGCTAACGCTCGGCTCGACAACCTGCCCATGCTTGCCGAGCAGGGTCAAAGACGCGCAGATATCGGCTTCGGCCATCTCGGGTTGCAGCGTGGCGAGCCACGCACTGGCCGCCAACGGCGTGACTGCCATCGCGTCGGCTACCACTTTCGCGCTGGCCGGCTTTCCTACTGCGATGCGCCGCGCCAGGCGCTGCGCGTTGCCGGTGAGTAACGCGACCAGGCGGGCGTCGGCCTCGTCGCCGCTTGGCTCGTCTGCAGGCGTCTGCACTGGCGGTTTCGATATGGCCGGGGCAACGGGCTGCTGGCCGGCCTCGACCATGTTGAGCGGCTGCAGCGGCTCGTCGAGGCCATCGATCGGGTTCAGGCCCTCGTCGTCGCGCGCTTCGTTGCGGGTGAGCACGCCGGCCATGATCAGGGTCGAGGCGCGTGTCGCACGAGCGGCGCTGTCGCCGCGCATCAGGCTGCGCAGGTCTAACTCGACCTCGAAGTCAGTGTCGTCGCCGAGCAGGTTGAAGACGATGCTGTCTTCCAGGCGCTCGCAGCGCGGTTGGATCGCGTCGGTCGCGTACTCGGTGTTCTGCTGCTCGATGTTGCTGAAGGTGGAGCGGCTCAGCTCCTGGATCTTGTGCGGCGGCATGCGGAACATGCGGGCGACCTCGACGACGCCGAGCTGCCGCGACTCGATGAATTGCGCCTCCTTGTTGTTGACGCCGACCTCGTGGTAATCCATGCCGTACTCGAGCACGGCGACCTTGCCGCGGTTGACGCCGCTCTGCTGCTGCTGCCAGGACTCGCGCCAGTTGTCGCGCTGGGTCTTGTCCTTGAAGTTGCCCGGGTGCTTGACCCAGCCGCCGCTCGGCCGCGCGTCGTTGGCAAAGAAGCGGCCGGCGTAGGCCTGCGCGCTCATGCCGACGCCGAGCATCTCGGCCTGCAGCTGGATCGGGCTGTAGCCGACGTAGCCATCGGCGCTGAGGCCCTTGATGTGCCAGATCTCGTCGCGGCGGAAGCGCACGACGTTGCCCTGGCGGTCGGTGAAGACGTAGCGGAAACTGCCGTTGTCAAGCAGCTCGAGCTTGACGCGATCGGGGTGCAGCGGGATCACGTCGGTGACCTCGCCGGCGCCGGTGACGATCAGCCGGTTGAAGGCGTTGCCGCGTAGCTCAAGGTGGCCTTGCATCATCTCGCGCCACTCGAACGGCGTCTGCCAGGCGTTCGGGCGCTTGGCGATCAGGCGGTAGAGCCAGTGGTCGGTCACCGGATCGCGGCCGCCACTCGCGCGCGGCTGGTACATGCGGAACGGCAGCTTGGCGATGTCTTCTGCCAGGTTGCGCACGCACGCGTAGACCGCGGTAAGCGCGAGCGCGCTGTCGCCGCTGACGCGCACGCCCGAGCCCGTGCGCGGCGCCACGGGCTGGAACCAGAAGTCTCCCCAGGGCGAGCGATCGTCGGTGGACGCGCGGCGGCCGGTGAGGAACATCAGCGCGACTCCAGCCAGGCGCCGAACAGCGTCAGCCCGATCACCAGGCCGCCGACGACGACGAGCGCGGCCGGCACGCTGGCGTGGCCGACGCCGGCGCCGATGAGCGCCACGCCGGCACCGAGGGCGGCGTTGTAGACGATGCGGGTCATGCGACGACGAGCTCGTAGTCGTCGGGCATCACGCTGCTCTGGCCGGTGATGGTGCGGCCGAGGGCCATGATGGCGGCGACGACGCCGTCGATCTTGTTTTCCTCGCGCTCCTTGCGCGGGTAGATGTTGTCTTTCACGTCGCGGTGGCAGACGACGTTGCTGACCATCCACGTCATCATCGGGTTGCCGTCGTGCACGATATTGCCCTGCAGGACGAGCGCCTCGAGCGCCTTCATCGGCTCGCTCATGCTCTGCACGGTCTGGCGGTACTCGACCATCGGCGCGCCCTCCTCGAGCATGTGGCTGATGAGCTGCGTGGCCTGCCACGGATCGCACGCGACCTCGCCCAGCTGCAGGGTGCTGGCGTCTGCACGGATCTCGTCTTCGATCTGATCGAAGTCGATCACTTCGCCGTCGGTGACCTGCAGGTGCTTGGCGCGACGCCAGCCGTCGTACTGGCTGTTGCGGCCCTGCTCGACGGCGCGCTCGGGCAGCCAGAATGTCGGGATCAGGTAGTACTTGCCGGCGCCCTTGTCGGCGAATACGCGCACCTTGGCGGCGACGTCCACTTTGCTGGCCAGGTCGAGGCCGGCGACGCACGGCAGGTGCTTGACGCGATCGAGCGTCAGCGTGCGGTCGGCGCAGCGCTCCCAGGCCTGCATGTCCATCCAGGCGCTGTCGGCGTTGACCCAGACGTTCATGCGCTTGGTCAGGAAGTTGGCCTGCGCGCTGGGCGTGGCCAGCGCCTTGCGGCAGGCGGCCTGCATGTCGTCTTCCTTGACGCTGACGCCGAAGTTCGGGTTGCTCTTGCGCCAGACGGCCGGGTCGTGCCACAGGTCGCCGTCGTCGATCGTGAAGATGAGGCCGAACCATGTCTCGTCGATTAGCGTGCGCTCGAGCACCTTAATGGTGTAGTCGCGCTGTTCGTAGCAGATGCCGCTGCGATCGCTGCCGGCCGTGGTGATCATCAGGATCATCGGCTGGCTGCGCGCGCCGGTGGCGCTGTCGAGCACGTCGAACAGCGTGCGCGTCTTGTGGGCGTGCAGCTCGTCGACCACGGCGCCGTGGATGTTCAGGCCGTCGAGCGTCGAGCCTTCGGCATTGAGCGGCTTGGCGCCGCTGGCGGTGCTGGCGATCGTGATGTCGTGCTTGCCGATATTGACGCCGAAGCGCGCCTTGAACTCGGGCGCGCGATCGGCCATGTTGCGCGCCACGTCGAACACCTCGCGCGCCTGCTCGCCAGTGGTGGCGGCGCTGTACACCTGCGCGCCGGGCTCGTTGTCGGCCGCGACCAAGAGCAGCAGCACGGCAGCAGCCCAGGTCGACTTGGCGTTCTTGCGCGCGACCTCTTCGTACCCGCGACGGAAACGCCGCAGGCCGGTCTGGACATGCACCCAGCCGAAGAGGTTGATCGTCTTGAACACTTGCCAGTCTTCCATGTTGAGCTTGGCGTACTGCAGGCGGCCGTCGGCGTAGATCGGCTTCGCCCACTCGCCCTTGATGTGCGGCATCAGGTCGACGAAGCGGCACGCGCGGGCGCCTGCGGCTTCGTCGAACCGATACGGAAAATCCTCGCTGTCCTGGCGCTGGTCCAGGTCGTCGATGAAGCGCTTGCAGGCCAGGCGCTCAAATTTGCCCGCAACCTCCTGGCCGCCGGCGACGCGCTCGGCGTAGGCCCGAGCGCGCTGCAGATAGGTGCTCACCTCAGAAGTCTGCGAAGCCGGTGGCGTTCGCGGGATCACGCGGCGCGGCGGCGGCGCCCTTGTTCACGTCGAAGAGATCGGCCTGCACGCGGATCGCGGTCGTCACACGTGCGCGCTGCGCTGGTGTCAGCCCGAACTCGCCGAGCCAGCCGCGCAGCTTCTCACGCTCGCGGTTCAGCGCCTGGTACGTCGGCGACTGGATGCGCATGCCCTTCGGCGTGCGCGCCTCGACCGCGCCGGCCGGATCTTCGTTTTTGCTCAGCAGCAGTTCCTGGCGAGCGTTGATCGAGCGACGCAGCACCTTGATCAGACCGATGGTCTCGCAGAGGTCTTCGAGCGAGTCGGCGTCGACCTTCGACAGCAGGTTGTACCGGAGCAGCTCGGGCACCAGGCGCTTCCAGGCCTTCTTGCCGTCGCGGCTCAGATCGCGCGGCATCGGCGGCGCACCCACCTCGGGCCTGAACGTCGAGGTCAGGTCGATCGCGCGCCCGCCGCGGTTCCCTTCCAGGACTTTCAGTTCCGGCGGCTTCGCCGATGGCCCTCGTGCACCCACCTCGCCCTCCTTCGGGAGTTAACCCCCACCCCCCGAAACCTGCGCGCGCAAAAATTTGGCTGCCAAGCGGTCCTGCTTTTGGCGGCCGTAGAGATTCGACCGCCCCTCCCCCCTTCAGCGACCGAACCCGCCGTCCTCGCGCGCGGTTTTGCGGTCGTGGCACGGCTTCGACATCGACTGCCAGTTGCCGCTGTCCCAGAACAGCGCCTTGTCGCCTCGATGCGGGATCTTGTGATCGACCACGGTCGCGGGCCTCAGCCTCACGCGACCTTCATCGCACTCGGGGCACTGGCACAGCGGGTGACTTCGCAGCCACGCTTCACGCGCCTTGCGCCATGCCGATGTGTAGCCGCGTTCGTGAGCCGATCCGCGCGCCTGTTCGGTCGCGCATTTGTGCTGCAAGCATCGACTGCCATCGCTGACCAGCGCCCTGCAGCCTGGCCATGTGCATGGCCTACGGGCGGCGACCGGCATATTGCGTTGTGCCCTTGACCGGGTCGCGTCGTTCCAACGTGCCTGAAATGTACGGCTTTCCTATCGTCGGTAAAACCCCGTCGCGCTTTGGCTCAGTTTCTCGATGCGCTCGCGC
>JANXZN010000043.1 GCA_025355545.1 Rhizobacter sp.
GCCGCGCTCGGCAGCGCGGCGGCCGCGCTGTTCCGGCAACTCGGCGCGGCGCGCGACCGCGTCGTGATCGAGGGCGAGTTCGCCGCCGCGTTGCAGGCGGCGATGCACGATGCCGGTGTGGCGGTCGAGGCGCCGACACCGGCCGCACCGGGCACCGAGGCCGCGCCGCCCGAGCTGCTGCGCATGCACGCCAGCCAGAGCCTGCTGCTGGATTTGCTCGATGCGATGCATCCCGGCGCTGCGCCCGACGCCGGCAGCGACGGCGTGCCGCTGCGCGACCGCCTGGCCGCGCGCCTGAACCACTGGCACCGTCAGGTGGTCGCCGACGCGAAGCACTACGTCGAACTCGACGACGCGCAGCGCCATCGCCTGCGCAAGCGTGCGAAGCGGCTGCGCTACGCGACCGAGTTCTGCGCCGCGCTGTTCGAGCGGCGCGCGGTGCGCCGTTACCTGAAGGTGCTGCGGGGTCTGCAGGAACGCCTCGGCGCGGTCAGCGACGCGACGATGGCGATTCGCTGGTTCGCGTCGCGTGCCGGCACGGAGCCGGCGGCGATGTTCGCGCTCGGCTGGCTCGCGGCGCGGCGCGAGGCGCTGGTCGCCGCGACCGGCCCCGAGCTGAAATGCTTCGCGAAGGCCCAGCGCTACTGGAAGGACAAGCGCGGCTGAATCAGCGCAGCTGGCGCCCGAGCAGCCGCTCGAGCACGCCGCGCGGCGAGGCCTCGGGGCGCTGCTGCTGCGTCACGTCGAGGTAGAAGGTCTGCTCCATCATGTGCTGGCCGCCCATTGCGGCGTGCAGCACCTGGTCGCTGAACACGACCCAGGTCGTGCCGGGAGCGAAGTCGACGCGTGCCTGCGGGCTGTTGCGCTGGAACTCGGCATCGGCCTTGGCGCGGTCGTGCAACTGCAGCATCAGGTGGTCGTACTCGGTGCGGCGCCGCTTCGTGATGCCGGTCTTCGCCAGCAGCCATGCCGAACCCGGCAGCGGCCGCGGGATCGCCGGCAGGTAGCGCCGCGCGTGCGCCTCGAACGGCTCGCCGACGCGCCACTCGCGCGGCCGGCCGTTCGGGTTGACGTTGCAGAACACGCGCAGCAGCCGCGTGCCGTGCATCGGGTTCGACGGAAACGCGTCGACGTGCAGCCGCGTGTCGTCCTGGCGCCAGCTGGTCGCGCGGCTGGCCACATCGACCGGCCGGAACGAGGTGTTGCCGCGCTTGAGGTGGCCGCGGTAATGCGGGAACAGGCGCAGCGCGAGCGCCTCGCTGCATTCGGTGTAGCGCACGATCATCGCGCGCAGCGCGATCAGGTCGGCGGCGTCGCCGGCCGCGCCGCGCATCTCGCCGCTGGGCCAGCGCAGCGAGATGTTCTTCGCCTTGCCGTCGGCCCAGCGCGGGTCGAGAAACTTTTGCTCGGCCGGCGACAGCACGAACGGCAACAGCGGAAAGCTCAGCACCTCGCCGTTCTCGACCACAGCCTCGACGCCGCGCGTGGCGCCTTCATCGGCCCAGCTCGTGTCGGGGAACGCGCGCACGACGTCGACCGGCGGCGGCGTGGACACGCTTCGATCGTTCATGCCGACGCCGCTCAGCGTACCCGCATGCCGGGTTTCGCGCCGGGCCAGGGTTCGAGAATGTACAGGCCCGGCTCGGCCTTCTCGTCGGCATGCGAGGCGGCGAGCACCATGCCTTCGCTGACGCCGAACTTCATCTTGCGCGGCGCGAGGTTCGCGACCATCACGGTGAACTTGCCGATCAGGTCGGCCGGCCGGTAGGCCGACGCGATGCCGCTGAAGACGTTGCGAAGGCGTGGACGCCCCTGCGAGTCGGGGCCTTCGCCGACATCGAGCGTCAGGCGCAGCAGCCTGGTCGAGCCTTCGACCGGCTCGCAGTTCGCGATCCGCGCGATGCGCAGGTCGATCTTCGCGAAGTCGTCGACCTTGATTTCGGGCCCGAGCGCCTCGCCGCCGGGCGGCGGGGCTTCGACGACGGTCGGCTCGATCAGCGCTTCGAGCTGCTTTGCGTCGACGCGCTGCATGAGGTGCTTGTAGTCGCCAATCGTGTGACCATCGTGGCCGCCCAGTGCGCGGGCCGCATCGGCGAACTGCATCGGCTCGACCTTGAGAAACGCCTCGACCTGCGCGGCCAGCGACGGCAGCACCGGCTTCAGGTAGATCGTCAGCAGGCGAAAGGCCTCGATGCAGACCGAGCACACATCGTGCAGCACCGCGTCTCGGCCTTCCTGCTTCGCGAGCTCCCACGGCTTGTTCCGGTCGACGAACTCGTTGACCCGGTCGGCCAGCAGCATCACTTCGCGCAGCGCCTTGCCGAACTCGCGCTCTTCGTAGAGCTCTTCGATCGTCGCGCGGTGCGCACGCAGCCCGTCGAGCAGCGCGCGGCCTTCGACGCCGAGGTCGTTCGACAGCAGGCCGCCGAAGCGCTTGCTCAGGAATCCCGCGGCGCGGCTCGCGATGTTGATGTATTTGCCGACCAGATCGCTGTTGACCCGCGCCACGAAGTCGGCAGACACGAAGTCGGCATCTTCTACCTTGCCGTTCAGCTTGGCCGCGAAGTAGTAGCGCAGCCATTCCGCATTCATGCCGAGCTCGAGGTATTTCAGCGGCGAGATGCCGGTGCCGCGGCTCTTGCTCATCTTTTCGCCATTCACGGTCAAATGCCCGTGCACGAAGATGTGGTTCGGCACCTTGCGGCCGCTGAAGTGCAGCATCGCCGGCCAGAACAGCGTGTGGAAGGTGACGATGTCCTTGCCGATGAAGTGAATCTGCTCGACCTCGGGGTCGGCCATGAAGGCATCGAAGTCGACGCCGATCCTGGTCAGGTGGGACTGAAGCGAAGCGAGGTAGCCGACCGGCGCATCGAGCCACACGTAGAAGTACTTGCCGGGCGCATCGGGGATCTCGATGCCGAAGTAGGGTGCGTCGCGGCTGATGTCCCAGTCGTTCAGGCCGACGTGGCCGCTCTTTTCAGGGTCGTCGTCGACCGCGAACCACTCCTTGATCTTGTTCAGCACTTCGGGCTGCAGGCGGCCTGGTGTGGTCGTCCACTCGGTGAGAAAGTCGATGCAGCGTTGCGACGAGAGCTGGAAGAAGTAGTGATCGCTGCTCTTGAGCACCGGCGTGGCGCCGCTCAATGTCGAGTAGGGGTTCTTCAGGTCGGTCGGTGCGTAGACCGCGCCGCAGTTGTCGCAGTTGTCGCCGTACTGATCCGGCGTGCCGCACTTCGGGCAGGTGCCCTTGATGTAGCGGTCGGGCAGGAACATGCCCTTCACCGGGTCGTAGAACTGCTCGATCCTGCGCTCCGCGATCAGGCCCTGCTTGCGCAGCGCCCGGTAGATGTCCTGCGCGAGCGCGTGGTTCTCGGGCGCGTCGGTCGAGTGCCAGTTGTCGAAGCCGATCTGGAAGCCGTCGAGGTATTTCTTGCGGCCCGCGGCGACCTCGGCGACGAAGGCCTGCGGCGTCTTGCCCGCCTTCTCGGCCGCGATCATGATCGGCGCGCCGTGCGCGTCGTCGGCGCAGACGAAGTGCACTTCGCTGCCGACCATGCGCTGGAACCGCACCCAGATGTCGGCCTGGATGTACTCCATCATGTGGCCGATGTGGAACGGGCCGTTGGCGTAGGGCAGGGCGGTGGTGACGAAGAGCTTGCGGGTCATGGGGAACGCCAGCGGTGGAGTGAGCCGGCAATTTTAGGGTTCAAACCAAAGGGCGC
>JANXZN010000047.1 GCA_025355545.1 Rhizobacter sp.
CGCTGATCGTGATCGGCCCGGAGAAGCTGCCGCGCGTCGCGCGCACCGTCGGCCACCTGGTCGGCAAGGCGCAGCGCTACGTGGCCGACGTGAAGGCCGAGGTCAACCGCTCGATCGAGCTCGAAGAGCTGAAGAAGATGAAGACCGAGTTCGAGGACGCGGCGCGCAACGTCGAGCGGTCGGTCTCGAACGAGATTCATCAGACCACGGCCGAGCTCGAGAAGTCGTGGACGGACGGCGACGCCGGCATGCTGCCGCTGAACAGCGGCCAGCACGAAGGCTGGACGCCGCCGCCGCCCGAGTACAAGCACCCGAAGAAGAACTGGCGCCTGAAGCGCGGCGCCACGCCGCAGTGGTACAAGCAGCGCGCCGGCGTGCGGGTGAAGGCGCAGTCGGGCGCGGCGCGCGTGGCGCGCTTCCGGCCGCCGCGGTCGGTGGCCTAGCCCGATGAGTGCTCCCGGTGACAAGCCCGACGAAATGGAGGGCACCGAGCAGCCGTTCGTCTCGCACCTGATCGAGCTGCGAGACCGGCTGATCCGCGCCTGCATCGCGATCGGCGTGTGCTTCGGCGTGCTGATGATCTGGCCCGGCTCGGCGCACCTCTACGACCTGCTCGCGCAGCCGCTGGTCGAGCACCTGCCCAAGGGCGGCATGCTGATCGCGACCAGCGTGATCTCGCCGTTCCTGGTGCCGCTGAAGATCACGCTGATGGCGGCGCTCATGCTGGCGCTGCCGGTGGTGCTGTACCAGGTCTGGGCCTTCGTTGCGCCGGGCCTGTACACGCACGAGAAGAAGCTGGTGCTGCCGCTCGTGATCTCCAGCACCTTGCTGTTCTTCATGGGGGTGGCGTTCTGCTATTTCTTCGTCTTCGGCAAGGTGTTCACCTTCATCCAGAGCTTCGCGCCGAAGAGCGTCTCGGCGATGCCGGACATCGAGGCCTATCTGAGCTTCGTGCTGACGATGTTCATCGCGTTCGGCGCGGCCTTCGAGGTGCCGATCGCGGTCGTCGTGCTGGCGCGGCTGGGCGTGGTCAGCGTCGAGAAGCTGAAGGAGTTCCGCGCCTACTTCGTGGTGCTCGCCTTCATCATCGCCGCGATCCTGACGCCGCCGGACGTGGTGTCGCAGCTGTCGCTGGCGATCCCGATGGTGCTGCTGTACGAGATCGGCATCATCGCCGCCGGCGTGTTCATCAAGCACACCCAGGCGCCGGCCGAAGACTCGACGAACGCTTAGCGCGCGTCGATCACTCCTCGCGTTGCACCGGCACGCGCGCTTTCGGCCGCTGGCCGACGGTCACATCGACCTTCAGTGCCTGGTCGCCGCGCTGCACGCCGATCGCCGCGACCGCCTTCGGCTTCAGCGCCGCGACCGCGTTCAGCAGCTGGTAGGTGTTGGTCACCGGCGCTCCCGCGACGCTGACCACCACGTCGCCGGGACGCAGCCCGCCGGCGCTGGCCGGGCCGCTCTGCAAGACGCCGGTGATCAGCACGCCCTGCTTGATCGGCAGGTTCAGGGTCTGGGCGATGTCGGGCGTCAGGTCGCGCTGCTCGATGCCGATGAAGCCGCGCGTGACCTGGCCGTCCCGGATCAGTGCCTCCATCACCTGGCGTGCGGTGCTCACCGGAATCGCGAAGCCGATGCCCAGGCTGCCGCCGGTGCGCGAGTAGATCGCGGTGTTGATGCCGAGCAGGTTGCCGCCCGCGTCGACGAGCGCGCCGCCCGAATTGCCCGGATTGATCGCCGCATCGGTCTGGATGAAGTTCTCGAAGGTGTTGATGCCCAGGCGGTTGCGGCCGAGCGCACTGACGATGCCCGAGGTCACGGTCTGGCCGACATCGAAGGGGTTGCCGATCGCCAGCACCACGTCGCCGACCTGCAGCTTGTCGGCATCGCCGAAGCTGATCGCGGGCAGGCCCTCGAGCTCGATCTTGAGCACCGCGATGTCGGTTTCCGGATCGGTGCCGACCAGCCTGGCGCGGGCCTGGCGCCCGTCGGCCAGCGTCACCACGATGTCGTCAGCGCCGTCGATCACGTGGTTGTTGGTCAGCAGGTAGCCTTCGCCCGAGACGATCACGCCCGAACCGAGGCCGATCTGCGGCTCGCCACGCGCCGCGCGCGAGCGGTCGCCGAAGAAGAACTGGAACACCGGATCGTCGCTGCGCGGGCCGCGCGCCGGCGCCTTGCTCGCGGTGATGCTGACGACGGCGGGCGATGCGCGTTTCGCGGCCGCGCTGTAGCTCGTCACGGCAACGCCGGCGAGCGTCGCCGGCAGGGGCAGCGCCGGGCCGGACGTGATCGAGACGATGCTCGGCGCCACGCCGGCGCTGCGCTTCAGCCACTCGGGCTTGAGCGTCGCGACGACGAACAGCACCGCCACAGCGACGGTGACGGCCTGCGAAAAGACGAGCCAGGTTTTGCGCATGGACACGCGGGAATCCTCGGGGGTGGGCCGCTCGGCGCGGCGAAAACTGCTTCAATTATCGGCGATGGTCCGGTGCGTTGCGCCCGGCGCCGCGCGAATCGCGACAATGCGGCCATGAGCGCCGAACCGACCTCCCTTTCGCCGCGCCGGCCGCTGGCCCTGACGATGGGCGACGTCTGTGGCATCGGGCCGGAGATCGTCGCCCGGCTGTTCCGCCGCCCCGAAAGCGCCGGCTGCGTCGTGCTCGGCGACCTGGCGGTGATGCGGCGCGCGGCTGAACTGACCGGCGGCCGGCTCGCGGTCGCGCGCGTCGAGCGCGCCGCCGATGCGTTCGATGCGCCGCCGAACTGCGTGCCGGTGCTGCCGGTCGACGGCCTGCCGACCGACCTGCTCGCGGCCGGCTTCGGTCGGGTCGATGCGCGCGCCGGCGCGGCGGCCGCGGCCTGCATCGCGCGCGCGGTCGAGTTGGCGCGCGCCGGCGAGATCGCCGCGATCGTGACCGCGCCGGTCCACAAGGAGGCGTTCGCCGCGGCCGGCGTGCCCTACCCCGGCCACACCGAGATGCTGCAGGCGCTCGCCGCGCCCGGCACCGCGCGTGGCGAGCCGCTGCCGCCGGTGCGCATGATGCTGGCCAACGATGAGCTGCGCACGGTGCTGGTGACGATCCACCTGTCGCTGCGGCGCGCGATCGACGCCGTCACGTTCGAGGCGGTGCTCGAGACGATCCGCATCGCGCACCGCAGCGCGGCGCGTTTCGGGCTGAGCGCGCCGCGCATCGCGGTGGCCGGGCTGAACCCGCATGCCGGCGAGGGCGGCCTGTTCGGCAACGAGGAGCAGCGCATCATCGGCCCGGCGATAGCCGCGGCGCGCGCCGAAGGCATCGCCGCGAGCGGCCCCTACGCGCCCGACACGGTGTTCATGCGCGCGCGCGATGTGCCCGGGCACCCGGGCGAGTTCGACATCGTCGTCGCGATGACGCACGACCACGGGCTGATCCCGGTCAAGTACCTCGGCGTCGAGCACGGCGTCAATGTCACGCTCGGCCTGCCGTTCGTGCGCACCAGCCCGGACCACGGCACCGCGTTCGACATCGCGGGCAGCGGCCGGGCCGATGCCGGCAGCCTGGCGGCGGCGCTGCGCATGGCGCGACGCCTGGCCTGAGGCCGACGCTCAAACCCGCGTGGCTGCGTGCGTGGGCGTCGCGAGCGCGGCGAGCTGACGCCGCGCGCGGTACGTCGCGCGCTCGATCAGGTAGGCGCTCTCGACCGCGCGGAAGCGGTTCGTCTCGCACATGCGCGCGAGCATGCGCGCGGTCATCGAGATCGTTTCCTGGTGCTTCTTGCCGCGCGTGAAGACGAAGAAGCTGCGCGCCGCGCTGACATGCGCCAGCCGCACCTTCTGCCACTCGTCCTTCAGGTGCATCTGGTAGGCGAAGCCGAGCCGGACGTGGTCCATCAGCGCGGGGCCGCGCGTCGGCTCGGGCGGGTCGGCACTGGACAGCGCGATGTCGATGTCCAGGCCCGGCAGCAGCGCCGAGGCCGAATCGCCCGGCAAGGAGTTGCCCGAGTCGGGGCCGAAGTCGGCGCCCAGGTCGATGTCGACCGTGCCCGACCAGTCGACCGCGCTTTCGGTGACCAGGCCGACACGCTGCGCCTCTTCGGGCGAGAAGCGCTTGACCAACACCTCGGCGTCGACTTCGGGCACCGGGTCCGACGGCGACAGCGCCTCGCTGGCCGGCACCGCGACGTTGAAGATGTTCTCCAGCTGCTTGACCATCATGTTGTGGTCGAGCTCGGACAGCGGCGGGGCCTTCAGCGATTCGGCATGGGCCGGCAGCAGCCGGGCGAAGAATGCGCGCTGCGCCGCGTCGGGCCAGCCGATCAGCGCGAGGCCTTCCTTCAGGTCCTTCATCAGCGGCGGCAGCTGCATCAGGAACTTCTTGCGCAGCGGTGGCGAGCCCTTGGGCTGCACGCTCATCACGAGGTCGCGGGCGACGCGCCGGTAGCGCTGGGTGCGGTCGGAATCGGCGCCGTCGCGGTTCGCCGCGAGCACCAGTGCCTGGCTCCAGACCTGCGGCAGGAAGTCCTGCAGGTAGCCCGGCAAAGCCAGCGGCATCAGTGCCGCCTGCAGCTGCAGCATGTAGCGCTGCTGCAGCCGCAGCTCGGCCTCCTTGGTGCCGAGCGTGGCGACCGTGCCTTCCTGCTCCACCTGCGCGTGCGTCTGCTCGGCGATGAAACCTTCGAGCGCCGCGAGCTTGGCCGTGTACAGCTCGATCTGGTCGAAGTCGCCGTCGACGATCTCCTGCACGAGCTCGCGCACGCGGGCGAGGAAGGGCTTGCCGGGGCCGTCGTCGAAATCGTCGAAGGCACAGGCCAGCGAGGCGATGCGGTTGACGAAGCGGCGCACCGGGTGCCGGCGTGAAGAGAAGAAGGTCGAGTCGTTCAGCGCCACTCGCAGCACCGGCAGTTGCAGCCGCGCGATCTGGCGCGCCATCTGCGGCGGCACGCGCGAATCCGACAGGATCTGGTCGAACAGGCTGCCGACCACGTCGATCACCATATGGTCGAGCTTGCCGGTGGACGCCTGCACCAGCTCCTCGCGGTGAGCGCGGATCAGGTTCACCGCCATCAGGCCGGTCAGGCCGTCGGCGCCGGCGAATGGCGCACCGCCCACGCCGGTGGGCGCGATGCCGACCGGGCCGGTGGGGGCCGCGCCGGCGCCGCCGTAGCGCGAGCCGAGCGCGGCGTCGAGCTCGCCCGGCCGGCTGGCGATCGCGGTGAGGTGCCGCAACAACGCCATCAGCTGGGCGTCGGCCAGCACCGGGCCGGAGCCCGGCTGCGAACCCGGGCCCGAGCGCGAATAGCCGCCGTGCGTCGATGCGCCCGGCCCGGATTGCAGCCCGGTGCTGCCGCCCCGCCCCGAGCGCTGCTCGTAGCCCGATGCGGCGCTGCCGCCACCCAGCGACGAAAGCGCGTCGAGGTCGCTGCGCTGGCTGCGCGTGCTCAGGCTCGCGTAGCCGGAGTTCAGGCCCGGCAGTTGGTTGCCCGGCCCTTCGACCTGGCGCACCGACAGCGACACCGGCTCGATGCCGCGCGCCTGCAGGCCGCGCACGATCTGGGCGTAGCAGGCCGGCATGGCCCTGGCCATCGCGGTGCCGAACTCGCGCGCCAGCACCTTGCGCGTCTCGGCCTGGCTGGAGACCGCCTCGACCGCGCGGTAGATCGACGCGCCCAGCACGTCGGCGCGCAGCGGGTTGCGGTCCTGGTCGCCGCGTTCGGTCGGCAGCAGCGAACCCATGTAGGAGGCCAGATCGCGCAGTTCGGACTCGCAGGCGTGCCAGATCTGCTGGCCGATGCGGGTGGCGACCATCTGCCCCTCGACCTCGCTCTCGTCGACCAGGCTCAGCGACTGCCAGTTGGTCGCAGCGAGGCTGCGCTTCGGTTCGTCACGCGGCGTCAGATCCTCGGTGACGCGCCTGCTCAGCTCCTGGTCGAACGCGAGGTGCATCGACGCGAGGTTGCGCCGCAGCTCGAAGCGAGCCGAGTTGAGCAACTCGCGCTCCCCTGGGGCGTGGTTGGCCTGCGGGACGGTGCCGAGCGTGTCCGACAAGGTGCTCGCGACCTCGATCAGGGTCGCCCGGATCTGGCTCGTGGCCGCGTCCAGCGCGGCTCGCAATCGCGGTTCGATCAGGATCATCTCGGGCACAAGGGCATGGCGTGTCGCTGCAACGCAGGCGTCGTGAACGCGAGCCTAACGCGCGCCAGTCGAGTATGAGCCCAAATTTGACGGTCAAAAGCGGCGCAGCTCCACGCATCGTGCGGTGTGCCGCGCCCCGAATCCAGGGCGCGGGGGTGGCGCCTACTTCTTCAGCGAATCCCGGATCTCGCGCAGCAGCACGATGTCTTCCGGGGTCGCGGCCGGTGCCGGCGGCGGGGAGGCCTTCTTGAGGCGGTTGACCTGCCTGATCATCGCGAAAATGATCAGCGCGAGGATGATGAAGTTGATCGCCACGGTGATGAAGTTGCCGTAGGCGAACAGCGGTACGCCGGCCTTGGTCAGGGCTTCGTAGGTCATCGGCCCGTTGTAGTTGGCGGGCGGCGTCGCCAGCATCACGAAGTAGTTCGAGAAATCGAGGCCACCGAAGATGCGGCCGATCACCGGCATGATCAGATCCTTGACGATCGAGTCGACAATCTTGCCGAACGCGGCGCCGATGATCACGCCGACCGCCAGGTCCATGACGTTGCCCTTGATCGCGAACTCTCTGAACTCGGATGAGAAAGACATGTGCTGCACTCCTGTGTTTTCTGAGGGTCGCGCCTGATTCTTGTGGGCTCGGCGCGCGCCCAGTATTCCGGGGGCACGGGCGAAGTCAAGCACCTTGACACGTCCGCTAGAATCACGGGTTGACCCTGACCTGAAGTCTCGTTCGAGGAAACCTATGAGTGACCAGCAAATCGACAGCAGCAAACGCACCTGGATCATCGCCTCCAGCTGCGCCGGTGCTGTCGGTGCGGGCTTTGCGGCCGTCCCCTTCGTCGCCAGCTTTCAGCCCTCCGAGCGCGCGCGCGCCGGCGGCGCCGCGGTCGAGGCCGACATCGGTGGCCTCAAGCCCGGCGAGAAGATGACGGTCGAATGGCGCGGCAAGCCGGTGTGGATCGTGCGGCGCACGCCGGAACAGCTTGCCGAGCTGCCCAAGGTCGACAAGGAACTCGCCGACCCCGAATCAAAGCGCACGAACTTCGCGACCACCCCCGAATATGCGCGCAACGACTGGCGCTCGATCAAGAAGGAATACCTGGTCGTGGTCGGCATCTGCTCGCACCTGGGCTGCTCGCCGAGCGACAAGTTCGTGCCCGGCGCCCAGGCGTCGCTGCCGAACGACTGGGCGGGCGGCTTCCTGTGCCCGTGCCATGGCTCGACCTTCGACATGGCCGGCCGCGTGTTCAAAGACAAGCCCGCACCCGACAACCTCGAAGTGCCGCCGTACATGTACCTGTCCGACACCCGGCTGATGATCGGCGAAGACAAGAAGGCCTGAGCTCCCGGCGAGCGCAACCCAGGCACCGAGACGGCACCCCAGGAGTACCCCCAAGATGGCCGAATACCACGTAGCCCCCGCCAATGCGACGGCGGGCCAGAAGCTGCTGAACTGGGTCGACAACCGGTTCCCGCTGTCCAAGCTCTACAACGAGCACTTGGGCGAGTACTACGCGCCGAAGAACTTCAACTTCTGGTACATCTTCGGCTCGCTGGCGATGCTGGTGCTGGTGATCCAGATCGTCACCGGCATCTTCCTGACGATGAACTACAAGCCCGATGCGGCCAAGGCCTTCGAGTCGGTCGAGTACATCATGCGCGACGTGCCGGGCGGCTGGATCATCCGCTACATGCACTCGACCGGCGCGAGCGCGTTCTTCATCGTCGTCTACCTGCACATGTTCCGCGGGCTGCTGTACGGCAGCTACCGCAAGCCGCGCGAGCTGGTCTGGCTCTTTGGCTGCGGCATCTTCCTGTGCCTGATGGCCGAGGCCTTCATGGGCTACCTGCTGCCCTGGGGTCAGATGAGCTACTGGGGCGCGCAGGTGATCATCAACCTGTTCACGGCGGTCCCGTTCATCGGCAACGACCTGGCACTGCTGATCCGCGGCGACTTTGTCGTCGGTGACGCGACGCTGAACCGTTTCTTCAGCTTCCATGTGATCGCGGTGCCGCTGGTGCTGCTGGGTCTGGTGGCGGCGCACATCATCGCGCTGCACGAGGTCGGCTCCAACAACCCGGACGGTGTCGAGATCAAGGCCAAGAAGGATGCCAAGGGCATCCCGCTCGACGGCATCCCGTTCCACCCGTACTACACGGTGCACGACATCTACGCGGTCAGCATCTTCCTGATGATCTTCAGCGCGGTGATGTTCTTCGCGCCCACCGGCGGCGGCTACCTGCTCGAGTTCAACAACTTCATCGAGGCGAACCCGCTGAAGACACCGCCGCACATCGCACCGGTCTGGTACTTCACGCCGTACTACTCGATGCTGCGCGCCACCACCGACCTGATGATTCAGATTCTGTCGGCGATCGCCGCGATCGCGGCGGTACTCGCGATCGTGCGCGGCGGCTTCGGTGCGATGGGCAAGCTGACGATCGGGATCGTCGCGATCGTCGCGGTCGTGCTGCTGAACTACTTCGACGCCAAGTTCTGGGGCGTGCTCGTGATGGGCGGCGCGGTCATCATCCTGTTCTTCCTGCCCTGGCTGGATCGCAGCCTGGTCAAGTCGATCCGCTACCGCCCCGACTGGCACAAGATCCTTTTCGGGGTGTTCGTGTTCTTCTTCCTGGTGCTCGGCTACCTGGGTTCGGAGCCGCCGTCGGCCGCCGGCAACTACATCTCGCAGCTCGGCACGCTGGTGTACTTCGGCTTCTTCCTGCTGATGCCGTGGTGGAGCCGCATCGGCACCTTCAAGCCGGTACCGGATCGCGTGACCTTCGCCGCCCACTGACCGCAGAACACGTCGCACGCGTTGCCCGGAGTACCAAGACAATGAAAAAACTCGTTCTCTCCCTGCTGCTGTCGTTCGGCTTCGTCGCCGGGGCTGCCGCCAACGAAGGCGGCTACGCCTGGGACAAGTTCCCGGCCGAAAAGATGTCGGACGTGGCGGCGCTGCAGCACGGCGCCAAGCTGTTCGTCAACTACTGCCTGAACTGCCACTCGGCCCTCTACATGCGCTACAACCGCATGCACGACATCGGCCTGACCGACGACGACATCAAGAAGAACCTGCTGTTCGCGACCGACAAGGTCGGCGACACGATGAAGGTTTCGCTCGACCCGAAGCAGGCCGCGCAATGGCTGGCCGCGGCGCCGCCCGACCTGTCGCTGATCGCGCGTTCGCGCGCCGACATCGGCAAGGGCAGCGGCGCCGACTACCTCTACACCTACCTGCGCACCTTCTACCGCGACGACACCAAGGCGACCGGCTGGAACAACGTGGCCTTCCCCGACGTGGCGATGCCCAACGTGCTGTGGGAGCTGCAGGGCCAGCGCGTGGCCAGGTTCGTCGACGCGAAGGACCACCACGACCCGGGCAAGACGGTGCGCGTGTTCGAAGGGTTCGAGCAGACCTCGCCCGGCACGCTCAACGAGCGCGGCTATGACGAAGCGGTCGGCGACCTGGTCGCCTACCTGCAATGGATGGGCGAGCCGTCGCAAGGCAAGCGCGTGCAGATCGGCGTGTGGGTGCTGATCTTCCTGAGCGTTCTTACGGTGTTCACCTGGCGGCTCAATGCGTCGTACTGGAAAGACGTGAAGTGACGTCGTCCGCGCTCGCGGCCTGATCAGGCTGCAGGCATCGCGCGCAGTGGCGGGCCGAACCGGCCGACCACTGCGCTCTCATTTCTCGACCCGCGCTCTCGCTGACCCGAGGCCGCCCGACCCAAGGACCCGCCGCCATGATGGTGCTCTACTCCGGAACGACCGACCCCTACTCGCACCGCTGCCGCTTCGTCCTGTTCGAGAAGGGCATGGACTTCGAGATCCGCGATGTCGACCTGTTCGCCAAGCCGGAAGACATCGCGCTGATGAACCCGTACAACGAAGTGCCGATCCTGGTCGAGCGCGACCTGATCCTGTACGAGTCGCACATCATCAACGAGTACATCGACGAGCGCTTCCCGCACCCGCAACTGATGCCGGGCGATCCGGTG
>JANXZN010000051.1 GCA_025355545.1 Rhizobacter sp.
GGAGTTCAGGTGGGCGAGGTCAGCCCGGCTTCGGGTTCATCTGACGCGAGACGATCACACCAGCCGGGCGATGTTCCAAGCCCTTGCTCTAAAGAGCATAGGTTCAAGGAAATATAAAACTCACGCGAATGCGACGGACGATTTCATTCTAAGCCCGCGCGTGACGACGGTGTGAACGTCAGAGCAATTGCCCGTCCGCGCCGAGCGCCTGATCGAGGCGTTCGATCAGGTGATCGAGGTCGACCTCGCCGGGCGCAGCCGAAGCGGATTGCGGCGCGCGCGCCGCAGGCCGCCCGGCCAGCGCGTAGGCGAGGTTCAGCGCCGCGAGCACCGCGATGCGCTCGCGGGCCTTGACCTTGCCGCCGTCGCGGATCGCGCTCATCTCGCGGTCGACGTTGCCGACCGCTTCGAGCAGTGCGATCTCGCCGCCGTCGGGGCAGCCGAGCAGGTAGCTCTGACCGAGGATCGTCACTTCCATCTGCTTCATGGCGTGGCCCGGGTTGCGTCGTCGTCATCGCCCGCGACCGGCGTCGCCGCGGCGTCGGTCGGCAGGCGCTCGAGCAGCGCGTCGATGCGGCTGCGCGCGGCGTTCAGGCGCGAGCGCAGGTTGTCGCGTTCGTGCGTCACCACGCTCACCTGTTGCGCGAGCAGGGCGTTGGTGCGCTGCAGTTCGGCATGCCGCAAGAGCAGGCGCTCGACCCGATCCGCGAGTTCTTCGATCTTCGACATGGCGAGTGGTGTTCGGGGCTGGGAAGAGTGTTGCGCGCATTCTAAAGGTCGCCCCTGTTTACAATCCGCGCTGTTGGTGCCCGTGCCGGCGTTCAGCCGGCACAGTTAAACGGGAAGCAGAAGGAAGTCACGCTGCGTGCGCGGCGACCGAATCTGCGCTGCCCCCGCAACGGTACGGCGGACGAAGAGTTGCTGGTGCTGCCAGTGTTCTTCTGCTCTTGCGCTCACACCACTGAAGGCCGCGAATCCTTCGGGAAGGTCGCGAGGGTCGTTCCGCCAGCCCGGATACCGGCCAACGAGCGGACGCGCGCCTGCAGGTGCGCGGCCATATCGCAAGCGCCCGCGGGGAAGCGGGTCGTTCGCCCTCAGTCAGAGCTCGTTCAACCATGACCCTTCGTACCTTGGCGCCACGCGCGCCCCTGGCCGTCGCCGGCTGCTTCGCCGTGCTCGCGTCGATCGCGGCACCCTCCCTCGCGCAGACCCGGCTCGAGCCGATTGTCGTCACCGGCAGTCGCGAGCCGCAGACGCTGGACCGCGTCACCGCCGACGTGGTCGTGATCGACGCCGGGCGCATCCGCGCCAGCACCGCCGATTCGATCGAAGACCTGCTGCGCCGCGAGGCCGGCGTGCAGGTTTCGCGCAACGGCGGGCCCGGGCAGAACGCCAGCGTCTTCATCCGCGGCGGCGGCGCGAACGCCACCGTCGTGCTGATCGACGGCGTGCGCGTCGGCTCGGCCACGCTCGGCCAGGTCGAGTTCGAATCGATCAGCCTGGGGCAGATCGACCACATCGAGGTCTTGCGCGGCCCGGCTTCCAGCCTGTACGGCGCCGACGCGGTCGGCGGCGTGGTGCAGATCTTCACGAAGCGCGGCGAAGGTGAGCCGCGCTTCAGCGCGAACGGCGCGATTGGCGGCTACGGGGCGCGCCAGGCGGGTGCCGGCATCGGCGGCGCCAGCGGCGGCTTCGACTACGCGGCGTCGCTGGCACGCGAGCGCAACCGCGGCGTCTCGGCACTGAAGCCCGGCGACCAGTTAGGCAACTTCAACCCGGACGACGACGGCTTCACCCGCGACACCGGCCAGTTCAAGCTCGGCTTCACGCCGGCCGCTGGGCACCGCGTCGGCCTGAACGTGGTCGAGAGCCGCCTCAACGCGCAGTACGACGCAAGCGAGTTCGCGCCCCCGACCTTCGCGCAAGACGCATCACCCGACTTCCGCAACAGGCTGAAGAGCGAGGTGATCGCACTCGACTACCGCGGCGCGATCACGCCGGCCTGGACGGCCAGCGCGCAGCTCTCGCACAACGACGACGACCTGAAGAGCGGCGGTAACATCATCGACCGCTTCCGCACGCGCCGCGATCAGCTTATCGGCCAGGCCGCGTGGAAGCCCAGCGCCGACCAGCAGCTTGTCGTCGCCTACGAGCACCTGACCGAGAAGGCCGAGTCGACCGCCTACCTCGGCGACCGGAAGCGGACCAACAACGCCTTCGTCGTCGGCTACACCGGGCAGTTCGGCCCGCAGGTCGTGCAGGCCGATCTGCGGCGCGACCAGAACTCGGTCTACGGCGGCGACACGACCGGACGCCTGGGCTGGAGCATGGCGCTGGCGCCGGGGCTGCGCGTGCGCGCACTCGCCGGCACGACCTTCCGTGCGCCGAGCTTCAACGAGCTGTTCTATCCCGACTTCGGCAAGCCGGACCTCACGCCGGAGCGCGGCCGCAGCATCGAACTCGGCCTGAATTGGCGCGCCGGCGACAGTGAAGCCGCTGCGACTGTGTACCGTAACCGGGTGAACGACCTGATCGGCTACCAGCCGCTGCAGTCGGCGTGCGCTACCGACCCGACCCAGTTCCAGTTCGGTTGCGCCGCCAACATCGGCCGGGCGCGGCTGCAGGGCGCGACGCTGTCCGGCGCGCAACGCTGGGGTGCGTGGCGCATCAGTGGCACGCTCGACTTCCTAGACGCGAAGGACCTGGCCACCGGCGACCGCCTGGCGCGCCGCGCCGCGCACCAGGAAAGCCTCGCCGCCGACTACGATCTCGGCGCCTGGCGCTTCGGTGCGGCCTTGCTCGCGGTCGGCGCGCGGCCCGACGGCGGCGTCACGCTCGGCCGCTACGCCACGCTGGATCTGCACGCGCGCTGGCGCGTTGCAAAGCAATGGCAGCTTGAGGCGAAGCTGTTGAACGCGACCGACCGGCAGTACGAACCGGTGCGCGACTACCAGAGCCTGGGCCGCCAGGCCTGGCTCGGCCTGCGCTTCGACAGCCAGGGCTTGTGAGCGTGGCATGCACGCATCGCTGACCCGAGGTCGCGCATGAGCGTGCGGCGGTGGTATCTCGCCGCTGCCGCTGCCGCTGCCGCAGCGCTCGCGCTGGCGTCGGCCGCGCACGCGCAGCTCGCGCTACGCGACGACCGCGGCGCGACCTTGCGCCTGGCCGCGCCGCCGCAGCGCATCGTCAGCCTGCTGCCCTCGCTGACCGAGAGCGTCTGCGCGCTCGGTGCCTGCGCGCGGCTGGTCGGGGTCGATCGTTTCTCGAACTGGCCGAACCGTGTCCGCGCGCTGCCGAAGCTCGGTGGCATCGACGACGCGCAGATCGAGCGCATCGTCGCGCTGCGGCCCGACGTGGTGCTGGTGTCGAGCTCGGCGCGCATCGTCGACCGGCTCGAGGCGCTGGGACTGAAGGTGCTGGTGCTGGACTCGCGCGACCATGCCGACGTGCAACGCAGCCTGATCGCGATCGCGCAGCTGCTGGGGACGCCGGGCGAGGCCGAGCGTGTCTGGGCCCGCATCGAGCGCGAGACGCATGCGGCGATCGAGCGCGTGCCGCCGGCGCTGCGCGGCCGGCGCGTCTACTTCGAGGTCGACACCACGCCGTTCGCGGCCGGCGCCGGCTCGTTCATCGGCGAGACGCTGGCGCAGCTCGGTCTGGTGAACGCGGTGCCGCCCGAGCTCGGCCCGTTTCCGCAACTGAACCCGGAGTACGTGCTGCGCGCCCAGCCCGACATCGTGATGGCGGTGCGGCCGGCACTCGCCGAGATGCCCAGGCGTCCCGGCTGGGCCGCGCTGCGGGCGCTGCGCGACGACCGGACCTGCGGCTTCGCGAGCGATCTCTACGAACTGCTGGTGCGCCCGGGGCCGCGCATGGGCGAGGCGGCCGGCGTGATCGCCGACTGCCTGGTCGCGATCGCGGCGCGTGGCGCTGCCGCCAAAGGGCAGCGATGAACGCGACCGACGTGCAGCGCCGCCGCCGGCTCGCGATCGGGCTCGTCCTGGCGACCCTGCTGTTGCTGCTTGCCGGGCTGGCTGCCGGCAGCGAGGGCTGGTCGCTGGCGAATCTGATCCGGACCTGGGCCGGGCCGGACGGCGCGCTGATCGTCGGCCAGATCCGTGCGCCGCGCACGCTCGGTGCCTGGCTCACCGGCGCGCTGCTCGGCCTGGCCGGCGCGACCGCACAGGGCCTGTTCCGCAACCCGCTGGCCGACCCGTACCTGCTCGGTTCGGCCTCGGGCGCCTCGCTCGGCGTGGTGCTGATGCTGGCAGCGAGCGCGCTCGGCGGGCACGCGATCGGCCTCGCGACGGCCGACACGCTGGCGCGCATCGGCCTGGTCGGCGCCGCGTTCGGCGGCGCCTTGCTCGGTGTGCTGCTGACCTTGACGCTGGCGCGCGGCGCGCAGCAGACGACACGGCTGCTGCTGGCCGGTGTCGTCGTCGGCGTCATGCTGGCCGCCGCCAGCGACCTCGTCACCAGCGCCGTGCCCGAGGCGCTGCGCGGCAAGCAGGCCTTTCTGCTGGGCAGCACCGGCTACCTCGGCTGGGGCAGTTGCGCGGCGCTGGCGATCGGCCTCGGGCTGACCCTGCCGCCAAGCTGGCGCCTGGCACGCGCGCTCGACGCGCTGACGCTCGGCGCCGAGACCGCGACCAGCCTCGGCCTGGCCTTGCCGCGCGTGCGCATCGCGCTGGTCGCGGCGATCGCGCTCGCCACCGGCCTGGCGGTGTCACAGGCGGGGCTGATCGCGTTCGTCGGCCTGGTGGCGCCGCACCTGGTGCGGCGCTTCGCGCCGGCGCGCCACGGCTTCGCGCTGATCGCAAGCGCGGCGGCCGGCGGCACCTTGCTGCTGCTGGCCGACGTGCTCGCGCGCAGCCTGATCGCGCCAAAGGAAGTGCCGGTCGGCGTGCTGACGGCGCTGCTCGGCGGCGGCTACCTGGTCTGGCTGCTGCACCGGCGGCGTGTGGCATGAGCACGTCGGGCCGTCCCAAGGGCGAATACCGGAGTGCGCAGCACGAAGGTGTTCCGATCAGCGGGTTGCGCGTCGAAGGCGTCAGCGTCGCGCTCGGCAGCACGCAGGCCTTGCGCGAGGTCAGCCTCGCGCTCGCGCCGGGCTGGACCGCGATCGTCGGCCCCAATGGCGCCGGCAAGTCGACCCTGTTGCGCGTGCTCGCCGGGCTGCAGCCGGTCGACACCGGCACCGTGCGGTTCGACGGCCAGCCACTCGCCGCGATGCGAGCGCGCGAACGCGCCGCGCGGATCGCGTGGCTGGCCCAGCAGGGCGAGGCGAGCGGCGAGCTGACGGTGCGCGAGGTCGTGCAGCTGGGCCGGCTGGCGCGGCTCGGCCTGTTCACCGCGCCGGGGGCCGCCGACGAAGCGCGCGTCGACGCCGCGATGCAGGAGGCCGAATGCGGCGCCTGGCAACAGCGCCGGCTGCACGAGTTGTCGGGCGGCGAGCGCCAGCGCGTGCTGCTGGCGCGCGCGCTCGCGGTCGACGCGCCGTGGCTGCTGCTCGACGAGCCGACCACGCACCTGGACCCGCCGCACCAGGTCGCGCTGGTGCGTCTGGTGCGCCGCCAGGTGCACGCCGGCACGACCGTGGTCAGCGTGCTGCACGACCTGTCGCTGGCCCTGCTCGCCGACACGCTGGTCGTGATGCGCCAGGGCCGGATCCGGGCGCAGGGTGCGCGCGACGACCCGCAACTGCATGCCGCGCTGAGCGATGTGTTCGACGGCGCGATCCGGATCGAGCGTTTCGGCGCGCGCTGGATCGCGATCCCGCACGTCGAGCTGTGACGGGCGCGACCACGCCTACCCGGACTCGGGTGGCAGGGCGAGCGGCATCGGCATCGTCGCCAGCCGGTTCGGTGTGCTCGATTCCCAGAGCGCGCCCGGTGTGGTGTCGATCGACGCGTTGACGACGTGCATCAGCGTCAGGCTGGCGCGCGAGGCGATCTTGCGCAGCGTCTGCAACTGGCGCTGGGTCCATTCGACCGGCGTGCCGAGCTGCTCGCAGCTGAAGGCGCCGAACAGCGCACCGTTGACCGAGAAGCTCATGTCCATCAGCGAGACGACCTTCGAAGCCTTGAGGTGGCGTAGCAGCGCACCGGTACAGATCGGGTCGGTGGCGACTTGGCCGATCGCGACGCAGCCGTCGCGTTGCAGCCGTTCCAGGAACGGGTTGTCGTCGGGGTGCAGGATGTCGGCGGCACCGACCATGCGGTCCAGGCCGGCGTCGTACATCGCGACGCAGCGCAGCGCCCGACCCTCGGGGGTCTCTACGAACACGCGCAGGCCCGCGCGCGAGCAGCCGATCTGCGCGGCGACGAAGCGCGTCAGCTCCTCGAGGTACCGGGCACTGTCGATCTCGCCGCGTTCGAGGCGGCCGGAGATGGCCTGCAGGTCGGAAGGCTTCGTCATGCGCCGATTATCGACTCTGATGGTGCTCCGATGCACGCTCGATCACGGGGCGCGAGCCTGGGCGATCGCGGGGAACGCGTCGCACCAGCGCGTGACCGCGCACTGCTCGCACAGCGGCCGCCGCGCCTGGCACACGTAGCGCCCGTGCAGGATCAGCCAGTGGTGCGCGTCGACGAGATAGTGCTGCGGCACCCGCTGCAGCAGCGTCAGTTCGACCTCGAGCGGGTTGCGACCCGGCGCGAGGCCGGTGCGGTTCGCGACGCGGAAGATGTGCGTGTCCACCGCCATCGTGGCTTCGCCGAACGCGACGTTCAGCACCACGTTTGCGGTCTTGCGGCCGACGCCCGGCAACGCCTCGAGCGCCGCGCGCTGCGCCGGCACGCGGCCACCGTGCTGCTCGATCAGGATGCGGCAGGTCGCGAGCAGATTTTTCGCCTTGGTGCGGTACAGGCCGATCGTGCGGATGTACTCGGTCACGCCGTCCGGGCCAAGCGCGAGGACCTTGGCCGGCGTGTTCGCGACCGCGAACAGGCGCCTCGTGGCCTTGTTGACGCCGACGTCGGTGGCCTGCGCCGACAGCAGCACCGCGGCCAGCAGTTCGAACACGCTGGTGTACTCGAGCTCGGTTTCGGGTTGCGGGTTCGCGGCCTTCAGAGTCGCGAAGAAGGACTCGATGTCGGCGCTCTTCACGGGCTTGTCACGCGCTGCTTCGGCGCGTTCGCGGCCAGGCGGTCGACGCGTTCGCGCGCGTCGCGTTCCAGCCGCTGCCGGTGCCAGCCGAAACGTTCGCCTGCCTCACGCGCCTGCGCGTCGCTCCAGGCATCCCGGCCGGTGCGTGCGCCGGTCACCGGCAGCAGCGCGATGCAGTCGACCGGGCAGGCAGGCAGGCACAGCTCGCAGCCGGTGCACTGCGCGGCGATCACGGTGTGCATGGCTTTCGGCCCGCCGACGATGCAATCGACCGGGCAGGCCGCCAAGCACAGCGTGCAGCCGATGCACCAGTTCTCGTCGATCATCGCGACGGCGCGCGGCGCCTCGCAGCCGTTGATGGGATTCAGTGGCAGCGCCGGCCGGCCGGTGAGGGCGGCGAGCCGCGCGATCCCCCGCGCGCCGCCGGGCGGGCACTGATTGATCTCGGCGTCACCGTCGGCGATCGCCTGCGCGTAGCTGCGGCAGTCGGGGAAGCCGCAGCGCGTGCACTGGGTTTGCGGCAGCGCGTCGGCTAGCGCCGGCACGAGCGCGTGGACGTCGCTCACCGTGCGGGTCACCGGGCCTTGCGCGCTGCCTTCTTGGCCGCGGGCTTCGCGCGCGCAGCCCGCTTCGCCGCCACCGGTTTGGCGGCGGCCGCCACCGGCTGGTGGCTGGCGATGAATTCGCGCACGTGCGGGTAAACCTTCTCGCGCCAGCGCCGGCCCGAGAAGATGCCGTAGTGACCGGCACCGATCGCGTCGTAGTGGAACTGGCGGTTCTTCGGAATGCCGATGCACAGCTCGTGGGCGGCGCGCGTCTGGCCGGCGCCGGAGATGTCGTCGAGTTCGCCTTCGATGGTGAGCAGCGCGGTCGTCTTGATGTCCTGCGGCCGCACCAGTTCGCCCTTGACCCGCCAGCTGCCGTTGACGAGCGCGAAGTCCTGGAACACGACCTTGATGGTGTCCAGGTAGTACTCGGCCGGCATGTCGAGCACCGCGTTGTACTCGTCATAGAAGTCGCGGTGGAACTCGGCGCTGCTGTCGTCGCCGCGCACCAGATCGAGGAAGTAGTCGTAGTGCGAGCTCAGGTGCCGGTCCGGGTTCATCGCGACGAAGCCGGTGTGCTGCAGGAAGCCCGGGTAGACGCGCCGGCCGCTGCCGGGGAAGTTCGTCGGCACGCGGTAGATCACGTTGTTCTCGAACCACTCGTGGGTCTTGTTCGTCGCCAGGTTGTTGACGGCGGTCGGGCTCTTGCG
>JANXZN010000059.1 GCA_025355545.1 Rhizobacter sp.
AATCGACCGCCTCGAGGTCGAAGGCCTGCAGCGCGTGCTGCGCGTGCGCGGTGACGAACACGACGGCCGGCGGCTCCGGCAGGCGTGTCAGTTCGGCCGCGAGCTGGGTGCCGTCGCGGCCGGGCATCTGCACGTCGAGCAGCAGCAGGTCGCACGCGTGCTCGGCGAGCCAGACCAGCGCCTGCACCGCGTTGCCCGCCTCGCCGACGACCTGCGCCTTCGGCTCGACGCAGTCGTGCACCAGCCCGCGCAGGCGCAGCCGCGCCAGTTCCTCGTCGTCGACGATCAGCACCCGAAGCGGGCTCACAGCGGCACCACGATCTGCACCCGGAACAGCCCGGGCTCGCGCTTCGTGTCGAACTGCGCCGCGACGTCGTGCATCAGGCGCAGCCGCTCGCGCACGTTGCGCAGCGCGATGCCGTTGCCCGGCTGCGAGGCCTGCGCCGGCACGCTGTTGACGATCGAGATCAGCGCGCGCCCGAGCTTGACCCGCGTGCGCACGCGGATCGTGCCGCCGGCGTCGGACGGCTCGATGCCGTGGCGAACCGCGTTCTCGACCAGCGGCTGCAGCAGCAGCGGCGGCACGCGCGCATGGCCGGCGTCGGGGTCGAGCTCCCAGCTCACCTGCAGGCGGCTGCCGAAGCGGATCTGCTCGATCGCGAGGTAGCGCTGCGCGAGCTCGACCTCCTCGGCCAGCGACACCGATTCGGGGTTCTCCGAGATCGCCACGCGGAACAGCTCGGCCAGGTCCTCGAGCAGTTTTTCGGCGCGCGCCGGGTCGTGCCGCACCAGCGCGAGCGCGGTGTTCAGCGTGTTGAACAGGAAGTGCGGCCGGATGCGCGACTGCAGCTCCGCCAGGCGCGCCGTCGTGTCGGCCGGCAGCAGCGCCTGGGCCCGCAGTCGCAGCCACTGGAACACCAGCGCCGCGAGGCCGGCACCGGCCAGCGCCGGCGCGAGCCACGGCGGCGTGCCAAAGCCGTTGCCGGCGGCCAGGCCCGCGAGCAGCGCGCCACCCGCACCGCAGACCGCGCCCAGCCCCATCGCGACGATCCACTGCCCGGGCAGCGGCAAGGCGCCGAACGGCCGGCGCGCGGCGCAGGCCACCAGCAGCCACAGCAGCACCGCCGGCAGCGCCGCGCCGGACGCGAGCGCGAACGCCGTGACCCAGCCCACGAACGAGGCGGCAACGAACAGCACGCCGATCGCGAGCACCGCGTGCACGAACAACAGCGTGCGCAGCACGACGCCGACATGGCAGACGTCGAACACCGAGCCGCTCGCAACGGCTTCGGGAGCGGCCGGCGCGAGCGCGTCGAACGCGGTCGTGCCGAAGCCGGTCGAACGCAGCTCGCCCGGGCGCGTTGACACGCGAGCGAGAGGGTCGGAGGTCGGCAGGGCGTCTGGCATCGATGCGGGCGAAAGAAGGGCCTCGATAGAATCCGGCTGAACCGCATTGTCCAGCGCAGCCCCCATGTCCTCCAACCAACTCGACAAAAAATCCCAGGCCTGGTCGGCATTGTTCTCGGAGCCGATGAGCGAGCTGGTGCAGCGCTACACCGCCAGCGTCGGCTTCGACCAGCGCCTGTGGAAGGCCGACATCGCCGGCAGCCTCGCGCACGCCGAGATGCTCGCCGCCCAGGGGATCATCGGCGCCGACGATCGCGCCGCCATCGAACGCGGCATGGCGCAGATCACGCAGGAGATCGAGGCCGGCCGCTTCGAGTGGAAGCTCGAGCTCGAGGACGTGCACCTGAACCTCGAGGCGCGCCTGACCGCGCTGGTCGGCGACGCCGGCAAGCGGCTGCACACCGGGCGCTCGCGCAACGACCAGATCGCCACCGACGTGCGCCTGTGGCTGCGCGACGAAATTCATGCGATCGACGCGCTGCTGACCGAGCTGCAGCGCGCGCTGGTCGAGGTCGCCGACCGCAATGCCGAGGTCATCCTGCCCGGCTTCACGCACCTGCAGGTGGCTCAGCCGGTGAGCTTCGGGCACCACCTGCTGGCGTACGTCGAGATGTTCGCGCGCGACGCGGAGCGCATGAACGACGTCTACCGCCGCACCAACCGGCTGCCGCTGGGCGCCGCGGCACTCGCCGGCACCAGCTACCCGCTGGACCGCGAGCGTGTTGCGCGCACGCTCGGCATGGTCGATGGCGAGGGCAAGGCCTGCGTTTGCCAGAACAGCCTCGACGCCGTCAGCGACCGCGACTTCGCGATCGAATTCACGGCCGCCGCGGCGCTGTGCATGGTTCACTTCTCGCGCCTGAGCGAGGAGCTGGTGCTGTGGATGAGCCAGAACTTCGGCTTCATCGACCTGGCCGATCGCTTCTGCACCGGCTCGTCGATCATGCCGCAGAAGAAGAACCCCGACGTGCCCGAACTCGCGCGCGGCAAGACCGGGCGCGTCGTCGGCCACCTGATGGGCCTGATCACGCTGATGAAGGGCCAGCCGCTGGCCTACAACAAGGACAACCAGGAAGACAAGGAGCCGCTGTTCGACAGCGTCGACACGGTCAAGGACACGCTGCGCATCTTCATCGAGCTGGTCGCCGGCATCAGCGTGAAGCCCGAGGCGATGGAGCGCGCCGCGCGCCTGGGTTACGCGACCGCGACCGACCTGGCCGACTACCTGGTCAAGAAGGGCCTGCCGTTCCGCGACGCGCACGAGGTCGTCGCGCACGCGGTCAGGTTCGCGATCCAGCGCGGCCTGGATCTGTCCGGGCTGCCGCTGGACACGCTGCAGTCCTTCAACCCCGACATCGCCGACGATGTCTACGAGGTGCTGAGCCTGCGCGGCTCGCTGAACGCGCGCAGCGTGCTCGGCGGCACCGCGCCGGCGCAGGTGCGTGCGCAGGTCGCGCGGCACCGGGCGCGCCTGGCCTGACGCATCCACCGCGCCCGGCCGCGCGTAGCGTTGCTCAGTGATTCGACCCGGACCGCTCGTTGCAAACGCTCAAGCCACTGCTGATCTGCATCGCCCTGCTCGCCGTGACCCTGGCGGGCCTGAGCGCGTGCGCGCCGGTGCGCGTACTGAACACGGTCGCCGCGGCGGGCGGCGGTTTCTCGCGGCAAGCCGGCATCGCCTACGGGCCGCTCGAACGCCAGCGGCTCGATGTCTACACGCCGAGCGCGGCCGCAGCGCCGCGCGGCTGGCCGGTGGTCGTGTTCTTTTACGGCGGCTCGTGGAACAGCGGCGAGCGCGCCGACTACGGCTTCGTCGGCAGCGCGCTGGCGGCGCGCGGCGTGCTCACGCTGGTCGCCGACTACCGGCTCTACCCCGCGGTGCGCTACCCCGAGTTCCTGCGCGACAGCGCGCGGGCGCTGGCCTGGGGCCTGACCGAAGCGGCGCGCCTCGGCGGCGATCCGGCGCGCGTGTTGGTGATGGGCCACAGCGCCGGCGGCTACAACGCCGCGATGCTCGCGCTCGATCCGCGCTGGCTCGCCGGCAGCGGCCACACGCCGGCCGAGCTCGCCGGCTGGATCGGCCTGGCCGGCCCCTATGACTTCTTCCCGACCGACAACCCCGAGGCGCAGCCGGTGTTCTTCCACCCCGACTACCCGGCGAACGCGCAGCCGATCGAGTTCGCGGCCGTGAAGGGGCGGCCGGTGTTTCTCGGCGCGCCGGTCGACGACGCGGTCGTCAGCCCGACCCGCAGCACGCGCGCGCTGGCCGCCGGGCAGCAGGCCGCCGGCACCGCGGTGACCTTGAAGATGTACCCGCGCGCCAGCCACGCGACGCTGATCGGCGCGTTCGCCGCGCCGCTGCGCTGGATCGCGCCGGTGCTCGACGACGTGCTGGCGTTCATCGAGGCCACGCCGGCGGTTCAGCGCCCCGGCAACGCGCTCGCGTCGAACATGGCCAGGGTCGGCGGTTGATCGACCAGTCCGGCGACGGCCTTGCCGAAGCCGCGCGAGGCCGACAGCCTCAGGTGCGCACCGATCGCCTCGGCATCGGCCCAACGCTCGAAGAACACCCGCCGCAACGGATCGTCGGCGTCGATCGCGACGCCGTGCTCCCGGCAACCCGCTTCGGCACGCGAACGCTGCACGTGCTCGCGGCTCAGGCGCAGCAACTCGCCCAGGGTGTCGGGCCGGGCCTGCAATGTTCCGGTGACGAAGATCAGGGCGGGGCTCGTCGCGGCGCAGCGCCGCGCCCTCACGATAGCGCAGGCCGGGCGCGCAGCGGTACGCGGTACAGCCACAGCCGCCGGCCGTCCGCGCACTCGACGACCTTGGTCGGCGCGAAGCCGGGCGCGTCGAATTCCAGGCTGACCAGCCAGGCGCCGGGGCGCAGTTCGCGCGCCGCCTTCTCGGCCGCGCGGTCCATGCTCTCGGGGCGCTGGAACACGTAGACGAGATTGCAGCCGGACCAGTCTGCGGCCCATATGTCGCCGCGCCGAACGCGCGCGAAGCGGCAGCGCCAGGCACACAGCAGGCGCAGCGGCCAGCTCCACTCGAGGCCGTGCAAGGCCACCTCGGGATATTCGCGCCGCAGTTCGCGCAACCCGTCGCCGAGGCCGCAGCCGGCATCGAGCACGCGCGCGTTCGGCGCCAGCGGCGCGAGCCGCGCCAGGCCGTCGAGCGCGCCGTTGGGGGTCGGGAACAGCGGCGCATCGCGCCAGGCGTTGAGCGGGTAGACCAGCGCGAGCAGCGCCAGCGGCAGCAGCCAACCCCAGGCCGGCATCGAGGCGGCCAGGCCCGAGGCCGCCAGCGACAGCGGGAAGCCGGCCGCGACGAAGACGCGCCGCCACGGTGTCGTGCCCAGCAGGCTCAGCGCCGCGCCGAGCGCAACCGCCGCGGCGATCGCGACCGGCTGCGGCGCGTCGACCGAGCGCAGCAACACGAACAGCGCCCAGCCGAGCGTCCAGGCCAGCAGTGCCGGCAGCGGCCAGGTCAGACGCGGGCTGGCCACACCGACCCTAGGACTTGAACGCCATCCGGACGCCGCCCCAGTGCCGGCCGTTGACCGTGATCGGCGCCGCGGCTTCCTTCATCAAGATGAAGCTGCCGCCGCCCATGTCGTGGCGATAGGTCTGCAGCAGGAACGGCCGCTCGTTGCGCGCCGACGCGAGGCCGGTGCGATCGTTGAAGATGCGGCGGTAGCGGCTGTTCGCGCTGTCCCAGGCCAGGTCGCCGCGCTGCGGGCGGCAGTACTTGCGGTTGTGGGTCGCGCCATAGCCGTTGCGATCGACCGCGATGCAGAACACGACCTTCGGACTCGAGCCCAGCATGTGCTCCTGCACTGCCGGGAACAGCGGGTCGGCGAGCGCGACGAAACCCGTCGTGTGCTGCGCCGGGTTGGTCTTCGGGATCGGCCGGTAGGCCTCGTCGAACAACTGCGCCGAGCTGATCGTGCCGGCCGCCGGCGCGGCCTCGAGCAGGCCAGCGATCTGGGTGGCGGCGTCGATCGCGCCCTTGATAAAGGGCGTGTCCAGCCCGCCGCAGATCGCGCGGCTCTGCTCGGCGGCCGTGATGATGCTCGCGACCGCGCCCTGCACGCCCTCGACCGCGACGCGCACGCGCTCGACCGCAGCCAGGCCACCGTTCGAGACGCTGCCGATGCCGGCCTGCGCGCGGTTGATGTCGGTGACCTGTGTCGTCCGCGACGCCACCGCGACGCCGCCGCGCTCGGAGGCCCTGGTCGTTTCGTCGAGCAGGCCGCGCACCTCGGCCGACTCGCGCCCGATCGTCGAGGCCTGCTTGGCGATCGAGCGGATCGCACCGTGCAGATCGACGGGCCGCGCGAGCGCGGCCTGGTCGACGAGCGGCGGCTCTTGACGGCGACGCTTGCACATCATCGGCATGGCGGGCCCTTGCGTTTCAGTAGGCGCGCAGCTTCACGCGCAGCCGTGCGATCGACTGGCTGTGCAGCTGGCAGACACGCGACTCGGTGACCTTCAGCACCGCCGCGATCTCCTTCAGGTTCATGTCGTGCTCGTAGTACATGCTCATCACGTACTGCTCGCGCTCGGGCAGCACCTTGATCGCCTCGACCAGGGCCTCGCGCATGCGCTGGTCCTGCAGCTGCGCGAGCGGGTTGCCCTCCTCAACGCCGACGTGGCGGTCCAGAAAGTCGTTGTCGCCCTCGTCGCCCGACATGTCTTCGAGGTAGACGAGCTGGGTGCCGCGCACCTTGCCGAGCAGCTCCTGGTATTCGGTGAGGGTGATGCCCATCTCGCGCGCGATCTCGCTCTCGACCGGCGCGCGGCCGAGCTTCTGCTCGAGCTTGTGGACCGCCGACTCGATCGTGCGCTGCTGCTTGCGCGTGCCGCGCGAGAGGTAGTCGTTGCCGCGCAGCTCGTCGAGCATCGCGCCGCGGATGCGCTGGGTCGCGAAGGTCTCGAACTGCACGCCCTGCGCCGCGTCGAAGCGGGTCATCGCATCGGCCAGGCCGATCATGCCGACCTGGATCAGGTCGTCGATCTCGACGTTGGCGGGCAGCTTGGCGATCATCTGGTGCGCCAGGCGACGCACCAGCGAGCTGTACTGCTTCAGCGTCGTGTTCAGGTCCAGCTGGCCTTTGGCGGTGTACATGGAATGCTCCGGGGAATTCAAATGGGGGCCCATGCCGGGGGCGCGTCAGCGCGCGTCAGGGTGTGTGGCGGCAGCGCCGCGAGGGCGTCGTCGCCGTGGGTCGAGCGCAGCTGTTCGCGCACCAGCCGGCGCAGCTCTTGTGACGGCGCTTCGCTGGCGTCGCAGGCCGGGTCGATCTGGACCCAGTCACGCAGCACCGCACCGAGAAAATCGTCGGCACAGGTCGCGATCTGCATCGCGATGCGCTCCGAGCGCGGCGAGTGTTTCGCGGCGCCGAGCAGCAGGTCGTGCACGACCAGGCCGGCGCGCTGCGTCAGCAGCTTCATCGCGGCGTAGGCGTGGGTCACGCTGGCCGGCCGGTCGTCGGCGAGCAGCAGCGGCCGCACCCGGTCGGCGCCGGCGCTGCGTGCGAACAGGCGGCACAAGTCGGAGGCGCTGGCGTGGATCAGCAGCACGTCGCATTGGGGGGCGGCCTCGATCAGCGCCTGCAGCAGCCCGGCGGTCGAGCCGGTCGAATCGACGAAGCGCAGCGGCAGCCCGCGCGCCGCCAGGTACGAGACCTGCGGCGAGAGCGGCTCGATGCACTCGGCCAGATCGAGCAGCGCCATCTCGCTGTGCTCGCTGGCGCGCTCGGCGGCATCGACCACCAGTGTGTGGCGGCCGTGCTCGGCGAACGCGGTGCACAGGCGTTCGAGCATCACACCGCCGAACGCGACATTGGGGTTCGAGACCACCGGCAGCACGCACACGCGCGCGTGGGCGAACAGGCGGCGCAGGCCATCGGCCTGGTCGAGCGGCATGGTTCGGGACATGGGCAGGTCGTCGTCGAAGAAGCGGTTCATCGGGTCAGGCGTGCAGCGCGCCGCGGGCCGGGCCGCGCGACGCAGCCATCGGCGCGGTGAAGATCAGGCTCACGTCGCTCGCGTCGAGCCGGTAGGCGCTGCTGCCGCCGCCGCGCAGCGCGCGGTGCACCAGCGCGTTGGCCGACAGGCGGTGCCAGTCTTCCGGCACGCGCTGGCCGTTGGCCACGCCGACGACCTTGAGCTTCATGCGGATCAGCACGTCCAGCGCGGGCCCCAGCTTGACGGCCTCGTCCATCTTCGACAGCACGATGCCGGCGCAGACCGCGGCCTGGTATGAAATCAGCACGTCCTCGATGGTCTCGCCCTGCGAGGCGGCGTTGATGACGAGCAGCCTGCGGATCGAGCGGTGGCTGAGCATCTCCAGCAGTTCGCGGGTGCGGGTGTCGCGCTGCGCCATGCCGGCGGTGTCGATCAGCACCATCTTCTTGCCGCCGAGCAGCTCCAGCAGGTCTTCGAGCGAGGCGCGGTCGTGCGCGGTGTGCACCGGCACGCCGAGGATGCGGCCGTAGGCGCGCAACTGTTCGTGGGCGCCGATGCGGTAGGCGTCGAGCGTGATCAGGCCGAGGTTGCTCGCACCGTACTTGGCGGCAAACGCGGCGGCGATCTTCGCGGTCGTCGTGGTCTTGCCGACGCCGGTGGCGCCGACCAGCGCGTACACGCCGCCCTGGTCCTCGAGCGGCGCCTCGGCCTCGGCGGTCAGCAGATTGCGCTCCAGCACGCCCGCGGCCCAGGCCGATTCGTCGCTCGCGTCCATCGGCAGGCTGTCGCCGATCTTGCGGATCAGCGCGGGCGAGAAGCCGCAGTCGAGCAGCTTTTGCGTCAGGCGCGCCTGGGCCGGCTGGCGGTTCAGCTTCTCCATGAAGGCCAGGGCGCCGAAGCGCTCCTCGATCAGGCCCTTCATCGAGCGCAGCTCGCTCATCATGTCTTCCTGGTCGCGGCGAGATGCGGCGTGGCTCAGGTGCGAGTGGCCGGCGAGCGCCGGCAGGGGCAGCTCCGGTACGACCGGCAGCGTGTCGCGCAGCACCGGCGGCTCGCGCAGCAGCGGCGTCGATGCGAGCGGCGCGCTCATGCGTTGTTCGAGCGCGCCGGCGGGCTCGGCGGCGGGCGCGGCGGAACGCGGCTCGTCGCGCAGCGGGGCCGGTGCCTGGGGCGCCAGCGCCGCCTGGCGGCGCCGCAGCATGCGCTCGCGCACATAGTCCTGGAACGACAGCGTGCTCATCGACAGGCGCGCCACGTCGTCGGCCACTTCGGTGGGCGTCGGTTCAACACGCGCCGCATGGCGCGCCGCGGGGCCGCTCGCCGGTGCGGGCGCAGCCGGCGGGGTCGCCGCCATGCGCTCGATCTGGCGCATGCCTTCGGGTGCCATCGCGAGCACCTCGATGCCGTCGATCGAAGGCTTGGTGGACAGCACCACCGCGTCTTCACCCAGGGCCTGCCTCACAAGAACGAGCGCCTCGCGCGAGGTGCGAGCCGTAAAGCGTTTGACGTTCATGCGTTGCCTCCAAAAGGGCGGTCAGTGTTCGAAAGATCAGCGCGGTCGGCAACGCCACCGCCTGAACCGCTGCGGTCCCCGCTGCGAGGGGCCCCTCTTTCGCGGTTCATGCGGTGCCTCCGATGATCGAGCCGATGCGGATCGAATGTGTCTCGGGAATCTCGCTGTGGCCGAGCACGCGCAGGCGCGGCGCGGCGCGCTTGAGCAGGCGCGCCATCGGGGCGCGGATCATGTCGGGCACCAGTAGGCAGGCCGGGTGGCCCAGGTCCTCCTGGCGCTTCGCGGAATCGGCGGCGCTGCGGGCCAGGGTGTCGGCCACGCCCGGGTCGAGCGCGGCGCCGTGCGGCGAATTCAGCGCCTGCGTGACGAGGCGTTCGAGCTCGGGTTCGAGCGCGATCACCTCGAGCTCGCGCACCGGGCCGTAGATCTGCTGCACGATGCTCGGCGCGAGGTGGATGCGGATGCGCCGCGCCAGCTCGGCCGGGTCGGTGACGGTGGCAGCGGCCTCGGCCAGGCTTTCGACGATCGAGCGCATGTCGCGGATGTGCACGCCTTC
>JANXZN010000074.1 GCA_025355545.1 Rhizobacter sp.
TCGGCGTGCCCTTGAACAGCATGTGCTCCAGCAGGTGCGCCATGCCGGTCTCACCGTAATTCTCCTGGCGAGAGCCGACGCGGTAGGTCAGGTTGACCGTCGTCGTCGGCTTCGAGTCGTCCGGGATCAGCAGCAGCTGCAACCCGTTGGGCAAGTGGTACTCGTCGGTCCCCTCGACCGAGGTGACGGCCCGGATGCCGCCCGGCAGGCCCTGTGCGCACGCGGGCGCGGCGACGAGGCCCAGTGAGGCGGCGAGCAGGAAGGAGGCGGTGAGCGAGCGCAGGAACGAGTGCATGCAGTGGTCGGGCAGCCGGAAGGACCGCTTACGACTGTTTCGTCGCCACTTGGTTCCGGTACGCCGCGATGCCGTCGACGATTTCCTGCCTGGCCGACTCCGGCCCTTCCCAGCCCTGCACCTTGACCCACTTGCCGGCCTCGAGGTCCTTGTAGTGCTCGAAGAAATGCTGGATCGCCTTCAGGCGCATCTGGTTGATGTCCTCGGGCTTCTGCCAGTGCGTGTAGATCGGCAGCACCTTGTCGATCGGCACCGCGAGCAGCTTGGCGTCGCCGCCGGCCTCGTCCTCCATCTTCAGCACGCCGATCGCGCGGCAGGTCACGACCACGCCGGGCGTCAGCGCGTACGGCGTGATCACCAGCACGTCGACCGGATCGCCGTCGTCCGACAGCGTCTGCGGGATGTAGCCGTAGTTGCACGGGTAGTGCATCGCGGTCGTCATGAATCGATCGACGAACAGCGCGCCGCTCTCCTTGTCGACCTCGTACTTGATCGGGTCGGCGTTCATCGGGATCTCGATGATGACGTTGAACTGTTCGGGCGCCTTGGCGCCGGGGGTCACGTTGTGCAGGCTCATGGTGGTCTCTGGTGCGCGGGAAATCCACGATTTTAGGGGCAGCCGCCGGGCCGCAGTGCGCGTGCGCAGCCTTGCCTGATCCGCTGGAAAACACCATGCCGTCGTCATTGCTTTGTCGCAAACCATCTGGCAGCATGCCGGCGGGGCCGGGCCACGGATAAGCGCACTTGTGCGCGACGCTCGAAGTCGGCCCCAAACCCCAACCATGCAATCGACGAGGAAGGACATCCCTTGATCACGACATCGATGGCGCTGTATTTCGCGCTGGCCTGCGGCGCGGCCGCAGTGATCTACGGCTTCGTGCAGCGAAGCTGGATCCTCAGCCAGGATGCGGGCAATGCGCGCATGCAGGAAATCGCCAGCGCCATTCAACAAGGCGCGGCCGCTTATCTGGCGCGCCAATACAAGACGATCGCGATCGTCGGCGTGGTGCTGGCGGTTCTCATCTTCGTCTTCCTCGATCACCTCAGCGCGGTCGGCTTCGTGCTCGGCGCGTTGCTGTCCGGCGCCTGCGGCTTCATCGGCATGAACGTGTCGGTGAGGGCCAATGTGCGCACCGCGCAGGCCGCGACCAAGGGAATCGGCCCGGCGCTGGATGTGGCCTTCAAGGGCGGTGCGATCACCGGCATGTTGGTGGTCGGGCTGGGCTTGCTCGGCGTCGCGATCTTCTTCATGGCCCTGACCGGCGGCGGCAGCAACACCGAGAGCCTGTCGGCCTCGCTGAAGCCGATGCTCGGCTTCGCGTTCGGCGCCTCGCTGATCTCGATCTTCGCGCGCCTGGGCGGCGGCATCTTCACCAAGGGCGCCGACGTCGGCGCCGACCTGGTCGGCAAGGTCGAAGCCGGCATTCCGGAAGACGATCCGCGCAACCCCGCGGTGATCGCCGACAACGTCGGCGACAACGTCGGCGATTGCGCCGGCATGGCGGCCGACCTGTTCGAAACCTATGCGGTGACGCTGATCGCGACGATGGCGCTGGGCGCGCTGGTCGTGAAGAGCGCGACGATGTCGGCGGTGATCTACCCGCTGCTGCTCGGCGGCGTGTCGATCATCGCGTCCATCATCGGCTGCTTCTTCGTCAAGGCCTCGCCCGGCATGAAGAACGTGATGCCGGCGTTATACAAGGGCCTGGCGGTGGCGGGCGTGCTGTCGCTGATCGCGTTCTACTTCGTCACGACGATGTACATGCCGGCCGACGCACTCGGCGCGGGCACGCACATGAAGCTGTTCGGCGCCTGCGCGGTCGGCCTGATGCTGACCGCCGCGCTGGTCTGGATCACCGAGTTCTACACCGGCACGCAGTACGGCCCGGTGCAGCACATCGCGCAGGCCTCGACCACCGGCCACGGCACCAACATTATCGCCGGCCTGGGCGTGTCGATGCGCTCGACCGCCTGGCCGGTGCTGTTCGTCTGCGTCGCGATCCTGGTCTCCTACCAGCTCGCGGGCCTGTACGGCATCGCGATCGCCGCGACCTCGATGCTGAGCATGGCCGGCATCGTCGTCGCGCTCGACGCCTACGGCCCGATCACCGACAACGCCGGCGGCATCGCCGAGATGGCCGAGCTGCCCAAGAGCGTGCGCGACGTGACCGACCCGCTCGATGCGGTCGGCAACACCACCAAGGCGGTGACCAAGGGTTACGCGATCGGCTCGGCCGGCCTGGCCGCGCTGGTGCTGTTCGCCGACTACACGCATTCGCTCGAGGGCCGCGGCATCAGCGTGAGCTTCGATCTGAGCGACCCGAAGGTCATCGTCGGCCTGTTCATCGGCGGCCTGATCCCTTACCTGTTCGGTGCGATGGCGATGGAGGCCGTCGGCCGCGCCGCGGGTGCGGTGGTGGTCGAAGTGCGGCGCCAGTTCCGCGACATCAAGGGCATCATGGAAGGCACGGCCAAGCCCGAATACGGCCGCGCGGTCGACATGCTGACCACCGCG
>JANXZN010000130.1 GCA_025355545.1 Rhizobacter sp.
GCTCGAGCGGCTTCCCAGCCATCCGAACAGCCGCATCGACGAGTTGCTGCCGCACCGCTGGAAGAAACCCGACGCCTGATCATCGGCCGGCGGTAGCGTCATCGAGTCGATGTGGTCAAGAGGGCTCGGCTAGACGCTCACTGGCTACCCGCTCGATTGCGAGTCTTCGACTCGAAGTCCTGGAGAGCCCGTCAGGCTGACTGAGGCGCGATCCTGAGGGCTTTGTATAGCGCGTTATACGCGCCACGGGAGCCCACCCACCGGGTCAGGTCAGAGCACCTTGACCCCTGGCAGCTTGCGCATGCTTCGGTCAAACGTGGCGGTGAAGTCGCAGCCCTGCCGGGCATGCTTGGCGACAACCAAGCAGTCGGCAAATCCGCAAGAGCCCGCTCCGAACAGGGTGACGGCACCAGCGACGGCTTCGCGATCCTCGAAGGCGAACGCGGTCTCCTCCAACAGGCTGCGCACCGCGATCAACTGGGCGTCCTTGTCCTGGTCGAAGGCCGACCTCAGCGTCCAGACGGCTTCCACCAAGACGAGATCCGTCACCAACAACGAGCCGGACGTACTGCCATGCTCGGCCAGCAGCGCATCGATGCGCTTGTTCTGCGCCGGGTCATCGTTGAGCCACAGGCGCAGCAGGATGTTGGTGTCGATGCCGATCATCGGCCGGCAGACTTGCGGCCCGCCTGGGCTGGCGCGTGCTTGTCCCGCAAGTGCTTCGAGACGGCTTCGTCCATCTGCTCGACGCTCAGCGGTGAGGCGTGTGGCGACTTGAGCAATCCACGAATGCGACGAGCATCGGGCAAGACCCGCCGCGCGGTTATCGTGTTATCCGCCTGGATCTGGAAGTCGAGGATCGCACCGGCGTCCAGGCTCAAGCGGTCACGAATTTCCTTGGGTAGCGTGAGTTGCCCCTTGCTGGTGAGTGTGGCGAACATGATCGGATCCTCTGTTGGTCAGGCGGTTCCTTACATTCTATCTCGGTAAGGAATCGAGTGGGATCCATCCGTGCCTGGCAGTGGGGCGAGGGTGCGCCGGTGGCCGCCACACCGGCGCCAGGCCAGCCCGAGCACGCAGGGCAAGCTGTATAGCGCGTTATACAAAGACCCCAGATTCATCCAGCACGGTCAGCGTGCCTGCCACTCAAGGCTGCGAGCCTTGCTCGAACCTGCCCAACACTGACGGCGCGTGTCGGATCGGCCTTCAACGCATCGTAGGCCATGGTCACTTCCGTTCTCAGCCAGTTCGCTTTGGCGGGACCGCCCTGCAACAACAGGTGTAGCCCGGCGCAGATGACTGCGCTCTCGGTGGCGTACTCGCCGGCGGCAACCTTGGCGCTGACAGCCAAGGCCAGGTCGATCGGCAGCGTGATGTCGAGGCGCTGGGTCTTGCTCATGGCGGCTCCGTGGGGCTGGCTCCAGCGGCAGGGTACCGCACCTGGTGCTGACTGGGAGAGTTCTGTCCTGCACGATTTCGACTCGAATCCAGCGGCGGCAAGGGCCGAGTCAGAGCCAATACTGAATGCGTAGGTGAGTGCTGGATAGGCGCGGTGGCGCCGTTGTCGGACACGCTGGGCGTGTCGGGAAGCAAGGGGCTCAGGGTTTCAAGACACCCTCGTCACGAGATCGAATCAGCGTCGACCTGCGCGGCTTGAAGGCCGCGCTGTTCGAGCAGGCTCGTGCTCGCGGCGTCTCGCCATCGGACCTGGTTCGTGCGGCCCTGGCCACTGCCCTCGACCATGCCGAGCCGTCGATCACGGATCGCTTGGCAAATGCTTCAGTCGTGTCGACTGAGGACCGCGTGCGGTTGTCGCTGCGCATGACTCGCCGACAGGCGCTGTCCACGATGACGGCCGCGCGCGCCGCCGGGCTTTCGCCGGGCGCCTATGTCGCCAGCCTTGTCGCTGGTGTTCCTGTGCTCACGAGCGGCGCCACACGCTCCGACCACCTGGCGGCACTGATCGCTTCCAGCGCAGAGCTGTCCACCCTGAGCCGCAACCTTCACCGCCTCACGAGCCTGTTGCGCCAAGGCTCGGTGCGCGCCGCCCAGGAGTACCGCGAAATGCTGGACACGGTGGCGGACGACGTGCGCGACCACCTCACGCTGGCGTCCGCCGTCCTGTCCGACCTACGCCCGCGCCACAACAACGCACCAGCGGTTCGGCATCGACACGCATAGCACTTGCAGGAGAGCAATATGTCCCAGCAGCCCAATATCGACGGCGTCCTGATCCAGTGGGGTGACCGGCTCTTCTATCCGGGCAACCGCATCGTCAGGGTGCCGCCGCAGCCGAAACTGGTGGCGAACCTTGCCCGCCGGCATGCGGCGGCGATTCGTGTGCGCATCGAAGCGACGGTCTTGCGCCGGGCGCCGCAGGTGATGGTCAAGGTCACCGGTGGTGGGCGCGGCATACAGGCCATCGCAGCGCACTTCCGCTATATCAGCAAGAACGGCCGGCTCGACATCGAGGATGAGCATGGCGAGACGATGCGCGGCAAGGACGCCCTGCATGAACTGGCCGAAGACTGGCGCCTGGGCGGTACGCTGATCGACGACATCGGCGACAGGCGCGAGGCCTTCAACATCATTCTGTCGATGCCGCGAGGGACCGACCCCCTGACCGTGCAGCGTGCTGCGCGCGAATTCGCCCAGATCGAGCTGGCAGACCACAAGTACGTGATGGTGCTGCACGACCACCAGGCCAACCCTCATGTGCACATCAGCGTGCGGGCGGAGTCCAAGCACGGCAAGCGCCTGAACCCGCGCAAGGCCGACCTGCATCGCTGGCGCGAGACCTTCGCCGAGAGGCTGCGCGGCTGGGGCGTCGAGGCCGAGGCGACACGGCAGGCCAGCCGCGGGCGGAGCCGGAACTACCACCCACTGTGGCGCATCAAGGCGGCAGACGACGGTCGACTGCGGACCGGCCGACCACAAACCAAGGCGAGCCCCAAAGCGCTGGCGAATCGAACCGAAGCCGTCCAGGCATGGCGCGAGATCGCACGGGCGCTGGCCACATCCTCAGACAGAGCAGATCGCGACCTGGCTGCGTCGATCGCAACCTACCTGCGCGACATGCCCGCGTTCGACGGCCCCGACCGCAGTCCAAGGTTCATTGACGTTCGGACACCAGCGAGAAGGCCAGCGCAGCTCCACGCAGGCGATCGGCGGTAAGCGACGCAACCCGGGTCCTGTCGGAGTGCCCGCCTTCCTCGAAGGCTCCCTGTACTGCCGGAGTTCATCCCGGCAAGGTCCCGATTTCCGATGTCAACCGAAGTACCATGACACGAATTCTCCTGGACCGCCAACCCTTGATCCCCGAAGCCCAAGCCCCCGAATCGATCGACCAGCGCCTCGCGCAGGCCGGCTGGCTCGTGCAGGACAACAAGGCGATGAATTTCGGCGCCGGCATGGGTCGGGCGGTGTGCGCAGACCCCACCGCCACCGGCCCGGCCGACTACGTGCTGTTCGTCGACTGCCAATCCGTCATCGACATCGAAGCGAAGAAGGACGAGCCCATCCTCAGCGTGCCAATGGAACGTGTTGGAGCCCTCGGCGGGGAGGGGGCCGTTTCTACAACCCAGCCTCGGTGCTGTGCCTCGGAAATGGCATGACCGAGCTGACCGAGTATGCCGGCCTGCTCGCCGACATCAAGTCACGCATCCAGACGGCACAAACGCGCGCCGTGCTTGCGGTCAACGCCGAGCTGATCCGGTTGTATTGGGAGATCGGTGGCCTGCTCGACGCGAGACAGGCCGCCGAAGGTTGGGGCGCAGGCGTTATTCCGCGGCTGGCCCAAGACATCCGCAACGAGTTGCCCGAAGTCAAGGGTTTCTCTGCCCGCAACATGGACCGCATGGTCGCGTTCGCGCGGGCCTACCCGCAACCCGCCGGACTTTTCGCCACAGGCTGTGGCGAAATTGCCGGGCAAGCGCTCTTCGCCACAGGTCGTGGCGAAAACGGGCAACGACAGCACACTGTGGCAAGTGCCCTGGGGCCATCACGCGCTGCTGCTGGAAAAGGTCAAGCCGGTGCCGGCCCGGCGCTGGTACATCGAGCAGACACTGGCCCAGGGCTGGAGCCGCAACACGCTGATGCTGATGATCGACAGTCGCGCCCACGAGCGACAGGGCGCCGGCGCGAGCAACTTCGCGCTGCGGTTGCCGGCGCCGCAATCCGATCTGGTGCAGCAGGCGCTGAAGGACCCGTACGTCTTCGACTTCCTGACGCTGGAAGAGCCGTTCCACGAGCGCGAGCTGGAGACCGGTCTGGTGCGCCATCTGGAAAAGTTCCTGCTCGAACTGGGGCAGGGTTTTGCCTTCATGGGCCGCCAGTACCGCATTGCGGCGGGAGGGCAGGACTTCTACCTCGACCTGCTGTTCTTCCATGTGCAGCTGCGCTGCCACCTCGTGATCGAACTCAAGCGCGGCGAGTTCAAGCCCGAGTACGCGGGCAAGATCAACTTCTACTGCAACCTGGTTGACGACCGGCTGAAGCACCCCGACGACGCGCCGACCATCGGCCTGATTCTGTGCCAGCGCAACAACCAGGTGCTGGCCGAATACGCGCTGCGCGGCATGGACAAGCCGATCGGCATCTCGACCTTCGAGCTGACCCGCGCGCTGCCTGCCATGCTGCGGTCGGCTCTACCCAGTATCGAGGCCATCGAGCACGAACTGTCGGGCGCCGCCCCCAACAGCAAAGTCCCATGAACGCCAGCGGCAGGGTCCAGAAAGTCCGGAGCGTCTGCCACATCGCTGCGAGCGTCGGCGCGGGTCGTCGCGACGATCTCGAACAACTCGCCAAAATGCGGTTCGCGACGCGGGAACAGAGCACGCGCAGCCCCTTGCAACGACCGAACCATGAGATACACCCAATGACCACCGACACCCCATCCACCGCCCTGCAACTTCGCTCGCTCGTCAAACGCAGCGGCGAACTCGAGCTGTCGCTCGCCAGCATCGCGATCCTCGCCCCTGCCGCGGACGAGGTGCTCGTGCGCATCGAAGCCGCGCCGATCAACCCGTCCGACCTCGGCCTGCTGTTCGGCGCCGCCGACATGAGCACCGCCAGGGCGTCCGGCACGGCCGCTCGCCCCGTCGTTACGGCCCGCATCCCCGACGCCGCGATGAAAGGAATGGCCGGCCGGCTCGACGCGTCCTTGCCCGTCGGCACCGAGGGCGCCGGCGTGGTCGTCGGTGCGGGTTCGTCCGATGCGGCGCAGGCGCTGCTGGGCAAGACCGTGGCCGTTCTCGGTGGCGCGATGTACACGCAGTACCGGTGCATCCCCGCCGACCAGTGCCTGACGCTGCCCGCCGGCGCCACGCCGGCCGATGGTGCCTCGTCCTTCGTCAACCCGCTCACCGCGCTGGGCATGGTCGAGACGATGCGCCGCGAGGGCCACACCGCGCTCGTGCACACCGCCGCGGCCTCCAACCTCGGCCAGATGCTCAACCGCATCTGCCTGCAGGACCGGATCGGCCTCGTGAACATCGTTCGCCAGCAGGCGCAGGCCGACCTGCTCGCGGCGATGGGGGCGACCCACGTGTGCAACGCCGCTTCAGCCACCTTCATGCACGACCTCACCGAAGCGATCGCCGCCACCGGCGCGACGATCGCCTTCGACGCCACCGGCGGCGGCAAGCTCGCCGGGCAGATCCTGACCTGCATGGAGGCGGCGCTGAACCGCAATGCCAGCGAGTACAGCCGCTACGGCTCGACGACCCACAAGCAGGTCTACATTTACGGCGGCATGGACACCGGGGCGACCGAGTTCAACCGCAACTTCGGCATGGCCTGGGGGATGGGCGGTTGGTTGCTGTTCCCGTTCCTGCAGAAGATCGGACCCGCCGCGGCACAGGTGCTGAAGCAGCGCGTGGCGGCGCAGCTGAAGACGACCTTCGCGAGCCGCTATGCCGCGCAAGTGTCGCTGGCCGAGGCGCTGCAACTCGACCGGATCGCGGTCTACGGAAAGCGCGCCACCGGCGAGAAGTACCTGATCAATCCGAACAAGGGCGCGGCGAACGACAGTGTGCCGAGCAAGGGCGCGGCATGAACGACGCAGGCTGTATGGCCACGCCGCTGAAGGGCATCGAGGTCCGCCGCAGCGGCGTGCACGGGCAGGGCGTGTTCGCCCTGCGCGCGATCCGGTCCGGCCAGAAGATCGGGCCCTACGCCGGCAGGCGCTACGCGCCGGACGAGGCGCACACCGGATGGGACGACCAGCTCACCTATCTCTTCGGGCTCTCGGACGGCTCGATGATCGACGGCGCGCAAGGCGGGAACGCGACCCGACACCTCAACCACGCCTGCGACCCCAACGTCGAAGCCGTCGAGGACTGCAACGCGACCGACGATCGCGTGCTCGTCATCCACACGACCCGGGACATCCGTGCTGGCGAGGAGCTGTTTCTCGACTACGCCCTCGACGTCGGTGGCGACGATCCCGCCACATACCCTTGCGAGTGCGGGGCTGCGCGATGCCGCGGCACGCTCGCGGCAACCAAGCGTTCGCGAACCGTCGTCGATGCCTGACTGATCTGGGTCCCTGAAACGTCGAGGCCGATCGCTTCCGCAATTTGGCTGCCGACTGAACCTGCGCTTGCCGGACGGTCGTGAGGCCCGGGCTTCGACCCCTTGCCGCCCGTCGGACTCCATACAGCCGGCCCCCCAGAGTCCGACTACCCAAGGCGGCCGTCCCGGTGCCCGGATGCACACCCGGCAAAATCGTGGCCCTGTCCCCACCCGATGCCCGACCCCGCCCATGCGTGTGCTCCAGTACAAGGACCTCGACCTGCGCCGGGTCAAGTCGGCCTTTGCCAAGGTGCGCGCCGCCATCGAAGCCGGCGACTTCAAGAGTCCCGACGTCAAGAAGCTGCACACCGGCGGCTACTACCGCGCCAAGCTCGACCACAGCAACCGGCTGTTGCTGCAGTTCGCGCGCTACGGCGGCGAGACGGTGTGCCTGGCCCTGGAGGTGATCGAGAACCACGCCTATGACAAGTCCCGCTTCCTGCGCGGCGCACCGGTTGACGAGGTCAAGATCGAGCGCGAACCCGGCACCGACCCGACGACGCTGCCCACGGCGGAAGCGATGCCCCTGCGCTGGCTGCACGCCACCCGCACCGAGTTCGAGCTGCTCGACAAGCCCATCGTCTTCGACGACGCCCAGGAGGCCGTGCGCCGTCTGCCCGCGCCGGTGGTGCTGGTCGGCTCGGCCGGCTCGGGCAAGACCGCGGTCACGCTGGCCAAGCTGCGCGAGGCCGAAGGCCGGGTGCTCTACGTCACCCAGTCGGCCTACTTGGCGCAATCGGCGCGCTCGATGTACGACGCTCACGGCTTTGAGAACCCGGCCCAGCAGGCCGAGTTCCTCAGCTACCGCGAGTTCCTGGAAACCCTGCACGTCCCGCCGGGCCGCGAAGTCAGCTTCAACGCGTACCAAGGCTGGTTCGACCGCCACCGCACCGCCGCCAAGGCGCTCGGCGACATCGACGCTCATGCCCTGTTCGAGGAGTTCCGCGGCGTCATCGGCGCCCAGCCCGGCGGGCCGCTGAGCCTGCCCGACTACCTGGCCCTCGGTGCGCGCCAGAGCCTGCTGGCACCGTCGGTCCGGGAGGCGGCGCACGCCCTGTTCGGCCGCTACCGCCAGTGGTTGTCGGAATCCGCCCAGTTCGACCTGAACCTCGTCGCCCACGACTGGCGGCCGCTCGCCCAGCCGATCTACGACTTCATCGTCATCGACGAAGTGCAGGACCTCACCGGCGTTCAACTCACCCTGGTGCTGGCCTGCCTGAAGGCACCGGGCCAGTTCCTGCTGTGCGGCGACTCGAACCAGATCGTGCACCCGAACTTCTTCTCCTGGGCGGCGGTGAGGAGCCTGTTCTGGCAGGGCCTGGCCGGCCCGAATCCTGGGGGCAGTGCCGAGCCTCAGGCCGGCCAGCAGTTGCAGGTGCTGCAGGCGAACTTCCGCAACACCCGGGCGGTCACGAAGCTGGCGAACAGCTTGCTCAAGATCAAGCAGGCCCGCTTCGGCTCGATCGATCGCGAGAGCAATTTCCTCGTGCACTGCACCACGGATGAACCCGGCGAGGTGACGCTCGTCCAGGCCAGGGACGCCGCGCTGAAGCAGATCGACGCCAGCACCCGCGCATCGGTGCGCCACGCGGTGATCGTGCTGCGCGACGAAGACAAGGCCGCGGCGCGGGCGCAGTTCCACACACCGTTGGTGTTCTCGGTTCACGAGGCCAAGGGGCTGGAGTACCCGCACGTCGTGCTGCTGGGCATCGTCTCCGGGCAGCGCGCGGCCTACGCCGAGGTCTGTGACGGCGTCACGCCGCAGGATCTGCAGCGCGACGTGCTCGACTACCGCCGGGCCCGGGACAAGAGCGACAAGTCGCTGGAGCTGTACAAGTTCTACGTCAACGCGCTGTACGTGGCAATGACGCGTGCGGTGCAGAGCCTGACGATCGTCGAGACCGACACCGGCCACCCGCTGTTCGCCCTGCTGGGCCTCGAAGCCGGCGGCGTGCGTACCGGCACGACGCAGACCTCGACCCGGGAAGAGTGGGCGCAGGAAGCACGCAAGCTCGAATTGCAGGGCAAGGAGGAGCAGGCGAAGGCGATCCGGGAGGCCTTCCTGCAGGGCAAGCCGGTGCCGTGGACGCCGTGGAGCCGGGCGCTCATCGAAGAGCTGGCCCCCAAGGCGCTGGATCGGAGCAACCCCAGCGCCAAGCCTCGCCAGACGCTGATGGACTATGCGCTGTGGCACGGCCAGCAAGCCTGGGTCGAGCAGCTGGCCGTGGCCCACTTCCTGCCGGCCCGCGGCCTGGCGCCCGACGGCGTCTTCGGTTGGCTCAGTGACGTGGCGACGCTCGGCGCGGGGCGCCCGGACCCGCAACAGCAACTGGCCTTGCGGGTGTTGGGTGCGGTGCGTCAGCGCCACCTGCAGCCGTACACGGCGAAGAACTTCAAGGACATCCTGCGGCTGTGCGACGTGCACACCGTCGATCATCAGACGCCCGTGGGCGCCACGCCGCTGATGCTGGCCGCGCGTGCCGGGAACCCGGCGCTGGTCGATGCGCTGCTGGCCAAAGGCGCCGACCCGAACGCCGAAGACGAGTTCGGGCACGCCGCCTGGCATCACGCGATGAGCCGGGCGATCGAGGAACCGGCCTTCGCCCGCAACGCGTTGGCGTCGGTCTTCGAGCGGCTGGCGCCGGCGGTGATCGACGTGCAGGTCGATGGCCGACTCGTTCGCATCGAACGACACCAGGGCGAGTATTGGGTGCTGGCGCTGATGCTGGCGGGGTTCAAGACCCAGTGGTCCGACTGCACCGTGCGCTCGCTGCCGCCGTGGAAGTTCGGGGAGGGGTACTTTGCGGAGCAGCTGCACCAGGTGCTGGAAGGACTGCCCACCCACCTGTGGCAGGAGAAGCGGCGCAGGCGCAGCTACCTCAACCAGGTGCTGGCGCGGGCCGAGGTCGACAGTGGCTACAGGCCGGCGCGCAAGTTGTGGGCGCGCACGCGCAACGGGCACTACCTGCCCAACCCGGCGCTGCAATTGCGCCAGGGCGAGGGCTGGCAACCGGTGTACGAGGCACTCAAGCTGGACTGGGTCGACCGCGGGACGGGCACGGACGAAGCGTTCAACACCCGGCCGGCGTCGGTGGTGGCACGGTTGAAGGAACGGTTGGCCGGCACTGCGGACGAGCTGTTCTGACGGTGGTTTGTCGACCCAGAGCGCCTATGGGTTGAGCCGTGCGCAAGCCGTGATGTTTGGGGGGAAGCGTCGGAGGGACACTCCCCCGTTGTGAAGATCGGCCGTTGTCTTCCTCAGTTCAATGGCCGGTTACGCTTGCCTGATCGATGTGGCGGCTGCCCGGATCAGACTGACTGCGGCCGTTCGAATTTGGCGGGCAAATGTCGGCCGTCGCCAAGACCGGTCGCTCAGGTCTCTTTTAGGCGGGGGACCGCTCTACCTTGAAACTTGACATGCGGGACATGCCGGATGGATTGCCGCTCAACTTGCCGCGGCGTCGGCCTCCCAGCGGCTGCTTCCAACAGGCGCGAACTGGCGCTGACGACCCAAAGGAGCCAGCAGCGATTTTCTGGGTGAACGACCGGTCCACATTGGAACTTGATCTTCGCCGATGCCGTCGAGCAAATCAGAGATGGCGACAGCGGTCGTTCGCGCGTGCCAACCGACGACCGCGGTAAGTTCGCGGCCGAACGGCTGTTCCCGAAAGTCACGAACTGGCGCTGGCGACCCCTTGCAGACATTTGCTGCTAGCCCGGATATTTCACGCTCCCCCGTAGAAACGAGGACGGCATTGCCCTTTGGATGCCCGTTTATCGAGGTGTCGAATCTTGATGAACGAGCGGGCAATGCCGAAACCAAACTGTAGCGAAGAAATTGACGTTGGG
>JANXZN010000192.1 GCA_025355545.1 Rhizobacter sp.
GGGGGTTCTCATCGACCGATCACGCTCCACACCCCCCGAGCGCCACGCAATGACAGTCAAGACACTCGTTGACCCCGGAAAACAGCGTCAAGATGGCCCATCAGGCCATACAGTGGTCGATGCGTGAAATATGCGGGCTAGTGAGCCGGCTCTACCAGGCTTGGGGTAAATCGGCAGCGGCGCGCCAGGGGGATTAGTCAAGAATTGCGCTGGCCAGCAGCACCCCACGGAGGAACAACATGCAATATTTCGTCACCGGCGCGACCGGCTTCATCGGCAAGCGCCTGGTCAAGACCTTGTTGGCGCGGCGCGGCGCGACGGTCCACTTCCTGCTGCGGCCGCAGAGCGAGGGCAAGGTCGCGGGGCTGCTCGAGTACTGGGGCCTCTCCGGTGTGAGTGGCAAAGCCAAGGCGGTGCCGATCTACGGCGACCTGACCTCGAAGAAGCTCGGCGTCGCGGCCGACGACGTCAAGCGCCTCAAGGGCAAGATCGATCAGGTCTATCACCTCGCGGCGGTCTACGACCTCTCGGCCGACGAGGCGTCGCAGGTCCGGGTCAACATCGAAGGCACGCGCAACGCGGTCGAGTTCGCGAGGGCGATCGATGCGGGCCACCTGCACCACGTCAGCTCGATCGTCGCGGCCGGCATGTACGAGGGCGTGTTCCGCGAAGACATGTTCGACGAGGCCGAAGGCCTGGACCACCCGTACTTCATGACCAAGCACGAGAGCGAGAAGATCGTGCGCAAGGAATCGAAGCTGCCGTGGACGGTGTACCGCCCCGCGCTGGTGGTGGGCGACTCGCAGACCGGCGAGATGGACAAGATCGACGGCCCGTACTACTTTTTCAAGTTGATCCAGCGCATGCGCCAGATCCTGCCGCCGTGGATGCCCAGCGTCGGCCTCGAAGGCGGGCGCATCAACATCGTGCCGGTGGACTTCGTCGTCGCGTCGCTGGACCACATCAGCCACAGCAAGGCCGAGCTGAACAAGAAGTGCTTCCACCTCGTCGACCCGAACGGTTACCGCGTCGGCGACGTGCTCGACATCTTCAGCCGCGCCGCACACGCGCCGAAGATGAACCTGTTCATCAACGCCGCGCTGCTCGGCTTCAGCCCGAAGAGCGTCAAGAAGGGAATGATGGCGCTGGCGCCGGTGCGCCGCGTGCGTGCCGCGGTCATGAAGGACCTCGGCCTGCCCGACGACATGATGACCTTCATCAACTTCCCGACGCGCTACGACTGCCGCGAGACGGTCGGTGCGTTGCAGGGCTCTGGCATCGAGTGCCCGAACCTGCGCGACTACGCGTGGCGGTTGTGGGACTACTGGGAACGCCACCTCGACCCGGCGCTGCTGATCGACCACTCGCTGCGCGGCACGGTCGCCGGCAAGGTCGTGCTCGTGACGGGCGGATCGTCGGGCATCGGCCTGGCGGCGGCGGTGAAGTTCGCGAAGGCGGGCGCGATCACGATCATCTGCGCGCGCGACGAGGCCAAGCTCGCCGAGGCTCAGCGCGCGATCCTCGCCGAAGCCGGCAAGGACACGATCGTCGTGACCTACTCGGCCGACATCGCGAACGAAGAAAGCTGCAAGGCGTTCGTCGAGCAGTTGACGGCCGACCACGGCGGCGTCGACTTCCTGATCAACAACGCCGGCCGCTCGATCCGGCGTGCGATCGAAGCCAGCTATGAGCGCTTTCACGACTACGAACGCACGATGCAGCTGAACTACTTCGGCGCGTTGCGCATCACGATGGGCCTGTTGCCCGGCATGGTCGCCAGGCGTAAGGGCCACGTCGTCAACATCAGTTCGATCAGCGTGCTCGTGAACGCGCCGCGCTTTTCGGCGTATGTGGCGAGCAAAGCCGCGCTCGATGCCTGGACGAGCTGCGCCGCGAGCGAGTTCGCCGACCAGGGCATCACGTTCACGACCGTCAACATGCCGCTGGTGCGCACGCCGATGACGGCGCCGACCAAGATCTACGACAACATGCCGCTGCTGTCGACCGACGAGGCCTCGGACCTGATCGTGCAGGCCTGCGTCGACAAGCCGGTGCGGGTGGCGACACGGCTGGGCATCTCGGTCGAACTGCTGCACGCGTTGGCCCCGCGCATCACGCAGATCCTGATGAACACGACCTTCCGGATGTTCCCCGACAGCGCCGCGGCGAAGGGCGAGAAGGGCGGCAAGGCGACCCTGTCGCCGGAGGCGATGGCGATGGCCGAGATGATGCGCGGCATCCATTTCTGACCCAGCTCGGACGCGCGCTGGTGCGCGCGCCGGCCGGGTTGGGTTTCGTTCGAACGGACCTTCGGCCGTTCGCCCCACCCGGGGAGCATCGCGCCTACCGCCTGGCGTCGCGGATCATCGGCGCGGCCTCGGCGGCAACCTTCTGGATCAGCGTGGCGATCGCCTGCGCATGGGCTTGCGCGGTGTCGGCGGCGGCCGGCAGCGTGAAGCTGCGCTCCTCGACGCGCAGCACGTGTGCCGTGGCGCCGCCGTCGCTGAGGGTTAGCCGCGCATGCGCCTGCAACTGCTGCGTGCCGCGCACGAAATCCATCGGCACCAGATTGAGCTGCAGAGTCATCGCCGGCACGTGGTCGCCGCAATTGGTTTCGCAGATCGCCCAGCCGGGCAGCTGCTGGCGCAGCGCCGAGACGAATTCGCGCGAGACACCGATCTCGATGCGCTCGGCCCAGTAGGTGTTCGGCCATTCGGCCAGCGTCGCCGAGTCGGCGCGGTAGCGCACGCGGCGCGCGACCAGGTACTCGGGGATGTTGACGCGGCGCACCGCGAGCAACGGCGCCGACGCCGCCACGGCGCTCGGCGCGGCCGCCACGCTCGGCGCCGGGGCGGCGGGCGGCAGGGTCAGCAGCACCGGCGCCGGCGTCGGCGACGCACATGCGGCGAGCAGGCCCACCAGCAACGCAGGAGCGATCCACAGCTTCAAGGCATTCATGACATCCCCTCGTCCAATGAGTACATTGGCCGGTCCCCCGAGGGGACGAGCCTTGCCTGGGGCGGCCCGGCGCGGCGGCTCATTCGCGCTTGTTCCCGAAGATCACGGCGTTGGGCTTTTCTTCCAGCAATTCGCTCCAGTCGCGG
>JANXZN010000296.1 GCA_025355545.1 Rhizobacter sp.
CTACGGCGTGCAGCGCAAGGTGGCCGGCGCCGAACAGGTGCTGCACAGCACCGCCGAGGTGGCCGGTATGGGGCTGATGGGGCTGGGCGGCCTGGTGGCGATCATCGGCGGCCTGCTCTTCGTGGTGGTCGTCATCGGCGCGCTGCGACACCCGACCTCGGCTGCGGCACCGGCGCAGGCTCAAAGCCGGTGATGATCAAACGCCTGCAATCCGTCCTGCGATGGATGTTCATGCGCGTCGAGGCGCTGTTCAATGCTGCCTTCGGCGACCGGTTGAATCCGTTGTATCAGCTCGGCGCGATCACCTTCTTCCTGTTCTGGGTGGTGGCTGGCAGCGGGCTGTACCTGTACGCGTTTTTCAAGACCGGCGTGGCCGACGCGTACGCCTCGGTCGAAGCGCTGACACACGCCCAGTGGTATGCCGGCGGCATCCTGCGCAGCGTGCACCGCTACGCCTCCGACGCCATGGTGCTGACGATGCTGCTGCACATGCTGCGGTACTTCGCGTTCGACCGCTTCCGCGGCTTTCGCTGGTTCGCCTGGCTCACCGGCATAGGACTGATCTGGCTGGTCTACGTGTCGGGCATCAACGGCTACATGCTGCCGTGGGATCGGTTGGCGCAATTCGTCATCGTCGCCAGCTTCGAATGGCTGGACTGGCTGCCGAGCTTCGGCAGCACGCTGATGCGCAACTTCATCTACTCGACCAGCGTCAACGCCCGCTTCTTTTCGCTGCTCGCCTTCATGCACATCGGCGTGCCTTTGCTGCTGTTGCTGCTGATATGGATCCACAGACAGCGTGTGCTCAAGGCGAACACCAATCCGTCGCGCCCGATCATGGCGAGCGTGCTCCTGACATTGCTCGCGCTGTCGCTGATTCAGCCCGTGCGTAGCCAGGGCGGCGCGGCGGACTTGAGCGTGGCAGCGGGCGTTCTGGCGTTCGACTGGTTCTACCTGGCTTTGTTTCCGCTGATGTACTCGTGGCCGCTCGCCCAGGTATGGGCGCTGGTGGGCGTGGCCAGCGCCGTGCTCGCGCTGCTGCCCTGGCTGCGGCCGAAGTCGCGACGTGGCAGCCAGCGCGAATTCCAGGTCCGGGTGCAGCCGGGCGCACAGCGTCTGACACTGCGTGAAAGCGAAACGATTCTCGAGGCCGGTCTGCGCGAAGGCCTGCCCTTGCGCTATGAATGTGGCAACGGCGGCTGCGGCGTTTGCGAGTGCAGCGTCGTGCATGGCAGCGTCGACTACGGCGCCTACCAGCAACTGGCTTTGCCCGACGTGCGGAAGGCCCAAGGCAAGGCTCTGATGTGCTGCGCCACGCCGCTGACCGATCTGGAGATCGAAGTCGAGTGGGACGCAGCAGGGGCTGCGCGCCACGTGCCGCAGCACGTCGGTCGCGTCGAAAGACTGGAGCGGCTGACCGAGGACGTGATGCGCGTCGTCATCGCGCTGCCCGACGAGCACACCATTGCCTTCACCGCCGGGCAGTACATCAACATCGTGCTCGACGACGGGCAGCGGCGCGCGTTCTCGTTCGCCAACTCGCCGCGGGAGAACACGCACGTCGAGCTGCATGTGCGACGTATCCCGGGCGGGCGCTTCACGACCCATGTGTTCAACGGCATGCAGGTCGGCGACCGTATCGACTTCGAAGGGCCGCTGGGCGAATTCACCTTGCGCGAGGGCCCGCGCGCGATCCTGTTCGTGGCCGGCGCCACCGGCTTCGCGCCGATCAAGAGCATCGTCGAAGACGCATTCGAGCGCGGTCTGCAACGACCGATGCGGCTCTACTGGGGCGTGCGCTCGCGCGCGGACCTGTACATGCTCGAACTGGCCGAGCGCTGGCAGCGCCAGCATGCCAACTTCAGCGTGGTGCCGGTGCTCTCCGACCCAACGCCGGCCGACGCGTGGCAGGGCCGCACCGGCCTGGTCCACGAGGCGATACTCGCCGACTTCCCCGACTTGAGCCAGCGTGAGGTGTACGTCTGCGGCTCGGTGAAGATGGTCGAAACGGCAGTGCCGGCGTTCCTTGCAAACGGGTTGGCGCAGGACGTGTGCTTCGCCGATGCGTTCGTGCCGTCCGGCGGCGCGACGACGGCGTAGCCGCGAGGATCGGGCATCAGGCCAGCGCATGCCACAAGGCCGCGAAGAAATGGCAAGTGCTGCCGCCGATCACGAACAGGTGCCAGACGAAGTGAGCGTAGCGCAGCCTCGAGTCGAACAGGAACACGATCGCCCCCGCCGTGTACGACACGCCCCCCGCTATCAGCCATGCCAGGCCCGCGGCCGACAAACGTTCGACCAGCGGGGTCGCGGCGACCAGCGCGACCCAGCCCATCGCGACGTACAGGCCGGTCGACCACAGCCGGTGCCGCAGACGGTCGAGCAGCTTGGCGCCGACGCCCAGCGCGGCCGCAGCCCACACGACCCCGAACAGCGACCAGCCCCAGGCTCCGCGCAGCACGCCGAACAGGAACGGCATGTAGCTGCCGGCAATGAAGAGGTAGATCGATGCGTGGTCGAGCCGCTTGAGCCAGACCTTCGCCGCTGCGCACCGCACCGCGTGATACAGCGTCGAGACGAGGTACAGCATGATCGCCGTGCCGGCGAACAGACTGGCGGCCACGATGTCGGCGGCACTGCCGTGGACCACGGCATGGTGCACGAGGATCGGCAACGACGCCACGGCGAGCAGCAAGCCGATGCCGTGGCTCAACGCGTTGGCGAGTTCTTCGCCCCAGGTTTGTTCGCGGGTCATGGCGAGCCATCGTCTCCGAGCGGATGCGACATCCCGAGCATACCGATCGAGCGTGTCGTTGAACGATGCTGTGCCGTGCTCACCCCGGCCGGCCGTCAACGCGCGGGCGCACGAACCAGTTGCCATAGCGCAGTGCCCAGCCGCCCATCCCCGTGGTCCAGGCCAGCACCGCGAGCACGGTCAATGGCGTGGCCCCGGCCGGCCACAAGGCTCCGAGCACGCGCAGCAGCACGGCCGCCTGCAGCACCCAGTACAGCGCCCAGGCCGTGTTGTCGGCCGCCAGCGACCGGCCGCTGTGGCCGCTGGCGACACGGGTCGCCATCGCGAACAGCGTGGCGCCCAGGTAGCCCATCGTCAGTGTGTGCGTCGGCGCCAGGCCGAGCGACTGTTCATCATGGGTCAGCGCCATCAACGCATGCGACACGGCCGCCAGCGCGAAGGCGATGCCCAGCCACAGGAAGCCGCCGTGCAGCATCGCCAGCAGCCGGATCTTCAGGCCTTGCACCAGGCCCCAGCGCAACGCCAGCCACAGCAGCAGCAGCGCCACCGGCAACTCGACCGCGACCTGCGCCCAGCGCAGCGCCGCCGGCAGCGGCCATCACCAGAGTTGCGCCACCGCGAACAGCGCTTCGAGCCACAGCGCGGTGACGATCACCCACAGCAGCCACATCGGCCGCCAGGCATCGAGCCGCGGCAGCGCGCTGCCGGTGAAGAACGGCAGCATGCGGTGCGACACGGCGGCGACCACGGTGCCGATGAAGCACCAGATCGCGACCTGCGTGGCCGCGCGCACCAGCGCCTCGTGACCCCTGACGAGCGCCGCAGCAGCCAGCGCCATCGTCGCCGCGCCGACCGTGCACGCCAGCGCCACCACGCGGGCGTGCGTTTGGTCGGGCGCGCGGC